>JAUWQN010000042.1 GCA_030611045.1 Methanosarcinales archaeon
GAAAATATAATCATCCGGGAAAGATTGCGCTCGGACGCATTCAAGCCAGGATAATCTGCGGAGTTTTCCCTCATCCCAAACTACAATCGAAGAGCTGCGTAAGCCATGGTATTCAGTTGAGCAAATAGTTGGAACAATATCTTTATCATCTATGATTTGCAGGCCAAAACTATGTCCTTTCTGCCCCATCTTATTAGTGTGCGTGAATGCATCAAGTATACCTTTCTTAGAAACGATCCTCGCGCCATCAGGATGCTTAATCTTGCCAAACCTAATCCAGGGCTTGAGATTGCCGTTGTCGAGCGTTTGATTGCGATGCCCGAAATGAGTAGGTGTTGGCTTAGGGTATTTACCTGCAATACATCGTTTCCTTCGTTGTGGCACGCCGTAGTCGGCGGCATTGAGAATGTTATAGTTCGCACCATGCAAGAATGGAGCAAGTCCGGGAACGTTCTCAAGCATCCAGTATTTCGGCTTATAGTCGGAAATGATTTTGAGAAAGTGGTATGTGAGTGCCATATCACAAGTGCGTTTCGAATTGGCGATGCTGAATGAAGTACAGGGTGTGCTGCCAAGAATGACGTCAGCACCTTTGGGCAAATCCTCAGCTTTGAGTTGCATAATGTCCTTTTGCCAAATCTCGATTTCCGGATGATTAGCATGATATGATTTCAGCACGATTTCATCAATATCCACACCGAGGATGACGTCGAAGCCAGCCATCTTGTAGCCGAGCGTGGATCCGCCGACACCGCAATAGAGGTCAATGACCCGCATTTGAGGGGAACTCCTGCCTCAGCTTGCCTGGCCAGTAAGGGTTGAGGTTGTCTTTCATGAATACTGGCACGTTCCATTTGTCCGCCCGATCAACGATACCCTGAATCCATTCTTCCCTCGGTGTAATTTTGCCTTTACGATTGTCGGTTTCTGCACCGATGATTATCCAGTTGATGTCGTCAAGGTCGGTAGGATCGAACTGGATACCACTGTGAAGCGGTTCAAATGAAATGAATTTGACCGGTGCATTAGCCCAATGGAGTGCATAAACGCGAGCGTAGTGTTTATCATCCTCGATTGTAACGCCACACCAACAATTCTTGGGAAAGGAAAGCTTTTCGATCCCCTGTGGAAACTTCGTCAAAAACTGAAAAATATGTTGCGGGGCATAGAAAGCTACGCTGAGTATATCCTCTATCCATTTGTCAGGGACCCAGTTGCCGAACAATTCTATCGTAGACCCAACAAATATTCTGGAGGGTTTCTTCAATTTGAGCGGGGCGTAGAGTTCCTTCTCATCGAGGCGGATAGTGGGATCGTAGTGAAAGCGTTCGTAGATTCTGCGAGCGTAGCAATAATCGCAGCCGACCGGGCAGAGCCCTTTAACGGGGTTACATGTGAAATCACACCAACCAATCCCATTAATGCCTTGTTTGTTCATTTCCGCACCGCTATAACGTGAAACTCAAATGCCCATCGCCCTTCTGTCTCGTCCCATTTCGGATTGAGTTCTCTGAAAAGCATCTCAAAATCTTCAGGTGTGTATCCGCCTTCCGCCCGTGCGTCCTCTACGGAGATCACATTAAAAGAAGGAAGCAGCCTCAAGTCGAGTGGTCTTGCGATCTGTTCGTGCCATATCCTATCCATCACTATCCTAATATCCGGCTCTGCCTTCGCTCCTCGCTTTGATTGCACCGCGTAATCCTTGCCGACTTTGTAGATGCCCCTGTTTAATCTGCGGGTCTGCGTTTTTACGATTGATGTTGGATTGCCGTTTCTATCTGTGAAGATTTGATATAGCCCGTTACGAATCTGCTCAATGTGTCCCGGAACGTTAAATATCATTCTCAATACATCTCCGCCTTCTCTTCAAATTCGTAATCGTCACATCCGTCAATACCACGCGCGATAAAATCCTCATAATCAAGGCAGACGCATTTATTTCTACAGACATAACATTTTGAAAAAGGCATCTTATGGCTCCTCCCAATTCGCCCAACGCGGCAAGCTTAGGATTTCATCCACGAGACATACACAATATTCCTTCCTTTTTGAACTCAGAGAATCCCAGAAATCCATCGTTCCACCATCTTGAGCTTCATATTCTCCAGCGTAAATAGTGCGAGCAATTTCTGCTTCTGCGTGTGGGTGCGTATTTCTGTATTCGGGATTGTCTTTTTCTTCACTCATTCTTTTCCACTCCTTTTTATCAACACCTAACCCATTTCTCCGCCAGAGGATAGTAAATGAGGACATTTACCTTGCCATGTGGTTCCGGCTTTAGAGTGAATCAGCGTTAATACACCTTCCATTTCTCTTTATGCCTACGCGCGTCGAGCCGAACCATGAGAACCCACTGCACGCCTGGAACTGGATGCGCTTCTCGCCATGCTTTCAGCTTTTTCAGAAAACCTCGCGTTGAGTTTGTCTTCACTTGCACGAAATGCAAATAGTCGTCTTTCACGGCGCAGAAATCGAACATATTGAAGATGTCCTGAGTGCCATATTTCGATGTCTTCTGCGGTCGAAAAACCGTCCAGCCGGTATGAGTGTATATCTCAACTGCTTCTCGTTCGTGTAGGTCGCCCTTGGATCGTGCGGTCATTCTTCTTTCCAATACAGATACCCGCCACAGCTCAGCCGTTCCCCTTCATCGAGTAGCAAGTCTGCATCATCCCACGCTTCCTCAAGGGCGTCCAATGCTACTTCTTCGGAAATCACTTCAGGCAGTCCTAAACGGATGCCGTTGATGACTTTCACTCGGAGATATTTAGCCATGTTCACTCCCACGCTTGCACTTCCACCTTAGGTGTCTCTTCTTCGGACCGGAGTTCCGCAGCTGCTTGCTTAAGTCGTTCCGCAGCTTTCTCGTCCAGCACAGTTTTCACTTCTTCGTTCGGCAGCTGCGTCTGACTGTTGGAGAAGGTAAGCGATACGTCGGTATTTCTCAGCTTGCAGAGTTCTACGAGATCATCAGCGGAAATCTCATCAATCTCAATCGTAAGTTTAATTGCCTCTTTGATATTGATCGCAGTGACAGTCGCCTTCTGCAATTTGACTTTCATACTAAAGCCTTCTCTTTTAGCTTCACTTCATCTATTTTCGCTATGGCTCCCGCGTAAGTGTAGCCTTGTCTCCGCAGAAATCGAAGTAGCATATCCTCCTTTTCAGTGCTCATAAGATCACCGTTGATCCTTCTTTCTTCACAAATCGCGCAATGCTGCGTAAAGGCTCTGCGAGCTCATCCGCATTATCGCACATGTCGGCGTACTTCTCATAGAGTTCTTGTAGCTTTCGTTTCACCTCACCGCTCAGGTCCACCATCTTAATCGCCCCCCTTTTTCAATTTATGTCTCATTACAAGCACCCTCAACATCTCTGCCCACGCTTTCACGCCGAGTTCCGCTTTAATTTTATGTGCTTTTGCGGTCAGCGGATCGTTTTCTTCCAAATCAATCCTTGCATGAATCGCTTTTTTTTCCATCCTTGTTATCACATCCAAAGTACGACGTTTTCATACTTTGCCATACTCACATAAAGAATATGGGTGGGGTATATAAGGGTTACTATTTATGCGATGGTGTGAAGCTTTATATACTCTCGTTTCAAATACCAACTATGAAGGAAAAATTCACAATATCCATCGAAAAGGGAATATTTGAAGCGGTGGAGGCAGCGGTAAAGACGAAGCAGATAGGAGCTAACCGAAGCCAGGTGGTAGAATACTGCATAAAACACACTTTAGAATTGAGAAAATACGATGCGCGTTATATGGAATTTTTGATAAAATTCTTCAAAATTGTCGAGCAGCACCCTGAAGTTGGCGAAAAGTTACAAGAATTTCTGAAGACCGAAGAAGAGTTGGGGCGTTGAACTTTTGGTTCTATTCCTGTCGGCGGCGTATAAACCCTTTTCTTTAAAAAAAGAAAAGCCTTTACGGAAAAGAAAAACAAGTTCTAAAAGTTCCTCACCACATCCTTAAACTCGATTTTGCCCTTATACAATGCGCTCCCTATTACTACTCCGCTTGCGCCCGCATCTTTTATTCGTATCACATCCTCAACACTGCTTACTCCTCCGGCTACCACCACCGGAACGCTCACCGAACTTACGAACTCCTCTATAATTCTCGGTTCTATGCCTTTCATCAAACCTTCAACGTCTACGTTCGTAAACAGCAAATTACCTGCACCTATTCGTTCTGCGTGCTTCGCCGCTTCTTTTGCATCTATTCCTGTTACCTCTCGCCACCCGTCTATCGTCACTTTTCCTTTTATCACATCCAGCGCAACCATTACTCGTCCGGGAGAAAATTCCTCCGCTACGGTCTCTATAAGATGCGGCGATTTCAGCGCAGCAGTCCCAAAAATTATTCTATCCACGCCTACACCGGAAGCTATCCCGAGCAGCTTAACCGCTACTTCATAAGACCTGATTCCTCCGCCCACCTGAATCTTTACTTTTCCCAGCACTCCTTTTGACTCTGCTATACGTTTAATCATCCCGAAATTATTCTGCTCTTCTTGTAACGCAGCATCCAGATCGATTATATGTAACCTGCTCGCACCCTGCGCCACCCATTTTTTCGCTATCTCAACGGGATTCTCGACTGAAGAGAATATCACGTCTTCTTTTTTACCCTGCCGCAGTTGGACACATCTGCCACCCTTTAAGTCTACCGCAGGGATCACCTCAAATTTTTCCATCTGATCTGCTCAACGCAACTCCTTAGAAAATCCCAGATTCCAATACATACCAATACTACCAAAAACCTTTCTTTAAAAAAGAAAGCTTTACCAAAGAAACATTTAAAGGTGTTTTCCTCTTCCTTGGGATTTGGTAGTGTGGAGCTCTGCCCCACGACCCCGCAAGCCCTGTAAGGGCTTATTTGTAATTGGGATTTTTACACAGTTATAAGCGTCCGTCAGTTTACTCTGCTTTTATTCCTAATTCTCTTGCTAACTCTTTGTACCGTACACGTAAAGTCACCTCTGTGACACCGGTGGCCTCAGCGACATCTTTCTGCGTCTTCCTATCGTCACATAAGATTGCAGCTATGTAAATCGCCGATGCCGCTATGCCCGTAGGGCCTCTTCCGCTTGTTATATCCTTTTCCAACGCCTCATTTATTATCTCCCGTGCACGTTCCTCTACATGCTTCTCTAAATTCAGTTTAGCACAAAATCTGCTCACATACTCCAGAGGAGATGATGGGGCAAGCCTCACACCGAGCCTCTTTGCCAATAACTTGCAAGTCTTTATTATATCCTTCCTACCTACCTTTGTTGCATTTTCTATCTCGTCAAGCGTTCTCGGCACATTATGTGTGCGACACGCCATGTAAATAGATGCAGCCAGTATCTTCTCTATTGAACGTCCATGAATCAAATCATTCTCCCACGCTTCACGGTATATTGCTTGGCTGCCTTCTCTCGTTTGCTCAGGTATAGAAAGCAATGATGACAATCGGTCTATCTCCTCTTGTGCGTGTAAACGCTGCTTTCCTATTGCTGCGCCCAATCTCTTTCGTCGTTGGCGTTCACTAAGCATCTGTAAACGTTCTCTATCTACCTCTGATCTCCTCCGTGCCTCCCCAACGCTTTCTGCGCCATTCTTTTCAGGCATCTACTTTCGCCACCTCCTTCACCTCAATCAATCAGAGAACGTACAATTTTTTATGCACAAGCTTTTTCAGTTCCTCTCCTTTCAATCCTCCAAATATCGTTATGCCTACGTAAGGGCGATTAACAGGCCCAAAAACATCGTAAATCTTTCCTATTTTCCTTTTATCCTCTGTTACGACTATGGAATTGATCACCTTCTTTACTTTTAGCTTACCACTCTTCACAATCAACTTTTTATCCATGACGTGAAGCACCGTACCCAGCCCTCTTTCCTTAACCTTCTTTTTCATCAGTGAGAGTAAGGTTCAAAAGACGATTATATAAAGTTTACGGAATATTTTTAATCTACTCTTAGAATAACAGTATACGGGGAATTTAGATTTTAAAATCATATTCTGCGATCATTTTTTAAACCTCTTCTTTTTCTTTGTTTTTTATGGTTGGCGCTGGCACCAATCTCTCTCAGCATCGCATCCATCTGCACAGAGAGAAATTACTTCTGAGCCGTCGCATTGGCGTAGCATTCGGGAACGCGTGCACCATAACCTTTGCATAGCGCTGGGAGTTCACATACGCTTTTGATACTAACATCTATCAAGTATGGCGCAATCTTAATGATCCAAGTATTCTGATTTTGAAAAATTAAAAGATGAAATAGACGTGATTTTATTGGAATCAATAATAGATTTAATTTAGTAAGGCAAAAAAGCGTTTACAAATTTCACACTGTAACACCAACCACCCTCAACATCGCTTCTATCTGCGCAGAGACGAATTACTTCCGAACTGTCGCATGAGGGGATACACATACCTTTAAAGAAAGCGCTAGTTAGCTTACGACGTAAAAAGCTTGTATTTGGTGTTCTCCTCTGTTATTTCCTCCTCTATTCGCTTTGCAAGTATCTTTTCAGGATGATGAAGTCCTTTAACGCGTTTAGTAAGGTCTTCGAAGCCGGAAAACGCTCCTTTCTTACGCTCTTCCACTATCGCCCACATCAATTTCTTCCCGATCCCGGGTAGCAAATCGAGGGTATGTAATCTCGTGGTGATGGGCTTTGCGTCGTTAAATGCCTTCATGAACCGTTCTTCATTCTCTTTTACTATTATCTCCAATACGTATGGTAGTTCCACCTTCGCCGTCGGCGTTAACTCCTTGTATCTCAATCGCTTGGTTACGTGGTCTATTACTTCCCGCTCGCCTTCACCTATATATGCACGGTCATACACCGCGGGAATCTGATCCTTCTTTGGTGAAAGTTCCATCAGGACGAATTGATCTTCGCCAACTGCATGAACAAGTGGTTTCTTCTGATAGACTGGTCGAGAGTCTTCAGGATGTCCGTAGGGTAAATAATCAAGGACTCGTGCATGCGTCTCCCGTCTCTTTTGCCTTACCTCCCCCCTTCCCTTCTCTATCCTACCCCTTCTCTCATACTCATACCCTCTCATCCATTCTCCCCCCCAGAAAGGCTTAACCTCACATCCCACTTCAATCATTCATACTTCGCAACACAATCGAGTATTCCTTCTATGTCCGCCTCGGTAAGTGTAAATCGTTCCTTCGCATAGATTGCCCGCACCTCGTTGGGGCTCTTCGGCATCAAATCAGCAATCCGTATAGCTATCCCATCTTTCATTTTTGCTAATCCGAGCAGCTCGTTTATCAGAGCCCTTGACTCTTTCGCGCCACCTTTAGCAAACTTTGTTGTATGCTCAGTGGCCTTTCTTCGCTCATACCTTATCTCCGCCTCTTCCTCCCCTTCTTTCTTTTTCGTCTCCTCGCCACTTGTCTTCTGAAGTGTTAATATTTCCTTAGCTTCAGCAAGCGTCAAGACGCTTTCATTGAGTACCTCTTTTACAATCATGTTCTATTTTCCCCTTACCTTCCTACACACTCACTTACCTTCACTTCTCGAATAACGTATAAGAAGATAAAAAGGTTTTTATTATAGTAGTATCCATCAGTCAGCAACATAACTGAAGGTGGCATGATGAAAGATTTTATCATTAAGGACATAAGCCTTGCGAATAATGGAAAGAAGCGCATAGAATGGGCAAGAAGACAGATGCCCGTTCTACAGATCATACGAGAGAGATACGAAAAAGAGAAACCGCTGAAGGGCGTGAAGATCGCGGCATGCCTCCACGTTACGGTAGAAACGGCAAACCTTATCTTAACCTTGCGTGCAGGTGGTGCAAAAATAGCATTAACTGGTTCGAATCCACTCAGTACACAGGACGATGTCGCGGCTGCACTTGCGGATGATGGAATAAACGTATATGCCTTCAGAGGCGAGAATGAAGAGGAGTATTATGAATGCCTGGACGAGGCGTTAAAGATTGATCCTGATGTGACCCTCGATGATGGGGCAGATACAATCGCGAGAGTTCATGAGAAAAGTCTTGAAGGAATTAAGGGCGGCTGTGAGGAGACAACAACTGGGGTAATAAGGTTAAGGGCGCTTTCAGCCGAAGGAAGGCTGAGATTTCCGGTTATCGCAGTGAACGATGCTGAGACGAAGATGATGTTCGATAACCGATACGGAACGGGTCAGTCAACCCTTCATGGGATAATGAATGCGACAAACTTCCTTTTTGCTGGGAAGACGGTTGTCGTGGTTGGATATGGCTGGTGTGGTAGGGGTGTTGCTCTGAGAGCAAAAGGTCTTGGCTCAAGTGTTGTTGTAGTCGAGGTGAATCCGAGGAAGGCTCTTGAGGCCGTTATGGACGGTTATGCAGTAATGCCGATGAAGGAAGCGGCAAAAATCGGGAATCTTTTTATCACTGTGACGGGAGATATCTCGGCGATAAGACGGGAACATTTTGAGGTGATGCAGGATGGAGCCATCATAGCAAATTCCGGGCATTTCAATGTGGAGATAAACATTCCTGACCTCGAAGAACTTGCAATTGAAACAAACGAAGTAAAGGAAGACGTGGTTGAGTATGTAATGCGGGATAGTAGAAGGTTATATTTACTCGCCGAAGGCAGACTGGTAAATCTGGCATGTGCATTCGGACATCCGCCCGAGGTGATGGACATGAGCTTCGCAAACCAGGCGTTATGTGTGCGGCACATTGTAGAGAATCACGATAAACTGCGAAATGAAGTATATCCCGTGCCGAAGGAGATAGATGAGGAAGTAGCTAAATTGAAGTTGGCATCACTGGGCGTCGAGATAGAGGAACTGACAGAGGAGCAGAAGAAATATCTCAGCTCCTGGGATTTTGGAACGTGATAGAAAAAATCACAATGACAAATACTACCACCAAATCCAAAAGGAAAAAATAGGAAGGATAAGGCCAGGCCATGGATGAGGAGGAGGAGCGGTTTCTTCGATTACAGAAGAAATTAACGCATTGGATAGAGCATAATAACGAGCATGCGGGAAGTTTCAGGAAGGCTGCGAGAGAAGCGGAGGAGATTGGACTCGTGGAGGTTAGCAGACGGTTGAACGAAGCGGCAAAGCGCATGGACGAAATATCAGCATTAGATCAACACCTTTAATTCTACACAACCCGCCAGAAGCGACAGAAATTTCATCAAATTTATTCACGTCATCTATCCTAACACCCTCACCTTTTATAACCACCGGGACAGGGTCACTACTATGTCTTTTTATTGTTACAGGCGTGCTATGATCTCCGGTAACTGCAATGTATGCGTCAACGTCTTTTATTCGTGAATAGCTTGTCGCTATTTTTAAGATAGCAGCTTGGTTTGGAGGAATAGTCAGAATACATTTTCAATCAAGCAAAGTTTAAATATAGTCCAGAGTAATAATGTATCATTGATTGAGAACATGAATGAAATAGAAGCATTCGGAGAGCATAAGGCGCGCTGGATAACCATATCTTCGGATGAGTACGAGTCTATGAAATCAACGCTTGAAGTTCTTTCAGACCCCGAATTGATGGCCCAAATAAAAGAAAGCAAGAGCAAAGATTAACGCATTTCGTTTTTATGCTTAAATCCAACGATAACAATTATATTCTCGTTTTCATGTATCTCAAAAAGCACTCTCCATCTTTTCTCAAAATAGATTTCCCATATACCGGTTAAGGGATAGCGTAATGGCTTAGCATAAGAATGCGGCACATATCCAAGTTTTAGAAGCTTCTTATACAGCCTCTCCTTTAGGTGCGTGTCCAACTTCTTGTCTATTTATTATGCGCCGGATTTTATCAGGTATGACGATTTCATAGGGCATATTATCCGACCTCTTCACGTCCCGTACATCACATAATAACCCATAAAATCTGACAAAATAGGCATCAAATCAACACCCTTTATCCTGCATAACCCGCCGGAAGCGACAGAAATTTCATCAAATTTATTTACGTCATCTCTTCTGACCCCTTCTCCTTTTATGAGCAGTGGTACAGGGTCACTACTATGTCTTTTTATTGTTACAGGCGTGCTATGGTCTCCGGTAACTGCAATGTAAGCATCAGCATCTTTTAGCCGTGCTACAAGCTCTTCGTCCACCCTCGCGATGATATTTTTCTTTCCCTCGAAGTTGCCGTCATGCCCGTTGTTATCAATATCCTTCACATGAACAAAGACGAAATCATGCTCCTCCAATGCCTGTAAAGCGGCTTCTGCCTTATTGTGTAAGTTCGTGTCAGACTTGCCGGTCGCACCTTCAACAGGAATGATAGTCATACCGAGATATTTCGCAACGCCTTTATAAAGCGAAGCGCCTGCTACGCAAGCAGCGCTAAAGCCAAATCGTTCTCGTATCGAAGTTATTTTCTCATAGCTGCCCGCACCTCGTAGTAATATGATGTTTGCAGGCAGTCCTCCCTTCTGTCTCCTTTCCTCATTTAGAGGATGCTTATTGAGTAGCTCGTAACTCAGCTTGACGAATTTGCTCACGATGGATGCGGTCTTTCGCTCAGCTTCACCGTCTTTAAGCGGTTTACATTCCTGCACAAAGTCCCCTGCTTCATGGGTGTCCACATCAGAGACGTAGCGTGAGAGCTGTTCGCCCTTCATTATCACTGCGCATCGGTGCTGAGTGGTATTTTCCAGAGAGATCGTAACTCCGTCTATTTCAAGCCCGTTTAGTACTTCTGCCAGTTTTTTACTCCCTTTTCTACCTGCTCTTCGATCTATAACTCGCATGTTCCCATCCACGGTAGCAAAATTACCCCTAAATGCAACGTCTCCTTTATGCAGGTCCATATCCGCACCAAGCGCTTCAAATACTCCTCTACCCGGATAATACGTGTAAGGGTCATACCCAAAGAGTGAGAGATGAGCAGTATCGCTCCCGGGCACGATTCCCGGCGATATTACGTCCATCAACCCGTTTATTCCAGCTTCGCTGAGTTCATCCAAGTTAGGCGTATAAGCAGCTTGCAACGGAGTCTTTCCATCTACAGATGGGCGGTCTCCCAGACCATCACATATCAACAATATCGCTTTATGTTTATCAGAGCCAGACTTTCCCCTCATTAACTATTTGTTAACCAACTATAGCTATATAAAGAGCGATGGATGAGCTGAATGACGAGCTTACCGCTGTTCTTTGCTTGCCATAGTAGAGCGATTAATATACGTAAGTGAAAGTGAAAGAAAAAGAGGGTTTAACGGTGAAGGTGGACCTAAAATCCAAATTTACGGGTGCACTTATAGGCAGTGCTGTAGGAGACGCATTAGGCGCTCCTGTGGAGGGATGCAGCATGGAGAAGGTGCGTTCGGTGTATCCCGAGGGAAAAGGATGGGAAATGGTTTATGGTCGCTACACGGACGATACGGAGATGATGATAGGTGTTGCCGAGTCATTAATAAAGAATAAAGGTTTTAACGGTGCGGCGATGGCACGTACGTTCGTCCATAATTATGATGAGAAGCGAGGATACGGGCCGGGATCTAAAGAGGCATTAAAAAGGATACGTGAGGGAGAGAGTTGGGAAGAGGCATCGGGAAAACTGTTTGGTGGAAAAGGCTCATACGGAAATGGTGCCGCGATGCGAATTGCTCCCGTGGGGCTCTTTTATTATGATAATGCAGAGGCGCTGAGGGAAATAGCGCATAAATCAAGCATTATCACGCATTCGCACGAGCTTGGCAAAGAAGGTGCAGCTTTACAGGCTTTCGCCATCGCTTTAGCGGTGCGTGGGCAAAAAGAGGATATGCTGTTCGAGCTGAAGGAGTTTGTTCAACATGACGTTTATAAGGAGAAGATAGGAAGAATGGAGATACTCTTGGCTAAAGATGCAAATAGAAAGGAGATTATCGTTGGGTTAGGTAACGGAGAAGCGGCATTTAACTCTGTACCTACCGCTATTTATTCATTTCTCCGCTTTGACCATTTTAATGATAGTGTTACCTATGCGGTAAGCTTGGGTGGCGATACTGATACGATAGGAGCTATGACGGGTGCGATAAGCGGTGCTTATTATGGCGACGGAGTAATTCCAAACGGATGGGGGGAGAAGTTAGAAGAGGGGGGAAAAGGTAAGAGTTATATAAAGAGGTTGGCTGAGGAGTTATATCACAGCAAAGGATTATAACCCAAACGACTCATAAAGTTAAGTGTAAGAAGATGGCACGGTTACAAAAAGATGATGATATTCAAAGCATTGAGTAGTAAAACGAGGATGGAGATGCTGAAGCTTTTGATGAAGACCGATTATCATGTATCCGGGCTGGCAAAAGCATTGGGCATATCGGTGCCCGTGGCTGCGAAGCACGTCAGAATCTTAGAGGGGGCTGAACTGGTGAACCGCAAAACATTCGGTAAGACGCACGTGTTAACGGTGAACAGGGCGAAGCTGTATGATGCAATGGAGACGTTTAGCGAGGATTATGAAATAGAAGCGCGAAAAGGAACAAGCATACTGGATGCGTTAAAGGACGTTTCCGGGGTAGGAATAAAGAAGGTAGGAGATAAAGAGTTCATAGCATCAATAGACGGTGAGGAGGGTTTTTATATATATGAAGTGAATGGTAAATCCCCTAATATGCCGATCAATGAGTATACAATGGAGCAAGGGGGCGAGATAGAAATAAAACGATTAGTTCCTGTACTTAAGAAGCGGGTGAAGGTAACGGTACCGGTAAAAATTAACAGGAACAAAGAGGAAAAGCGATACTGATTGACTTTTTTTATCTATTCTTCCTTTTCGTCTCCCGCCTACCTAAGCTGATAGTACAATTTGATAATCTTAGAGAACATGCGAAGCCCGTCCTTAAAGGTTTCTACCTTCGTATCCCCTTTTTCATCCCATTTTATCGGGAATTCTTTTACCCTATAACCCGCCCGCTGTGCACGCACCAGCAGTTCTGTATCCCAAAACCACAGTTCATCTTCCACCTTCTCTATGATATTCCGCAACGACTGTCTTCGAAAAGACTTAAAACCGCATTGATGATCTCTTAGCTTTGATTTGAGAACCGTTCGCACCAAGAGATTATAAACGGTGCTCATTACCGTCCGCTTAAAAGATCTGGTTACTTCACTTCCTTTTAACAGCCTTGACCCGATCGCAAAATCGTAGCCTTCGCTCCTGATTGCCTCTACGAGCTCTTCCAGGTGTTTCAT
>JAUWQN010000068.1 GCA_030611045.1 Methanosarcinales archaeon
TGCGGGGTCGTGGGGCAGAGCCCCACAAACTACATCCAAAACAGTAGCTTCGAAATCTATAGCAGATGGCTCTTCGTAATACAACTTTATCGTCGCTGGAATTGCCTTCGTCTTTTCTTTCATGCTTTCTACAAACGGTTCCACCTCGTCCTTTCGCTCCTCGCTGTGCATACGCGCAACTAACGTATAAAAGTCCTCTGGAACATCTACATTCACTTCACTGCCTGCTTTCGGGTCTTTCAAGGTAGATACCACGTCTTTAACAAATTCCGGCGGTAGACCATGCGTATCGTATAAATTGATGAGTCGTTCGAGGGGTATTTTTCTATCAGCTTTATCTTTATATTCCTTTGCGAGCTGCTGTATTATTCTTTCTCCTTTTAAAAGTGTCTCATCATATCGCCTCTTCTCGAGCGAGACAATTTCAACAATTCTATCCACGGAAGTTTCCAATTCCGGGAAAGAATTTCTGAGCGTTTTTATCTGCATGAGCACTATTTCCTCCAAGGGTGTTTCTATCTCCAGGAATTTTAACATCCTGAAAGTTCTCCTTAAGACCAACCTTGCCAGATAGCCCTCTTTCGCATTTGAAGGCACTATACCATCCGCGAGCATGAAAGCCAAGCATTTTGTATGGTCAGCAACAGCATAGATTGTTTCTATCGGTTCCAATATATTTGTGAGAGATTCAAGTGAAATACCTAACTTTTCCGCTATCTCTCCCCTTTTCAGAGATCCTGACAAACTTGCATGCGTTATAATTATCTCTCGATGCTTCTCTAAGGGATGCTCAATCCCCGCTGTATTTGCCAATTCACTTATTACCTCGGGGAACATCGCATCATACACCGTAGGAGTACCTTTAGACGCCCATACAAATCGTTCCAGACCGTACCCTGTGTCCACGATGTAAGTGTCCATTTTCCGATACTGCTGTCCTTCTATGTTTATGTCACCACGAGGAGAAAGTTCGAGATCCATGAAGACGAGTGTAGCAAGCTCTAACCCACCAGTGATGACTTCGAGACAGGGTCCAGCATTTCCTCCGCCCACCCACGGAGCTTCCTTATACGTTACGCTCTCTATATCTACACCAAGTTGCCGCAGAAATTCATCGCAATACTTCACGGTCTCGTTCTTCCAATATATTTCTTCCACGCCTCTCTTATTGAATGCATGATGCCCCATCATCTCGAACGCGGTTAAGTGCCGGCCAGTCTTCCCGATGGATTCGAGATCTTCAAGCCGTATGCAGGGTTGCGAGATGACGAGTGGGTTTGCAGGCGGCGGGACTTTGCCAGACGTTACAAAAGGTTGAAAATCAGCAATAGAAGCGATGGTAAGGTAGATATCATCTCGCCATCGTGCTACTACAGGATACCTTCCCAGTCTCGTGTGCGAACGATCTTCAAAGAAAGATAGGAATGATTCCCTCACCTCATCGGGACTTCTCTCTTTGAAAATGGGCGACCCTATAAACGAATAAAACTCACAGGGAGCATCACCACATGTCTTTCTCTCTTTGTCACGAGTCCAAAAGTACGAGTTACACTTCTCGCATTTCTTCCTTATGAACTCATTCTCCCTGAAGTATTCGATGTCGTATTCCCCATTAACCATTTTATTTTATGCACATGGGGAAGAGAGACTTAAAAAGTTTTTGTTTTTCTTTCTTCACCACCTTTCGCTTTTATTCTATGTACTTTTTGTATCCCGAAAATGATCACGGCTTTAGATTATCGTGTAAGAATCAGCAGTTGCCTTAAAACCTTTTCTTACTGAGAAAACATTTATCACAATAAAGATGCACGGGGTACTTTCAGGCGAAAAGGTCATAGTAGCAGGGTCAGAAGCAGATAGCTTTGAGTTCAGGGGTTACGGAAGGAAAAAAAGAGAAGGTGTAAAAGGGGAACGAGAGTATAAATTAAAGCTATCACTGGAAGAGGCTGCTTTTTTGCTTGAGGCGGGGAAGATAGTAATAAAAAAGGATAAAGAAGCAGAGTTAACGCTTGAAGATTTCTTTAAGCATGCGTTAGATATCTATCCGAACTTTGGAGCGCGATATATCGCTTACAAGGATTTGAAGGAGCGCGGCTATGTGGTGCAGCCCGGAAAAGTCGACTTTTGGCTCTATCCTCGTGGAGCCAAGCCAGGCGCGAAGCCTGCACGGTACTTCATCCGCATTTTATCTGAGCGAGAATTTTTATCCATGAAGAACTTGGGAGCTATCCTTGTTTTAGCGCGTAACATGAGAAAGGAGCCCATTATTGCAGTTGTGGATGATGAAAGCGACATCACTTACTATGAGGTGAAGGAAGCAAAGTTTGACGTGATTGAGAAGCAAGAGGAGCAAGAAGCTGTAAAAAGAGAAGGAAGCAGGAAAGGCAAAGCATTTTTGTTTGTGGACAAGGTAGTTCTATGGGATGAGGATTTAGCTGTTAGGCTTTACAAAAACGATTTTTACGGCAATTTAACGAATGAGCAGAGGCTGCTGCTTTCGCTGGTTGAAGCGGCGTATTTAATAAAGAAAGGGCTGCTGGCGCTGAGTTTCGAGCAGTTCGTCGAGCATGCAGCCACTATAGAACGCGATTTCATGGATAAATACGCTGTTTACGAGGATTTAAGGGATAAAGGACTGATATTAAAAACAGGTTTCAAATTTGGCTCACATTTCAGGTTGTACAAGGCAACAAACCAGAAACATTCCAGGGATCTAATTCATGTGCTTCCCGAAGAGCATGTTTTTTCAATGCCCGAATTAGCACGGGCGATAAGATTGGCACATGGCGTGAAGAAGCAAATGATATTTTCGTTTAAAGAAGGAGAGGAAATTAGATACATAGACATAGGAAGGATGAAATTATAAGGGAAATGTCTGCTAATAAGCCCTATTATTTTGCGGGAAAGTTTTTGCGGGACCGAATCCCTATTTAGTTGCAGTGACGCAAAATGGTATTGAGTATAGGGGAAAGAATATAGGGGTTCTCGTTCAGTCCTTCGGATACCTTCGATGCCGCTCTGGAAGACACGCTCGGCGATGCGTTCAAATATTTCGTCGTTATTCTAATGATACCCGCAGTGCTTTATGCAATCCTAATTGCAGTAGCGTTTTCGCTGTTCGCATGAATGTTAGGGCTGTTTGGAGCCCCAGCGATACCGTTTGGAGCTGCAATGGCGCCTTTGCTCGCGGTAGGCGTTTTTGTCGGTGTACTCATTGGCGGGATAATCGGAGTTTTTATTGATGGACTCTTGCTTCATCTCTGGGTGTATCTCGTTGGTGGTAGAAATGGCATAGGAGAGACGATAAAAGCAGTGATGGGAGTGACACCGAGCTTTCTCTTGGGATAGATTCCAATCGTGAACTTCATCGCATTGGTATGGACGCTTATCGTGGAAATCATCGGCGTAAGACAACTTCAAGAGCTATATATCGGAAAGGCGGTTCTCGCAGTGATTCTTGCAATAGCTATTATGCTAATAATCATCTGCGCAGTAATAGTTATTTTGCTACATTTATAGCAACGATGCCAGGACCTGTATTCCCGGGACCGACAGGACCAGGATTTGGGGGATTTAAATTACCCCCCTCCCTTTTATTTTTTGCCTGATTTCACCTCAACTTCACCGCAGTCCCGTATGCAAGTATCTCCGCGGCACCGGTCATCACCATGGAGGTCATAAATCGAAGATAAACCTTTATATAGTGTCATAAACATACTATAAAATAGTGGTGGAAAAATGCAAAAAGAGGAAGAGATTGACCGGATAATAAAAGGCGAGCGGATAAGGCAGGGTAAGAAGGATTTACCGAATATCGGAGTGATAACAGAGCAACAGAAGACCTTACGGGGTTACCATAAGCATTTAGTTTCTCAGGGACGTCCGTTATCCTCTCGGATCTCTTATATACGGAATACGGTGCGGTTTACCCCTTTCTTGAACGGTAAAAAATTTGAGAACGTAACGCGGGGAGACTTCGGCGATTTTATGTATAGCCTGCATGATAAGAAGCCGGCAACGATAACCAACGCTTACAATCTACTTTCCGGTTTTTACAAGTGGTTAGGAGGTTTGAATGACGGTGAAGATGAAGATAAATATATACGAGTTTTGAGAAAGGAGCGATACCGAAGACCCGCAGGGGATCGGCACGTTATCAAAGCGGAAGACTTACCCTCAAAGGAAGAGATAGAAAAGATTATACGTTTCGCAGTGAACCCACGCGATAAAGCTGCTATCGCTATGTCCTGGGATATAGGATCGCGCCCCCATGAAATGTTGAACGCGGATGTGGGAGATATAAAGTTTGACGAATACGGTGCGGTGGTTACAATAGGCGAAGGAGGGAAGACCGGGGGGCGTACTTTGCGGCTTATCTACTCCTTACCTTACATCAAGGAGTGGTTAGAATCACATCCCTTAAGAGAGGATGAGAACGCGCCTCTGTTTATAACGTTCAATAGAGGCACCTTTGGTAATAGATTAGAACCGGCTTCTTTGCGGCGGGTTATACAAAATACAGCGAAATTAGCCGGTGTTAATAAACGGATTTATAGCTATCTCTTCCGGCATGCAAGTATAACGAGAGAAGCAGGCAACTTATCTGACCAAGAACTTAAGACACTCTACGGATGGAGCCCGGATTCACGGATGTTAAAAGTGTACTCTCACCTAACTTCTGAGGATGTTAATAAAAAACGGTTAGAGCTGGCAGGGATATTAAAACCGAAAGAGAAGTTACATGAATTAGAAATTAGGAAATGTCCCAGGTGTGATGAACAAAATCCGCCCACTTCTGATTATTGTAATAAATGTAGTTCGCCCCTGGATGAGAAGAGATACCGGGAGCTTATATCGAGAGATGATGAAGTGGCGGCATTAAGGGCGGAACTGGAGAAGATGAAGAAAGGAGGCTTTGAGATAGAGCAGATAAAAAACGAACTGATAGAGTCCATGCCTGAGATAGTGGAGGCTTTAGCGGAGAAGATAGTAGCGAGGCGGTTAAAATGATAATAAAAGGGTGGCGGGAAGAGGAAACGTCGATTAACTCAAACCACCACCATAAAAATTTATATGCTTTCAAGATATATAAAGTTTTAAGCGAAGGGGAACGTCGGACAAATGTATGAAAGTTTAGAGGATATAAAAAGGGTTGAAATCAGTGCCAGGTTAAGCGTTCAACACGAAGGACGGCGCTTTTTAGACCTCGAACCCAACTTTGACCACGCAGAGCAGTTAGGCGGCTATCTTGGTATTAAGGATGAACGTAAGATTGTAGGGCATAAGATAGATATCCGGGTGCATAACCTTATTAATGCGGGGCGTGCCGAACCGTTTAAAAATTTTAACGAAGATATTGATTTAATCCTTAGCACGGCGTTAAAGCTACCGCCAGTGACGAAGCAACTGTTAAAGAAGGATATAACCGATATATACCGTGTTATAGCCGATAAAAAATTCACGCGTTATTTGAAGCAAAAAGATGAGGCTTTGCTTACAGCGCTACTAATATTTGACACGGCAGGCGCATATAAAGAGATATTGCCACAGATTGATGATAACCTAAGTGAAGAAGATTTAAAAATATTAACAGATGCCGGTGAGCTTTTGATTAAGAAAGGGGCAAAATTAGGTAATGTCCTAAGTTTCGTGACACGCCTTAAACATCAACAATTCCTTCCATGTCCAAATGTGATCTGAGATGCCCTCAGCCATGCATGGTGTTCTTTCTATGTTCTTCTCACCCTTCTCTGTTTTTATCGTCAACGCGGAATTAACCCTTATCAGGTTGTTGTAGCACTGATACACGTCTAAATGGTTGTCCAACATCTCTTTGCACTTGGAAAAGCACAAACTTTCCCTGACCAGCCTCGAAATACCGTGTCTCAGTGTTAGATTATATCTCTCCACATAGACCGTGTCTATGCTGGCATCATCTACGTCACCAAATATGACCATTCTGGTCTTACCGACTACTCTGCCCTTTTCCCGTTCCTTGATGAGTTGCCCGTAGTTAATCGCCTCTGCCTCGAAATTAGCCAGTATAGCATTGACATACTGATCGTTGCCGTCGCTGATGAATGTAGCCTTCGCATCCTCTGTTGGCTTCTTGCCTCGTTTTCTTACCGTTTCCATTAACTTATCTGCGGTGGCCTGTACCCTTTTACCGGTGCTGTGTGCCAGATGAAGTTTCGTATCTGCCTTCTTCGCTAGGTATATCCAGCAATCGCCATGTCTATCTGCGTCACCATCTCCCGCGTCAACGTTCTTTTGTTTTTTTTTACGAACGACCACATCTCATCCACCTGAACTTCGGTAAGCCCAACATTCTTTATCAAAAAGTCCGTCACTTCCCTTGCGTGTCTTGCTAAGTCTTCTACGACATATGATACCGTGTCCCTGTGATAATCCATTATGCGTTCAATAGCTCTTATTCAGTTTCTATCTACAAATAGCTTGCATCTCATGCTGATCTGATCTTCTTTGAGGTGTCTATTGTAGAATACCGTGCCTTTGGTCTCAGGGAATCTCACACTGCAGGTCTTGCATTTGAACATCTGGTTGCCCTTGGCATTAAAACCCTTCTTGATGATGTTGCCGGTGTTTCTCTTTCGGTAGTCGGGACAATCGGGATTTAAACATATCTGATCTTTTGAATTTGCTCCAGTCATAAAGTAAGTTATTAGAT
>JAUWQN010000051.1 GCA_030611045.1 Methanosarcinales archaeon
AAGGGCGTTGTATTCACATGCTGGAGCGCACTTCCCACAGTAATCGCACAACTCGTAGTTGACCTTTGGCACCAGAGTCTGCGCCGGCTTCGTCTCCTCGATCACAGGGTTAAGGAAAATATGTGAATTTGGCTCTTCGACATCGCAATCGAGCAATTGTACTTGTAGGTTCGAAAGCGACAGGGCAAGATTTACCGCCACGGTGGTCTTTCCCGTGCCTCCTTTGCCGCTTGCTACTGAAATAATCATCCCTTCACCGCTTTGTTACGCTGGGGGTTTGGTAATGCTTAATGCAGGTGTTCTTTGCACGCATTGGCGTCACTGGCTTCAAGAAGCTCTCCAGCCTGAAAAGCGTTGATTGCGTCCTGCACCGTACCGCTGGCGCCCACATACACCTCTATCCCTAACTGTTCAAACATGCTGATTGCACGGGGTCCCAATCCTGAACAGAGCATTATTTCCGCGCCTGCTCCAGCTACGAGTTCCGGTGTATTTCCCACACCGCCAAAATGTTCCCCGGTATTCTCCACTACTTTCACCTCGCTATTCGCCATATCCACAACGGTAAACGTTGGTGCTCTTCCAAAATGCTCGCTTACTAAATCCTCCAATCCACCTGTTCCCAATGTGGGAATGCATAGTTTCATACCTTCATCTCCTCCTCCTTCTTTTATTACCTCTTTATTACTCTTATTGTTCTTCTTATAATCTTCCAGGGCCGCTCTCAGCGTATTCGCCGCAAGCAGAGCGCAATGAACGTTCGCCTCTGGTAAACCATCCAAGACCGATAAAACGTCCGTATCCTCTACCATGAACGCTTCTTCGATGGTTTTACCCCTTACCATTTCGGTAACCACGCTTCCACAGGCCGTTGAAGCACCACAACCATCGGTTATGAATTTGCTATCAATGATTCTATCACCCTCGAGTTGTAGATGTATCTGCATGGTATCACCACAAGGACCCGTTATTCTGGCAGCGCCATCAGGATTATTCAACTCACCTACGTTTTTCGGATTATATGCCTCTTTAAGTGTCCTTTCAGTGTATATCTCACGCTCCTCCTTCTTTATTCGCTCCACTATACTCTCTATAAGCTCGTCTAAATCTGAAAATTCCCGCTCATCAATATTTATTCCTTCTCTTTTCCTATTATTCATTCCAATCGCCGTACATTTAATCTACCGATATAATTGCTCCTCTGGGACATACTTCCACACAAGCACTACAATTGCTTCCATTATTTCCATATTATAGTTGTAACATTTGCGATAGTCTATTCTTGCTTTTTCGCCTGCTATTTCAATTGCGTTCGCCTCACACATCTCCGCACATTCCCCACAACCAGTGCACAGTTTCTGTTCGACTACGGGAATTGCCATTTTCAAATGATAAAATAACTGCTACATTCTTTAAAAATAGAAGATGGAAGAGCTATCTGCGTTACTTCTTAAGCTCTTCCAATCGTTTCTTTATCTGCTCTAACTGGTCGCCAAGCATCTGAGCCTGCGATTCGAGCATTGAAATCTCCTGCTCCTTTGGCATTACTGGCATGCCCGTTGGCGCTCCTGCCGTCGGTGCTTGCTGCTGCACCCAGGAAGCAAACTGTGGCATCTGCCCTGTCTGCATGAGATACTGCGCACCTGGCGGCATTCCTGTTGGACTCCTTCCTACCCAGCCCGGCGAATACCCGAATCTCATCCAGCCCGGCAATCCAGTCATGTAATACATATATCTATGTCTATTTCCAGCCATTTTTTTATGTCACCTCCTAAACAAACTTTTTAACAAAATGTTGACCAAAAATTTCCTCATGGCCTCATCATCTTACTTCCGCATTTTGGGCAGGTCTGCTGATAGCATGGCACCCCTACTTGATGTGGCATTGTATTGCCGCATTGTGGGCATCGGCATTCTCCGCCGGGGCCCAAGCCACTGCCACCCATTCTTCCTTGGCCTTGACCACCTCGTCCTGTTCCTTGACCTCTTCCTCCGCCCTTACCTCTTCCACTCATCTTATCATATCCACCTCCCATAGGGACAGCCATAATAAGGTGTTGGGTATATCGATTGAACCATTGGTACGTACATTCCAGTCCACCACCTTCTGGGGAGCCATGGGAAGTTCCTGCAGAATGGATATGGGTTACCCATTCCTCTACCAGATCCGAAGCCAATCCCAAAACCTCTTCCAAATCCTCTTCCTCTCGGCATTTTTTCATCACCCCCTTTTAAGTTCTTCTATTCTTTTCTTCACTTCTTCCATCTCTTTCTCCAACTTACTTGCCATATTCGATAACTGTTCGAGTTCTTCCTCTTTCGTTCGAGGTGCTTGTGGCGCTTGTGGTTGCTGAGGCATTGGTTGCTGCATACCAAGTCCCATACCTCTGCCCATGCCACGACCTCCACCGCCGCCTCGTCCGCCTCCCATACTCATACCAGATCCGGTACCCATTCCAGCACCCATACCAGCGTGAGCGGCGACAGTCGAAGTTCCCGTCTCGCTTAGTTTACCACTTTTGTACATCTCGACTGCTTCTTTCACCGTGCCATACGCGCCCGTTGCAACCTTCACGCCCGCGGTAGAGAGCACCTGAAACGCATTGGGACCCATATTCCCTGAGATAACTACGTTTACTCCTTTGTTAACCATTGCTTGCGCCGCTTGAATCCCCGCGCCACCTGGCGCGTTCATAGCTTCGTTTGCCATCGCTTCGAACGCCATTGTGTCAGAATCAACGATTACGAAGTATTGGCATCGTCCAAATCGCGGGTCTACCTGCGCATTTAAATCACCCGCCGTTGCAGTTACACATATCTTCATCTTTTTTTTTCACCTTTCCCTTTTTGATTTTTTTCTTCCCTATATGAATATATATTCATAACAATATATAAAGGTTACTTCTTTTCTTCCGTGCCTTCCACAAATGCTCGCACATTTTCTACGATCTCTTCAAACGCTTTACTCACTTTCGACTCTTTTTGCAGGACAAAAGGTGTGCCGCTATCCGCAGCTTCTACCATCTGCGGGTCAAGTGGCACTCTACCGAGGAACGGCACGCCTAATTCACTCGCAGCTCTCTCACCGCCGCCATACTTGAAAATGTTTACCTCTTTTCCACAGTGCGGACACACAAACCCACTCATGTTCTCCACTATGCCTATCACCGGCACTTTCAAGACCCCCGAGAAGTTTACCGCCTTTCGTGAGTCAAGTAAAGCTAAGTCCTGCGGCGTTGTAACAATGATCGCACCATCTACTTCTTTTATCAACTGCGCAACACTGAGCGGCTCGTCGCCCGTCCCCGGCGGAAGATCCACAATCATATAATCCAGCTCGCCCCAATCCACATCTGAAAGGAATTGTCTTATCGCATTCATCTTCATTGGTCCTCGCCAGATGATTGGCGAATCTCTGTCCGGTATCAGAAAGCCTATGGACATCGCTTTCAGCCTCGGTGTGACTGCAATGGGTGATATTTTTTCCCCTGATATCTCAGGTCGCTTGTCCTCTATCCCCAATATCATCGGAATGTCCGGTCCGTGCATATCCGCATCCATCAACCCAACGTCTAAACCTCTCATGCCGAGAGCGAAAGCAAGATTCGCTGCTACCGTTGTTTTTCCCACGCCCCCCTTGCCACTCATCACCATTATCTTATGCTTTACTTTTGCCATACCCGCTTCGACTGCCTCGTGTTGCTCTCTCATCTGACTTTTCGTTTCTTCTTTTTCTGCACTCATATTTTATTTTTCACTCCTAACCTAACCAAGCCTTCTAAAAACAAACCATAAATCAAAGCATTCTATCACGCCCACACCGTCCTCCCCGCCAGCCAAGTGGCACCTTCGGAGGGGGCACACGGGCTGCCTCCTTGGTTATCATATAGTTACCGCCTTCTATCCGAATAGCTTTACCTTCGACGAAGGCTTCGGCTATCTTTCGATGCGCTTCGCTTAATATCCGATGGAACGTAGGCTGCGAAACCCCCATTCTTTCCGCAGCTTCCTCCTGACTCAGCCGTAGCTGGTCTTTCAGTCGTATACTCTCCAGTTCTTCCACCTTCAATATGCTTTCCTCCATATCGGAACGGGATGATTCATCTCCTTCTCCTCGCCTTGGCTCGAAGTAAAGGAAATGTGGCTGAAAGCCTACGCATCTACATCGTCTTCTACCTGGCATGATATATATGAATATATATTCGCAATATAGTTAAACCTTTTCGGATTATAAAAGCAAGACAAGGGAAAGCGTACGTATAACAACTCGGGCGGTTGAGAGGATAATCTCAAATGCCTGTGCCTGTGCTTGTAAAAAGCCAACATTACGAAGGACATCACGGTTCATTCAGATTCTCAGGTATAGTTTCGCTACTTACACATCTACTGGAAAGCAGTGAGGGTTAGAGGGGCATTCAATAACAAGATAAACATAACATCATCAAGCGAAGAGCTTACGGATTCCACGATTTGGAGTATTTCAAGCTAAAGATCCTTTAATCATGTGGACGGTGTTCCTAAAATGGTAGAAGTGCCATAAATAATAACTAACAAAGGGGAAAAACTCAAAATGTGCGAATCGAGTGTGTTCATAGAGAAAGAAGGAAGCAGAGAATTACTGATGGATGATGTAGTGCGTGTAGACATTGACGGTGATGAGATAAAACTTACCGGGATATTAGGTGAGACACAAGCCACAAAAGGGCGGATAAAGGAAATAAACCTGATGACACATACAATTTTGATAGAAATTCTTTGATAAAACTTTCTTTTAAAGAAAGGTTTATGATGCGCCTCGTTATAGAAGATGCGGTACAGAAAAAAATTGGGATAAGCGTGGGCATTGCGGCGATACGAGGAGTAAGGCAGAAAGAAAGCAGTGAAATAAGCAAAGCAATAACAGAAGTTGAAGATGCAGCGAGAAGCAAATATAAAATTGACGAGGTCAAGGACATAAGAATAATCAGACAGCAAAGAGACTTCTTCTGGCGAATGGGTGTTGATCCAACGAAAGTCCGACCGGCGTCCGAGGCATTGCTGAGACGAATTTTGCGGAATAAAGGGTTGCCACGGGTATCTACCATTGTGGATGCTTACAATCTCGCATCAGTGGAGACACTGCTTACCTTCAGCGCTTTTGACCTCGCGCGAATAGCCCAGCCTTTATCAGTAAGATTTTCGCGAGCGGGTGAAGAGGTGATTTTGATAGGAAAGAGAAAAAAGGAGTTAACGGGAAAAGAGATTGTTCTGACCGATTCAGCAAAGATATTGTGCGTATATGTGCACGGAGATGTGGATGAAACGAAGGTAACGGATTCTACGACGGATGTGCTTTTAGTTACTTATGGCATCCCCGGAATGTCCCATTAAGAACTCAAAGAAGGTGCGATTGTAGCGTCTAAGTACATAAAGAAATTCGCAGGTGGCGAAATTGTGCTGGAAGAGGTGTATGTGTGATGTGAAGGTTACACGCCGCTTTAGGTATAGCAAGGGTTAAACGGAGTGTGGCAAAGATGAAAAATCACATGATCATATGCGGTTGGAGGCCGCACTGGGAACGTAATAGTTGCGATAATTAGAGAGGGGAAGGTCATACCTAACGTTGGTCCTGTCCTGAAGATGAAATAAAGGAAGGAGATACCGTTGTGGTCATAGGGAAGAAAGAATTGTTAGATGAGCTTGAAGAGTGGGTTTCTTCTAAATAGAAAAGCATGTTCGTGTTGCGATACACATTTTCATATACCTCGTTTAAAAGCGAAAAGTTTATAAGTAGTGTTAAGGAAAGAAAGTAGTATGAAAATCGGAGATGATTTAGTAAAGGATGCGCATGTGCTCTTGCATCCGATACGATATAGAATAGTGGAGCTGCTGGTAGAGAAGCCGATGCACATAAATCTGATAAGCAAAGTGATGAGCGAAGAAAGACGACTCGTTTCTTATCATCTGCTTGCTCTGGAAGAATGTGGATTCGTGAAAAGTAAGTACGAAATATCCGAAAGCCCGAAGTCAAAGGGAAAGGCGATAAGGAAATACTGGGTGACCGACAAAGTGGAGGGCGTGATTGCTGAGATTAAAAATAAGCTTTAGAGATTTAGCTTTGCGCTCTCGCAATATCTCGGAGATTTGTAAATCAGCTTGCTTAGTTTGTGGGCTATAAGAAAACGTGCGTTACGTGTATTAATCGCTATGTAGAGAGAGCCGTAGAACCACCTTAGCTGATGTAGGGGGAAAGAAAGGGTGGCTTAAATACACAACATGCGAAAGGTAAGTAAGATCTGATTCTTAAGTCAATCTGGAGCTTGTGCAATCTTTATTAACGCCTCCTGCTCTAAAAAATGGAGTTCGCCAGGAACAACAAGCACATGCGGAAGCTCACCAAAATCATAGTTCTTCAATGCAGCCAAATAATCTGCTTTCACAACCGGCTTATCTGAGCCCGCCCTCGCTATGCCAACAAGTACTGATTTTTTTAGTAGCTCTTCGCCTCTTTTTTCCTCAACCGCCTCCAGCAGCCTTAGCGCCTCGTTTATACTCATCGAAAGATCAAGATAGAGCAATGTATGCAACCTCCGCTCTTTGTTCGCTCGTATCGTGTCATAAGGCACTTCAGATATAACCTCCTTGTAAGGTGGCGATACCGTTGTGGATTTACCGAACTTGTAATTCTGAAGCCCGCATATTCCAGCAACTGCCGATGAGATGGAAGGTGCATGTATTATTCTCGTCTCGATTCCCATATCTATCGCTCTGAGCCGCAGATCAACATGCGTGGTGGCAACCATCGCATCGCCTCCGCTGAGTAAAACCACGTTTTGGTGTTTTGCGCGCTTTAAAATCATCTCTTCTGCATGCTCCTCTATATCGCTGCGCTCTAACATAACAATTTGTTTGCCGTACTCCTCCTCCATCTTTTCTGCCGTTTTACCGCCTAACGGCGAGGTGTAAAATTCTGCAAAAACGGTATCTGCCGCTCTTAGCGCCTCCAATCCTTTCACAGTTATGTCCTTCACATCGTACAATCCGAGACCAACGAAAGTGAGCATACACAAACTTTTCTTTTACAAAAAGAAAAGTTTATTAAAGAAAAGTTGTGCTTCGCATAAACGTTTATGGGAACGAAAAAATCTTTAAAAAAGCCAAATACCAACTACTATCACAGATCATGTTTCTCGAATTCAAAAAGGAAGCTGAGCACGTGCTGAAGGAAGCATTGAAAAAGGCCTCGTATGAATATGAGGGCGTAGATTTGGAGGAGAGTGAACATGCGGATCTCGCATCCAGAATTGCTTTCTCCTTAGCTCGCCCATATAAAAACTCCCCCGCAATCATTGCAGAGGATATTGTAAAGCATCTGGAAATACCGGCCGAAAACACGTTAATAGCAGATGCCGTTGCGGTCGGCCCTTATATTAACTTCTATGCGAACGACTTATTCTTGCAGATGACATTGCAGGAGATAAAAGAAGGCATAGCCACTGAGAGAAAGAGAGGGAAGATTATACTTGAGCATACTTCGGCGAATCCCGACGGTCCTCTGCACATTGGGCATCTCAGAAACGCGATTATTGGTGATGTGCTGGTACGGGTCTTAGAGCGCGCCGGGTACGAGGTGGAAACGCAGTATTATCTGAATGATATGGGACGGCAGATAGCGGTTGTCGTGTGGGGTGCGGAAAGACTTGCTTACGATGCAACTAAAAAAACTGACCATGCCGTTGCTGAGGTTTACATCGCGGCAAACAGAATGCTGGAGGAGAATAATGAACTTTTGGATGAAGTAGGGGAACTCATGAGGAAATACGAGGCAGGCGATGCTGACGTCATTCGGAAATATAAGGCTGCGGTACAGAAATGCCTTTCAGGAATACAAGCTTCTTTTGAACGGTTGAATATACAGCAGGTTGTATTCGTATGGGAGAGCGAATTTGCGAGAAGCGGCGCGGTGAAAGGGGTAATCGAGGAGTTAAAGCAGAAAGGCGATATTAAACGCGAAGGCGCTGCTATTTTACTGCAATTGGAGGGCATAGAGAAAGCACTGGTAATACAAAGGACTGATGGGACTTCGCTGTACACTACACGAGACCTCGCGTATCACCGCTGGAAGGGCAAGAACTGCGATCGGGTGATAGACGTATTTGGCAAGGATCACGAGTTAGTGTCGCAGCAATTGGCAAAAGCGCTGGAGCTACTGGGCGTTAAAGCGCCGGAATTCGTCATCTTCGCGTTTGTCTCTTTGCCATCGGGTTCTCTATCTACGCGAGCAGGGAGATACATCTCAGCAGACGAGCTCATGGATAAGATTGAGGAACAGGCGTATACGGAAGTGGATAAGAGAAGGGACGATTTGGATGAAAGTAAGAAACGTAAAATCGCACGAAAAGTGGGGATTGGTGCTTTGCGGTATGATATGGTGAAAGTATCGCCGGATAAGCATATCGTGTTCGATTTTGATGATGCGCTGGACATAGAGAAGAAGGGCGCGCCTTTCATTCAATATTCGCATGCACGTGCGTGCAGCATACTACGAGCTGCGGAGGAGAAGGGCTACGCAGTGAGTGAGGATTACGATGCCGCGCTGTTGAAGGAAAGGAGCGAAATAGAATTGATAAAGAAGTTATCCAAGTTCTGCCATATCATAGAGGAAGCAGCTTCAGATTTGAAGACACACCAGGTTGCTAAATCTGCACGAGAACTCGCGGAAAGTTTCAATTTGTTTTATAAAGATTGCCCGGTGTTAACTGCAGATGCTGAGCTAAGAAAATCGCGGCTGGCTCTCGTAGATTGTGCACGAATTGTTTTACGTGATGTTTTAGCGGTCTTGGGCATAGAAGCACCGGAAGAGATGTAACATAAACCCTTTTAGAAAAAAACGTTTTCGGAAAAAGTTCTTTTGTTTTCCAAAAAGAAACGTTTACTACTGAGGCTCTCTAAATTTCCCGACCCTGTACTCCGCCTTATACGGATCGTAAACAGTGTTATTCTGATAATCTACTGATAAATGGATTGCCCAATAACCATAACGCCCCTCATCCAGCAGGATTTTTATTGTATGCGTGTCGTGAAAGCCCATTGCGGTTACGATATTTTCATCATACAGTTTCCAGTATGGGTCAATGATAAACCAATTAGACAAATCTCTCCAGTTGCCACCTGTGTATATCATTCCGTATGCATGCACGCCAGAAGAGCCCCAGGCTATCGTCTTCGACCCTAAATTTTTGTACGCCAATCTGCAGAGGTCGCGGGTGTAATGGACACAGACCGCATCGTCATTCTTAGGCGATTCAAGACTCGTATAATGCTCTACCCACGCCACCGTTCGGTTTGCATTCTGAGGATAAATAATCTCGTCGAGAATAAGTGCTGGCTCTTTGCCTCTATCTACGGTATAATTGGACAGGTTCCACGCAGAGATATTTACCGCTACTTGATACCGATAATCTAAAGGAACATGATCTGCGAAATAATAAAAGTCCTTATAATCGCATCGAAAATCCGCGTTCAAATCCCAGGGAACATACCAGCTATATCGTTCGTTAAAGTGCGACTTCAAGATATCTAAGTCTATCTGATTGATATACCCATCATTATTAAAATCGAGGTCAGTCAACGCGATGACTGGCTGTTCCTGCTGTCCAGCACAAAGTCCGGTTAGGACTCCGTATAAAAGCACAAGCACCAAGAATACATGCAGCCATTTAAAAGAGCTCTTTCTTTTCATTTGCTCATCCCTGCGTTAGTTAACAACATCTTTTATTCTCCGCGTCATATCTACCGTCTGCGTTAAGTAATTGTAAGCAGGGGTTTATAATTTTTCGGCGATTGATATTGTTATATATACTTATATAACTATAGGTGTGGGATATACTATAGATATGGAACAAATGTCCGTGGATGATGGGATAATACACTATCCGCAACTGGATACTGTGCTCATGGTAGAGGAGTTTATAAGGGAGCACAGTGGCGAGTACAAGAAGAGGCGGCTCTGGGAGCATCTGCCAAAGAAGGTGATGTACCAGACCTTCTGCGTGATATTCGATTACCTTGCGAGTTCGGGCAAAATAGCTGTTGACAGTGAAGGGAAAATAGCATGGATATGGAACCCCGAGCTGGTACGAAAGTTCCTCAAGCCGGAATTAGTGGTTAGATGATTTATTCTGTTGCAAAAGACGAAGTTATCGTTATTGCAATAATACTCGAATGGATGAATCACAAGAACTACGAGCGCAGGTTGAGTATGGGTGATTAGTGCGGCCGAGGCGGTTGGACTTAAAAATAAACGGTTTAGTCACGCGAAAACACGTAAACTACTGGAGTAGCAGCAAAGTATAAACCTAACTACACCCAAAAGATAAACAAAGAACCATGACCCACCCGAATTTCCTATATGACGACATCGGCAGTTATCCGTTGCCCGAAGGCGTAACGAAGGACTGGGTAAAGCAAGCATTTGCTGACGTTGAATCTCATAAGACTAAGCTTCACGAGCTTTTACAAGACACACTCCAGCAGAAACTAAACGCAGGCGTTGAGGTGCCCACGTATCCGCAATTTCAGAATATGATCACTCAGTTTAGCGAACCCATCATGAACGATGATAGAACAGAAGCGCCTTTGTTAATAAAAGAAGCAGAGGCGAGGATACCCGAACTGGCCGCTTTGGAAGATCTCGCAAAGGTGTATAAAAAACAAACGGGGGAAAAACTGAAGCTCCGTATCTGCGTTACCGGTCCAATAGAGTTATATTACAAGCTCTTTACACCACCCGTGTATACTGACGTGCTATCGAACATAGCGAACTCTGTAGGACGGTTTATCAAGCATGCAGTAGAAGAAGCGAAGGGGAACCGAAATTACGACGTTGTATGCGCATCGATAGACGAGCCAAGCATGGGCTTAGATCCACGTATAGAAAAGGAGGGCATAATCACCGCGCTTGAACTCGCTTCTGACTATGCGTTTCGAGCAGGTATTGACACGCAAATACACCTGCATTCGCCTATTTTTTACGAGACGGTGTGCCAGGTAAAAGGGCTGACGGTGATAGGAGTGGAATCCGCAGCCCAACCGTCACTTTTAGAGCTGATAGATAAAGAACAACTTGACAATTACGATAAATTCCTTCGCATTGGCGTTGCACGCACTGACATCCTCAGTATGGCTGCGGAATACGACGAACTGCACCACACAAACGCATTTAAGGATAAAGGCGTTTTAGAGGCTATCGTCACGGAATACAACAGTCCAGAGCAAGTAACGAAGCGGCTGGAAAAGGCGTATTCTATTTTCGGCGAACGGATAAAATATGTGGGACCGGACTGTGGTTTGGGCTCGTTCCCCACCCAGGAACTGGCGTATATGGTCTTAAAAAATACATCGGAAGGGATAAAGGCGTTTTATAAGTGAATATTTATTAGAGGAAGAAGGAATATTACAGTATACGGGAAATGGATTATCTACCATACTCAGAAGGTATATTGAAAAAGATTCTTGAACGCGGATACCAGATACATCCAGAGGCTTTAAAAGTTCTTGAGGCACGCGGTGAAGAAAACGCCCTTGAGGTTTTGGAATCATTCTCCGAGAAGTATTCAGAAGCGATAGTCATCGAGGTTAAGCAGGTTGAGGAGCTTCTCGAAAAAACTCCGGACAAAAAAACTCTGGGAACGAAGGAGTCTGGATCGAAGCTTAGCAAGCTTAGCAAGCTTAACGGAAGAATAACGCAGGTTTACGATGGTAGTGGTCTTATTCAGCGTTGTCCAAAGTGCAACAGATGGATAATAGATAACTTTT
>JAUWQN010000044.1 GCA_030611045.1 Methanosarcinales archaeon
TCAACGCCTTTGCAAGCTCCGCATCCAGTTTATCGAAGACGGGCTCGCCTAAACCCGTAGGAACGCCAAGCGCAATTACTTCTACAATGCCACCTACACTATCCCCTTCTTCCTTTACCTCTTTTATTAACGCTTCCATTCGCCCCGCTGATTCTAAATCAGCGCACCTGACGGCATTACTCTCCGCATTACTTGTTATTTCTTCGACACGTACTTTACGCGCTCGTATCCCGCCGACTTCCACGACATGCCCGAGAATTTGTATCGCATGACCCGCTAAGATCTTCTTTGCTATTGCACCTGCTGCAACTCGCGCAACGGTCTCTCGTCCAGAAGCTCTTCCGCCACCCCGATAGTCCCGTATCCCGTACTTCAGTTGGTAAGATAAATCTGCTTGACCCGGTCTCGCAATATGTTTTAAGGGTTCATAAGGATTCGAGTCCACATCCTTATTCCACACGAGCATAGAAATAGGAGTGCCAAGCGTTTTGCCTTCAAAGATGCCGGACAATATTTTCACCTCGTCTAATTCCTTCCTTTCTGTTGTTATCTCACTTACGCCCGGTTTTCTCCTGTCCAATTCGTACTGTATATCCTCTTCTGAGAGCTCAAGCCCTGAAGGACAGCCGTCCACAACCACACCCATCGCTTCTCCGTGTGACTCGCCCCAGGTTGTCACCTTAAATATCCTTCCAAAAGAATTGCCTGACATGGTAAACCTCACCTCAACACATCCCGTGCTATTATCATTCTCTGTATCTCCGAGGTGCCAACTGCAATACAGAGTATCTTAGCATCTCGGAAATACCGTTCAGCAGGGCATCCCTTCGTACAACCGTATCCGCCATGTATTTGCACTGCGTTTGTAGCAGCTCGTTGCGCAACTTCCGAGGCATAAAGCTTTGCCATAGAAGCTTCTTTCGTGAATCTCTCGCTTTTGTCCGCAAGGTAAGCGGCTTTGTACGTGAGTAACCGCGCTGCCTCCATCTCCATAGCCATATCCGCGAGCATGAATTGGATCGCCTGGAAATTGGCGATTGGTTGAGAAAACTGCTTTCGCTCTTTTGCATACTTCTTGGAAGCGTCAAGGCACGCCTGAGTGATACCGACGCCAATACCCCCCATTGCTATTCTATCCCTGTCCAGGGTAGCCAAAGCTATTCTCAATCCGTCACCCTCGCTGCCAAGCAAACTCTCCTCAGGAACTCTACAATCCTTGAACACCATGTCTCCAACAATACATCCCCGCATGCCCAGCAGATCTTCTATCTTAGCAAACGAGAACCCTTTTGTCCCCTTTTCCACGATAAAAGCACTCATCCCTTCTCTCTTCTTGCTCTTATCCGTGTATGCAAAAACCACGTATATGTCTGCGACAGCGGTATTCGTAATGTACGCCTTTCTTCCATCCAACGCGTATTCATCGCCTTCATGAACAGCGGTTGTTTCAATGGACAGGGGATCAGACCCGGCAGTAGGCTCTGTTAACGCAAAAGCGCCCAATTTGCTGCCTTCACACATTGGTCTGAGATATCTATCCTTCTGCTCCTCTGAACCCGCATAGAGAATGGGAAAGATGCTGATGAGTCCGACTGCGCTTAAACACCCGATGCTTGCACTTGCCCTTGAAAGTTCCTCTACCATGACCACGTAGCTCAAAAGCGATGCATTAGCACCGCCGTATTTCTCGGGAAAAGGCAATCCAAAAAGTTTGAGTTCCGCCATCCTCTTCACTATATCCAAAGGAAATTTTGCCTTGTGGTCTATCTCAGCCGCTCGTGGCAGTACTTCCTTCTCTGCAAACTCTCGCGCTATGCTCTGAACCGCTTTCTCCCCGTCATTTAATTCAAATTCCATTCTCCTCACCACAAACCTTTCTTTTAAAAAGAAAGCTTTACAAAAGAAATCTTTTATTAAACGTGTTTATCTTAATGAATGATAGTGAATGTAAAAGGTTAAAGAGCAACGCATTTACGTTCAGTAATATTGAGAGGGGGTAAGCAGAACGAAGAAGCCATCAGTGAACGTAGGAATGATAGGGCATGTAGATCACGGGAAAACGACGTTAGTGAGTGCTCTATCTGGCGAATGGGCGGACAGGCACAGTGAGGAGATAAAGAGAGGGATATCTATACGACTTGGCTATGCAGATGCTACCTTCAGAAGATGCCCGGTTTGTAAGGAGCCGGATTGTTACACTGTAGAAGAAATTTGCAAGCATTGTGGGTCAAAGACTGAAGAGTTGCGAACGGTTTCATTTGTTGACTCGCCGGGACATGAAGCGTTAATGGCAACGATGCTCAGCGGTGCGGCGATAATGGATGGTGCTGTTCTTCTTATTGCGGCTTCCGAGCAATGCCCACAACCGCAGACGGAAGAGCATTTGATGGCATTGAGCATAGTTGGCATAGATAAAATCGTGATCGCGCAGAACAAAATAGACCTTGTTTCGAGAGAGGAAGCGATAGAACATTATTCGCAGATAAAAGAGTTTGTTAAAGGGACAATTGCGGAAAAATCGCCTATTGTGCCTATCTCGGCGCAGCAGTCTGCTAATATGGATGTATTGATACAGAGCATAGAGAGAACAATCCCCACACCGAAACGTTCCTCTGATGAAACAGCGAGGATGCATATTGCACGCTCATTCGACATCAATAAACCCGGGACGCCTATACGGGATTTGAAAGGAGGGGTAATCGGTGGTTCTCTATTCAAGGGAAGGCTGAAAGAAGGTGATAGGTTAGAGATAAGACCCGGAATGATGGTGACAACAGGAGGCATGGCAAAATGGGCACCCATAGAGACGGAGATAACCTCCATAATGGTGGGTGGGGCGCAGGTAAAAGAGGTCACTCCTGGTGGACTCCTGGGCATTGGCACGAAATTGGACCCGAGCATGACAAAAGAGGATTCTTTAGTGGGGCAATGTGCAGGAAAGCTTGGCTCGTTGCCTCCAACATGGGATAAACTTACAATAGAATTTCAGCTATTCAAACGTGCTGTTGGTGTAACAAAAGCAGTGGAGGTCCCCGCGATAAAAGTGGGTGAGTATATCATGTTAAGTGCCGGAACCACAATCACGATGGGCGAAGTGAAGAGGGTGACGAAGAAAACCATTGATTTGAAACTGAGCAGACCGATATGTGCAGAAAAAGGCTCCCGCGTGGCGATCGGGCGAAAGATAAGAGAGCGATGGCATTTAATCGGTGCGGGCGTTATATCGTGAACGGTTAATTGAGTTAATAAGGCTCTTTATCACCCCAAGAGTCTTCTTCTTTCCTGGTTTGCGTCTTATACGAATCTGAGTCTTCATGGACTTCTTCCCAGTAGCGCTTCCTCAACTTTTCTACCTCTTTCACTTGCCCCTCTTTTGCTGTTTTTTCGACTAAATAACGCTTTTTCCACTTTTCTACCTCTTTCCACGCTTCTTCAGAGAACCTTCTTCTTGTCTTTGCTTCGTGTAATACCGCGTCATAACGATCGTTCAAGACCTTTAGCTCTTTAGAAAAGCGCGCTAATTTAGCTAGTACAATCAGCAAGCATGTAAAGAGAATGAGAGCTATGATCCATGCAATCATTTTTCGGACCCCCACGCATGAAGAAATCTTACAAACATTGTTTTACTCCGTGCACTCCTTGGATTAATTATATGCTTTATTAACGTTTCCTTTTTTAGAATTAAGGATAAGAATATGTAACCCCCCTTGCTCAAGAACGGTGAGTCATTATGACGCTTAGTGAAGAAAAGGAAGAACCAGAAAGGAGACCCTGGGATGAATACTGGATGAATATCGTAAACGACGTTTCGACACGTTCTACATGTTTGAGAAGGCAGATAGGCGCCTTAGTGGTTAAAAATGACGTAATAATATCAACCGGGTATAACGGCGCTCCGAGAGGATTTCCACACTGTCTTGATGTTGGATGCAGACGGGATAAACTGAATATCGCATCTGGTGAGAGGCATGAAGAGTGTGTGGGCGTGCATGCGGAGCAAAATGCGCTGTTACAAGCGGGTAGAGATGCAGAAGGCGCTACGCTTTACGTAAACGCATTCCCATGCAAGATCTGCGCGAAGCTGATAATAAATGCTGGGATAAAGCGCGTAGTGATCTCAGGGGATTATAGCGATAAGGAAGGGTTGGACTATTTGGAGAAAGCTGGTATAGCACTTACCTTTATTTAGCTCAGCGCAGTAGGAATATGAATAAATTTGATAGAACGCTGCAAAGGATGGATTGTGAAACGTATGAAGAGTTAGAGCGCGTGATCCAGGAGATGGAGGATTTTGTAGATGCTATTATCGTTGAAGGTATTCGTGACAAGGACGCGCTGGAAGAGCTGGGCATTACAAAGGAGATTGTGCTGTGCTCTTCAAGACCTGATACTGAGTTCGTTGATTATCTCAGCAGCAGACATAAGAAGGTCACTATACTAACCGATTATGACCGGGCTGGAAAAGAATTCAACAAAAAATTGAGTATCCGATTGGAGCACGCAGGTATAAAGGTTGCAAATCAGTATAGAGGGAGAATAGGCAAGATATTAGGGTTGCGGGGAATGAGATGCATAGAATCAGTGAACTCACTCAAGAAGAGGATTGTTTGACGCTTAATCTGTCCAGCATGCTCCTTAACTCTTCCACGCTGAATTGACCCGGAGCCACTTCTTCCTCGCCTTCTAAAAACCCATACGTCAACACAGATCCATACAGGGGTGCTATCACTCGCAGATGTCTTCCCACGGGTCCCATCCCAATAGTTGCTAACAGCTTCCCTTCACGCGATAGCTCATGCGTGAGGTCAAGCAGGAGCAACGCATCGCTTAGTGTATGCGGCGTTACGGCGATCTTTGCAATGCTTCCGCCCTCTTCGTACATACGTGCAATGATTATCAATAGCTCAGAGCGACTTGGCATACCATTGAAATCGTGGAAGGAGAAAATAACAGGTATATGGAGGCTATTCGCCTTTTCTACCACCGCCGTTTTTCCCGCGGTACGCGAAGAAAATTCGAGGTCCACCGCGTCTACCTCAGCAGTGTCGAGAATGCTACTGAGCATAGCAATCCTTTCCTCTTCAGTGCCTGTGAACGAGCCCCCCTCTTCTTTCTTCCTGTTCGTTATTACCACAGGCATTGTTAGCATCAAAACGAATTCTTTAACCTTATCTATGCGCCTTTCTTCGTCTTTCAAGAGGTCTATTCTCAATTCTATTATGTCAGCACCACTTTCTTTCGCACGCCCAGCATCATGAATAGACAAATTTCTCAGTACACCTACGATAACCGGTGCTCCTCTCAATAATTCTTGCTTCTTCATTTTTTCTTTTGATAATTAAGCAGTATCTCCGAATATAAAACCAGGGTAAGAAAGCCCAAGCTAACCTCAGCTTTCTTGAGAAGGAAAACGTTGAGGTGGATATACTGCCACTGAACCCCTGAGGTTTCACTGGCCTGGCCTATCACCGCATAGCGCATAAGCAGCCCTCGGGTATCTATGCAGTGGCCCTCGCGGCTCTCCTCCTCTCTGTCCGTGCAACTCTTTCGTTGCTCATCTCATATCATACATCGCTATGGCAAATGCTTTGAAGCTCAGTTCCTCCTTATATAGCGCCGCCCACAGCAATTGGAGCGCCTGCTCGTAGACAAAGAAAAAGGAAAAAGACTATCCGCAGATCATTCATGAACCGTCATTTAATGCAACCGGAGGAACCATCACATGCGAAGGGTTCAGGGATGTGAACGGAAAGACCCACACAAATTGGATTCCCGCCATAAAGTTAAGTTGTATTAAGAAGAGACAGGAACGGAAATTTATTTTCTTTCCTACCTCTGCACTTCTTCAAAGAATAGCTCGTTACATAATGGGTCTTCCGCCATATAATCGCCAGTATGAAGGTATGCTCGCACTCGGCATCCACCGCATATATCTTTAAATTTGCAAATCCCGCATTTACCTTTCACCTCACGACTTTTTAGGTTGACAAAGACGTCCGAGTTAAGTATCTCACGGAGACTCATTTCCGTGGCATTTCCAGCTTTCACCTCCAAGAGCGGGCAGGGTACCACATCGCCGTTTGGTTTGATGGAAAGCATGCCAATGCCCGCCCGGCAGCCCGGGACCTCGTTGTAATAGAAATCAGGAACTGGCAGTCCAGCTTCTGCCTTTCGCTGCAATACCACCCAGTACTGACATGCCTGCGTGGTGCATATCTCGATTCTGCTTCTCCTATTCTGTTCTTCGTATAACTGCATCACGTTCTGCGCGTACTGGACACTGTTGAGTTCAGCATCAGGTATCTCAATCTCTCCACGACCCATCGCGATGTAATGGAATATTCTGCACTGGCGCGCACCCAGATGCTCAGCAATATCAATAATCTTTGCAGTCTCGCCCTCGTTCTGCTTCATGATACATGGGTCAATCACCAAATCCAGTCCCGCTGCTTTACATGCGAGTGCACCCCTAACCGTCCTTTCAAAGACGCCGTTACCCCGTATATAGTCGTGCGTCTTTTGCGTGCCGTCAATCGCGATGATGACCTCGTCAATGCCTGCGTCCTTTAATCGTGCAGCAACATCTTCGGTGAGCATTACCCCATTTGATGCGAGAACGAGGCTCACGCCTCTTTCCTTGCCATACTTAATAATCTCAAATAAGTCCTTGCGCATCAGTGGTTCACCGCCACCGAGGGTGACCCGCACGTCATCTCCAAAGGTCTCAGCTATATCGTCAATGAGTGCAAAGGCTTGCACTGTGCTGAGTTCATCTTCTAAAGGTGCGCTGGCGTCATAGTAACAGTGCTTACACTTCAGGTTACATTCTCTCGTGACGTTCCAGTTGATATTGTATTTAGGCATCTTTCTTTTGTTTATAGATCAAAACGGGAAAGGGTCACCATTTGATTTCTCTTCGTGCCAGGCGATTTTCATATTCTTCCAGATTTGATAAGTAATCGACAAAGTCTGATTCGGCGATTTCCAATGCTTCAGCAAAGAGCATCCACAATTGCCAGCGAGTGCTATCTCGTTTCATTTGCAGAAAGTCTATAAAATCACTCACTTCTTGGATGAGTGGTTCTGGCAATTCCCGGATTTTGGCAGCGGTCGATTCATAAACTGTCATAACTCTCCTCTTCCTCCTTCTTCCATTTCATCTTATCCCTCTCTATATTGTGAGTATATTTAATCAAACAAAAAAGAGCACTATATTTGGGAACTATATAAACTCACCCTCTATCACCCAATGAACACACGGGATCCTCAGCTAAATAATCGCCTGAAATAGCATACGCTCGTGACCTGCATCCACCGCACATTCGCTTGTATTTGCACGTTGCACACTGCCCTTTCAAGGCTCTCGCTCGCAACGCTTTGAACATCTCGGAATTCTGGACTATCTCCAAAAAACTCGACTCTCTTATATTACCTGCCTTCGCGGGTAAATATGCACAGGGCGTTACATCACCATTTGGAAATATGTGGAATCTGGTGATCCCCGCCGTGCATCCTGTAAACTCAAGCCCCTCTTCACGATCCAACAGTCCCGCATCCTTCAGATACGCCCAGTACTGCGGATTGCAGATCGGTTTAAGCCAGGTCTTCGCTTCCTTCTGTTTATTCGCCATATCATCAAAGAACTTCATGTTCTCATCTGTTGATAAACAAACCTCAGAAATCTCCTTGCCACGACCCATAGCAATCAAATAAATGAGATAAATGCGCCAGAGCTTTAAATCATCAGCAAGCTTGATTATTTTTGGGATTTCACCGTAATTAGTCCTCGTAACCGTGGTGAAAAGCTGTACTGCAACCCCTTCTTCTTCACATGCCTTCAACCCCCGTAGCGCGTCCTTAAAAGCGCCGTTCACACCACGAAACTCGTCATGCAGACTGCCAATACCATCAATACTCATTGCAGCACGTTCCAGACCTGCCTTTTTCAAACGCTTCGCAACGTCGTTCGTTATCAACGTTCCATTCGTAGCCATCACGACCTGCATGTCAAAGGACGCTGCATATTCGATGAGGTCATAAATATCTTTCCTCAGCAGCGGCTCGCCACCCGTGAATCCGAACTTTACCGGGCCGAGTTTGGCGGCGTCCTCGATAATACCAAACCCTTCTTCTGTACTGAGTTCCTCACCGCTCATTTCGGCAATTGAGCAATGTTTACACTGCAAGTTACACCGCTTCGTGACCGCCCATATCACTTCGCCTGGCAGATAACTAAAACAGCCAGTGCCGACCGCATCGTTTGCAAAGATCTCGTCTTTATGTATAGCTATCCACGACTTCAGCTCTTCGCTTGACATTACTTTCTTCTCTTAGAAAGTTGACAACATAAATATATTCTTTTATGTTCATATTCACAAACGAATAGGACATATCACGTGGCCAACTAAACGTGAACATATCTAAAGAAAAAGGATGTCCAAGGGCGGTCGCTCAAAAAAGCCTTTACGCTCTGCCATTTTGTAAAGTTCTTCGTGGGCTTTTACAACCTCCTCCGGCATTTCGTAGGTGTATTTGTTCACGTACATCAACGCAAATTTCTTGACAAGCTCTTTATCCGCACCACGTGAATATCTCATTGCGTGCTCCAGCGCTTCTTCTACGTGCTCCAGCGCATACTGCACGCTTGCTCGCATGGCTGCAAGGAATTCGCGCTGGGTAGCTTCGGGCACATCCCTCTTTATAGCGTTAATGCCAAGAGGCATGGGCAGGCTCGTCTTATCATACCACCAGTCCCACAAATCAAGGATCTTTACAAGCCCGTGCTGTGCATAGGTTATCTGACCTTCGTGGATTAACAGACCCGCATCCACCTCTCCTCGCTTCACTGCGGGTAGCACTTCATCGAATCGCATTTCAACCGGCTGGAAATCCTCAACCGCCAGCTTCAGCAGCAGGTTCGCCGTGGTGTATTTACCGGGCACTCCAATACGCTTCTCTTCTACAGCCATCTCCTTGCTTGCTACGACCACAGGGCCGTAGCCGTCGCCTATGCTTGCACCGGTAGATAAAATCCTGTATTTGTCGTGAAGGAACGCATAAGCGTGTGCTGAGAGCGCCGTGACGTCTAACTCGCCCTTGAACGCTCTATTGTTCAACGTCTCTATGTCCTCCACTATCTGTTCTATCTCTAATTTTGTTGGAACTTTACCACTGAACATTCCATAGAACATAAATGCGTCGTCCGCATCAGGTGTGTGTGCTACGAGCATGGTTTAGTAATAATGGTCGAATGATATAAAAGTAGTCTGAAAAGTTCAATCTTGAAACACGACTGAATTCGTAACCCCCACCCACAATTACAAAATCTCATAATACGTATTCCTCTGCGCTACGGGTCTGCCAACCGATTCAACTGCTTTTATAATGGTCTCAACGGTCGCCGGTTTATACTCCTTCCCCGCTGCGGTTACCACGTTCTCCTCAAGTATCGTGCCGCCAAAATCGTTCGCGCCAAAGAACAACGCCAGTTTGTCCACTTCGAAGTCCTGCGTGAGCCATGACGCCTGTATGTTCCTTATCGGGTGCAGAACAATCCTGGAAATCGCTAACACCTGCAAATATCTCGTTACCGCCACTGGCTCTTTTATAATATCGTAGAGTTCCGTGTGCTTCGGCTGAAACGTCCAGGGTATGAACGCAGTGAACCCTCCCGTTTTGTTCTGCAAATCACGTATCTTAAAAAGATGCTCGATTATATCCTCGCTCCGCTCGATATGCCCGAACATCATGGTCGCCGTTGTTTTCATTCCCATACGGTGCGCAGTCTCCATTACGTGAAGCCAGCCGTCTGCACTGACTTTTTCCGGGCTGAGTGCCTTTCGTACCCGGTCACAGAGGATCTCCGCGCCTCCACCAGGTAGAGAATCGAGCCCCGCTGCTCTCAACCGTTCGAGCGTTTCTCTTACACTCAGCCTTTCTTGCCTCGCAAGGAAATCTATCTCCGGTGGTGACAGGCTGTGAAGCTGCACACCTGGGAATTTACGCTTTATCGCTGAAAATAAATCCTCAAACCATTCAATACCTATTTCCGGGTTGATACCACCTTGAATGAGAATTTGCGTACCACCAACATCAACCGTTTCCTCAACCTTCTTCAGGATCTCGTCCTGCTGCAAAACGTAACTTTCTTCTTCTGTTTTAGCATAAAATGCGCAGAATTTACACTTTGATACGCATCGGTTTGTGTAGCTTATGTTCCTATCAATAACGAATGTAACGAGCTCTCCGCATCTCTTTCGTCGTATTTCATCGGCAATCCTGCCAATAACCGGCAAAGGCAAGTCAAACAGATGTAATGCCTCATCAAAACTCAAATCCGCTCCGTCCAGATTCTTGCTCACATAGCCGTTCCAGTCAGAGTAATCCGTATTCATGGCACTTCTCCTCGAACAGTTCGAGCCCCCTCCTCTCTTGAGCTCCCAGCCGGTAGGTGAGTGTTTTGAAATACACCGCGAGGAATTCCTTTGGTAGTTCATACTTACTCGCCGCTTCCTTCGCAATCGCATCAATGTTCTCCTCGCCCCACCTGATCGATTCTATAACCGTTCTGTCAACTTCACTCAAATCCTGCTCCTTCAGCGATGTGGCAATCCCGAAGACCATTGGATAGCCCGTTAAATCACGCCATTCCTCCCCTAAATCCATAACAACGCTGTATTCCATCCTTGCTTTGAGTGCTTCATCGCCAATAACGAGTGCATGTGGGCATCGCTTGAGTAACTCGCTTGCCTTGCTTTCATCCACGGGTACAACCTCGTTTTTCAGCCCCCGCTCCCGCAGAATGATTTTGAGCAGATTGATCGAGGTACTTGTTTGATTTGTTACCGCAATACACTGGTTATCAAGCTTCTTCTCTCTCGAAACTACAATAACACTCAGAACGCTATTCTTTGAGGCGACGCAGAACTCATAACTTCTCAACTTATTCTTATTTTTGAGATAATAGAACGAAGGGACAGGGGCAAAATCAATTTCCCCTTTTTCAAACATCGTGGCAAGATTTCTTGGTGATGCTTCGATTACTTCAGTCCCGTTCTGCGCAAGCCGGTAATAGGGCAAGAAGTTATTTGCGAACCCGAATTTGCCGATTCTTATCTTCATGAATACACCCTCAAAATATTATAAAAAGTGTCTCTTTCTGCGGGTGTTTTGTTAGTACCCTTCACAAGCCTTAGAAGCTTATCTGTCGGCAGCATAAGCGGTGTTTTTGCACCCGCTGCATGCGTAATTCTCTCCTCCATGATCGTTCCGTCCAGATCGTTCGCACCGTAATTCAAAGCTACTTGAGCAAGCTTCTCGCCGAGTGAAACCCAATAAGCCCTTATACTGCAAAAATTACGCAGAACTATTCTTGAAACCGCTATCGTTTTGAGGACATCAATCAAATTTGTCTTTTCCTCAACAAGCCCCAACGCATTAAGCTCTGTGTTTTCAGGATGGAAAAGAAGAGGAATGAAGGAAACAAAGCCGCCTGTTTTTTCCTGCAACTTCCAAAGCTTATATAAATGAACAGCCCTGTGTTTTGGCTCTTCAATATGACCAAAGAGCATTGTTGCATTGCTTTTTATTCCGGTGTTGTGGGCTATCTCCATTATCCGAAGCCACTCTTCCGCTTTTACCTTCTTCGGGCAGATAAACTCTCGTATCCCATCATCGAGAATCTCCGCTCCACCTCCGGGCATTGCTTGCAGTCCTGCATCCTTCAACCTTGAGAGCACTTCCTCAGCACTCATCTTCTCTATTTGCGAAAGGAAGCGTATTTCGGCTGCGGTCAAAGCTTTAATAATCACGTGTGGAAATCTGCTCTTTATCTGGCTGAACATCCCCTCGAAGTATTCCATACTCATTCCCGGATAAAGTGAGCCGACGATATGGAGCTCCGTAGCGCCCATTTTTACTGCATCATCAGCTTTCCCGAGCACCTCTTTAATGCTCATAAAATACGCATCGCTATCTCCGGCGTCACGGTAGAAAGCGCAAAGAGGACATCTTGAAACGCATATATTTGAATAGTTTATATGTCGGTTAACCACGAACGTGACGATGTTTCCATTCTCCCGATTGATGGAATCTGCAAGTGCTCCAAGCTCATGGACCTCCAGCTCAAAAAGATCTTCAATATTATTCGGTGTCCATTCCTCCATTTTTGACCACCATCAATTTTGTAGATGTTGCTAGCTATGCTTTTGGCTTCTCTTCTTCAACTTTATAAACATATCCTTTTATATTCATATCCAGCAGTGGATAGAACATATCATGAAAACGTCCAAGCATGAATACGAGCGAATTCTCGAATCCCTTATCAAACGCGGACCATCCAGCAAGTATGCTATATCAAAAGGTGCTGTCATCCCGTATCCGACGGTTCTGAGAAAGATTCCTGAGATGGGGGAGGCGCATCTCATTCAGAAGATTGCTGAAGGTAAGCGGGGCGCAGAGATTTATGTTGCAACGCCGAAAGGAACGCTAATCGCATATTTTAGCGGGTATGTACGCACGTCGGAACTCTTTATGGCTTTACCCAGCATTATGAAGCACGTTCGGATCTCCTTAGCGGAATTACCAGTGGTCAAGAATCCTTTTGGGTTTCTCGTAGGGGGGCTGCCATTCAAGCTCTCACAATTGGAAGACCTGAAGGTAGAAGAAGCAGTAAGCATTTTAGGTGTGATTCTTATCTGGCGACATGATGAATGGTATCACGAGATAGGTAAGGAAGAACTGGAGCGGTTATTAGCCTGGGACGAGAACTATCAACTTTTACGGTTCCTGGTTACGGGCTCCGTCAACACACTTGGAAAGATGAGCGAACAGGCGCTGAGATTGAGCGAGCTGGCTGATGAATTCCTATCAGAAATAGACGAGCTTGCGGGTCGTTAGATTAGTTTATACCCATAGTTTCACTCAAAACTCTTTTATATTAACCGCCGATTTATTCTTATGGCAAAAGTTATAGAGGCCGTTACCAGTATGGACAGATGCCCTTTTTGTGGCTCTGCGCTAAGAAGGAAATACAATGCCAATCCACGACGT
>JAUWQN010000063.1 GCA_030611045.1 Methanosarcinales archaeon
GATTGTCAGGAAAGAGGTACTGGCATGGCAGAATTTCAGAAACAACAAAAATGCGAAAGTTAATTGGCAATTCACAACCAAGGATGCTCGGATAAAGTTATCTCGGCTTTACCCGACAATTGAGAGTTGACGTGACACTAGTTTCAAGATGTTATTCTTCCGCCTTCACCACCAGTTCCTCAAGTGACTTCTTCCCGTACTCCTTTATCTTCACATTAATCTGCGAGATCTCCATTGAGATCTCATTACCACGAACGGATTTCCTTCGTCTCTTACCTCGTTCTTTTGGTTGGTACCCCGGTGGATCCGTGATTAAGATTCGCTTTCGCACACCACCTGCGACGTCTTTGCGCATTGGCATACCTTGCTTATCCGAGCCACCCATAATTTCTAACGAATAGCCGCCTAGGCCAAGAATATCCGCATCTACAACCTCACCGATGCGTTTCCCGATGAACAACGCACTCGCTTCTGTATCCTTACCTTCAACTTTGTACGCCTTACCCGTTTTTGAATCGCTTATCACAATCTGCATTTTGGTCTTCCCTTCTACTTTCTTATCTTAGCTTAGCTTATTTATATTACACCTTCTTCTAAATACTCTTATTGTGCTCTTTATATTTTTTCGTGATCCATGGGTGGCTCGCGGTTAAAACCCTGTTAAGAGCTTGACAAATTAGAAGGAAGAAGTTATGAGACACCCCAGATTTTCACCAGTCATACTAAATGCAATCACTTATTAGCACGAGGGTTTAGTCCACATGTCATTCACTCCGCCCTAAACTGCCTTCTCCTCTTAATCTCCGCCAATTCCTCCAGCACTTCCTCTTCCTCTGGTGAGAGCACTCCGCTTAGTTTTTTTAGCGCTTTCGCTGCGTCTTCGCTAATATTCACATACAAAACATCATTCTCGTTTATGTGCCGCCCGACGGTTGGTTTTTTCAGTGCAATTGCCACCTGCATACCCTGCTCTGCACTTTTTATACTCTCGCCTTTATCCTGTATCTCGTTTATCGCTCCGACATTCGTCCCATCCGCCTTGATCAATTCCACACCAGTTTTTATCTTCCCGGACAGGACTTCGACACCCACAACAGCCGGCTTGCTCTGCCTGAAAATGCATCCCGGCAGTATCTTTATCTTCGCAGGTGTGCTCACCCTTTCCATAACCTCCCGCTTCTCTCTCTCCTTCTCGCCCTTCACCCAATTCTCATAATCTTCAATCAAGCGGTAAATAACGTCGTTTATAAAAACCGGTATTCCGGCTTGCAACGCCGCTTCTTTTGCATCCGGAAGTATACCAACGTTAAAGCCTAAAATAACCCTGAAATAACTGTTCTTAACCGTAGTAGCTTCGATTACATCGCGTTTGGAGATGTTCCCGACATCCGCCCGTTTTATCTCCTCGATGCCTTCGTCTTTAAACTCCAGAGCAAGTGCTTCCAGTGACCCCATCGTATCAGCTTTTATAAGTATCCCTTCCGGAGTCGTCTCCATCTTCAGCTTTTCTATATCGCTCTTCACCTCGTTCATCACGCTTTCAAGCAGCGCTTCTTCTTTCACCACGCGTACCTGCGAACCTGGAAGAGCTGTTTCTAAATCTGGAGAAACTATTTTCACACCCGAAGCTGCATTCACCGTTTTCACACGCTCAAATCGTTGCTCTGTTCGTATCTCCTGCAAAACACGGGGCTTCAACAGTGCTTTCACTTTTGTAACTATCGGCTCCTCCTCTGCGCTGCCCACCACTATCGTATCGCCCACGCTGAGCTTGCCATCATATAAAATCACGTCAATCGTGGTTCCGAGACCTTTCTCCTCCTTCTTCTCTAATATCGTGCCAACGCCTGCTTCCTCTAAATGAAGCTGCAGGGTTCGCTCAAAGTACTTCTGTGATAAGCCTATAAGCACAAGAAGCAGATCCGCAATGCCCTCGCCAGTCTTCGCACTCACTGGTACGATACCCACATTCCTTGAGAAGTCTTTTATCCGGTCATACCGATCCGCCGAGAAGCCTTTATTGTAAAGATCGCCTACAAGCCTGTACATCCTCGTATCCACTTCTTTCCGCGCATATTCCGGCTGATCGCTATAATTGATAAGGAACGGCTTATTCGTTGAGTTCCACCCTTTTATACGATCTATTTTGTTCAATACCACGACAAAGGGCGTTTTTAATAATCTTAAAATGTTTAACGATTCGTAGGTCTGCGGCTGAAAGCCCTCCATCACATCTACCACAATAACCGCAACGTCAGCTAACGCACTTCCCCTTTTCCTCAAGGATGCAAAGGCATGATGACCCGGGGTGTCAATTACAAGCAAACCGGGAACGTCTATTCCCGTCCAGTCCCTTTTCAAGGGTTCACAAATCGTTTTTATTGTACTGATAGGAATCTCTGTTGCACCTATATGCTGCGTAACTCGACCTGCTTCCTTCTCTGCTATTGCTGTGCCCCGTAGTGAATCAAGTAACGTGGTCTTACCATGGTCTATATGTCCCACAACTGAGAGTATCGGGGTCCGTATTCCGCTCTTTGTGCTCATGCCCTTCACCTTCTTCATTCATATACTAATCACTTCTACTTCTGTTTTTACTCCACCAGGAGAAACTTTTCTTCTGCTTTCCTCCCACTTCTTGTTCTTGCCCTTGCCCTTGTCCTTGTCCCTCTTTATCAAATTCATACAGTAAATCCTTCTGCTTTTTGCTCAGTTTTTTTGGCGTTACTACCTTCACTCTCACCAGCATGTTCCCTCGACCGTGGCCCCTCAAATCTGGCATTCCCTTGTTCTTCAGCCGGAAGTTCGTGCCGGATTGCGTGCCCGCAGGCATTTTTATTCGTGCACTGCTGCCATCTACTGTCCTTACCTCTATCTCATCACCAAATGCAGCTTGTGCGAAGCGAACTGAGACTTCACAAAATAGGTCATCCCCCGCCCTTTTGAAGAATTCGTGCTCTCTCACATGCATTATCACGTACAAATCGCCTGGCGGTCCTCCTCTTTCCCCTGCGCATCCTTCGCCTGCAATCCTTAATCTACTCCCCGTATCCACCCCTGGAGGTATCCTTACCGATATTTGTTTAGTCACTCTAATTTTTCCCAGACCATCGCATTCCTTGCAAGGAGTCTTTATCACCTGTCCACTTCCGCCACAATGTGGACAGGCCGAGATAGAAATGAACTGAGCAAAGCCATGGCTCTGCGCTCTCTTTACCTGCCCCGCCCCACCACACGCAGAACAGGTCTCTAATCCGCCTGGGCTCGCCCCCGTTCCGTTACATGACGTACATCCCTCTTCTTTAGGGAGAGTTATCTCTCTCTCAATTCCCTTCGCTGCATCCTCGAGGTCTATCTTAAGGTCGTACCTGATGTCACTTCCTCGTTCTGGCCCGTATCTATCCTCCGCCCTTGTATAGCCCGGTTCTCCCCCGCCGAAGAACACATCAAATAAGGAGCTACCCACGCTGGCGCCCATTCCACCGCCTCTAGTTCTACCAAATCCGGAATTACCGCCAAAAAAACTCTTGAATAAGTTGCCAAAGATATCCTCTATATCGCCATATCTTGTGAAATCTGACCATTCAAATCCTCCAGGACCGAAATTAACACCCGCATGCCCAAATCTATCGTAATTCACCCGCTTCTGCGGGTCAGATAACACCTCATATGCTTCAGATACTTCTTTAAACTTCTCCTCGGCCTCTTTTGGATTCTCTTTATTCAAATCAGGATGATGTTTTTTCGCTAATCTTCGATACGCACGCTTTATTTCGTCCTTCGATGCTTCTCTATCCACACCTAAAACAGTGTAGTAATCGCTCTTCTCTGTCAATTCTGGCTGTCTCCTTCGCTATCTAAAGATTCTATCTTTTATGGTATAAAGTTTTTTTAACCGCCGCAGATATTTCACTTATTCATTAGTTCCCTCCAGAGGAAATAAGCGTGTTTTCCGTGCCGTTACCATATACCTTTATATATAAACCCGATTTATGTTTCATTTGTTCAGTGAACAGATGAAGATGTGAAGTGGCAATGAAGGTGCGGGTGGAAGTAACGGATGAAGAAGGAGTGAAATCGTCCATAGAGAAGGAAGGCGATTTACAGATTGAGATGCTCAGACAGCTCACGATTAGGGATGTAATAAAGTTTTTAGAGAAGGAGCTTTCTCCTCTCCCTGTTAGGAATGCTTACGATTACGAAGGCGAAGATCTTACGATAAAAGAAAGACTTGCTTCTTTTTTACGCTTTGATGAACGAGCACCGAAGGGTTGGTTCACCTCTTCACAGACAAGAAGAATATATGAAGCCGTATTCGAGGAGAATCTGCGACTGAGCACCATATCAACGTACCTGTCGGGCATGCATTCCGCCGGTATTTTAGAGCGAAAGGGTAGCAGAGCAAAGAGGCAATACCGATTGGTCTACATAGAGAGCAAGGAAGCAGCAAGTGCGGTAGTGTAGTAGTGTAGTGCAGTAAAGTAACTCGTCAAAAATTCAGTCGTGTAAATCTAAAATCCTTTTTTTAAAGGGTGTATAGACTGGTTTTTATAAAATATAATCCCTTACAACCGATTCACCTTAAGGTCTTAAAGGTCGCCACCTTAACCTTTTTATACTTCAAAAATAAAGTTATAAGTGGTAGGAATGTTCATAAAGAACGAGCATTTAGCCTCTCTGGTAAAAAGTGTCTTGGAAACTGAAGGTGTACATAACGCAGATAGCCTAACACAAAAAGTCATAGACCGCCTTACATCATGGCAGCGATCAACCGCTTTACAAGGCAGCGAAAAAGCGGGGCATCCGAAGAAGAAGATAAACTGGTCTGTTGTAAAGAAGCAACTCGATGCAGGTGTTGACATGACAACCATCGCCGCATCACAGCACGTAAGCGAAAGCACTTTGCGAAGAAGGATAAAGGAAGAAGATATATCTTCCACTCACCCTCCACACCAGCCAACATATATTGAGAAAAAAAACGAGATAAACTGAAAAACACACAGATTTCTGCAAATCCCATAGACTCCGAAACTCCCTGAGTTTTAGGTATAAAATAATAACAAAATGATACGTTCTGAGGGTATTCTAAGGGGTTTTAGGGAGTGGAATGTGCAAGGTAATAGTATGGTTAGGGGCGGGGGGAGAGAATCGCAAAAACAGTAAAATTTGGCATTTTAATAGTAGTTTAGCTCTGTTCACAGAAACGTAAACCTAATCCCCCGTTCTCTAAGTTTTCTCTCTACTATCAATCAAAACTTCTCAATCCCCGTTCTGGTCTAAAAACGCTCTTAATTTCGATGCTAATTCCGGGTCCTTCTCCACTGCATCTAAAAAGTTCCGTATTAAATCTATTCCATGCTCTTCGTATTCTTCTAACTCTACCCCTTGTCTGATATAATACGATATCACGGCACTTCGGTTCCTCCCATGCCTCCTGCTCTTGACAACCTCATCGAGCTTCTTCTTTAGTTCCGCTTCCATCGTGATGCTATATGTTTTCACCATTAAGGTATTCTTGTTATTTCTTACTTAAAAGCTTTGTGGTTCTTTGTTATACCGCAACACTTATATACTACCTCCCCTAATTTGGCATGTTTAGATGCAACAATTCTCAGCGACTTAGGTTGGGAGGCGAAAAAAAGGGATATTCACTATTATTTCTCAAACAAATGAACAGATCCCACATACTTCTTATACCCTGCCGCTACTCTGATTTCTCCCACTTCATCTTTGCTGAGAACCCTCCGGCTGAACATCAACAAAGTTCCTTCCTCGTCACACCACCCAAATATATCCCTGTCTTTATCGCTAAAATCGCAACCCAACTCTTTCAAAAATTCCATATCTACACCGTATAGCTCGTCATCTGATACTTCTTCAAGCTCCTTGATTTTGGCTCTTAATTTCATTTTTACACCTTTTTAAATCTAAAAAAAGGAGGAGCGAAAAACGTCATTAGAAGCCAACCTCTTCCTCCTCATAGCGTCTGAAGATTTCCTGCGTCCGCTCTTGTATTTCTCGCTTTGTTAAAGGATGATCTCCATATCTCTTTTTGAATTCTTCCCTAACTTCCCCCTCTATCCGTTCCATCTTTTCGGCTCTTTCAGGATTTTTGATTTTCCACTCATAATGCGCTTTAATCTCGTCTATCCCATGTTTTAGTTCCTTTATCTCGTCTTTCAGAAGTTCGTTCTTTAAATCCAGCTCTCTGTACTGAGAATCAGTAATTACTGGTTCAATCGGTGTGAGTGATAGGAGCGGCTCCCCCTCTTTGTACGCCCTTCTTAAATCATCCTCGCTAATACTCGTGTACGCTTTATCAGTGGCTGATCCTTTATGCCCCAACATATGCTCAACATAATCCCATGGTAGCTTTGCTCTGTGCTTCAATATTTCAGAGAAAGACATTCTCAGACTATGAGGTCTATACGGATTAAATCTCCCTTCGTCTCGCATATCCTCGTCATCAACCCACCCTAATTGACGTACTCGTTCTAACATCCAACTCGCATATGTATCTGGTGATATTTTATCCCATCTTTTATATCGCCGACTATAACCGACAAAAAGATAATCATTTGGGTTCTTTATTATCGCTCTTTGACCTATCTCCTTATCCTTCAATGCCTTACCAGCTTGCCTTAGGTCTAACCATCTATTTAAGAATTCGATGCCATCATATCCTATAAATGTTATAAATTTCACCTTTCTCTTCTCTCTGATCATCTTTATCATTATAATACCATCCTTGATGTTCAGCTTGATATTTCCTTCCTTATCAATATTTCCAACATGTCTCAGTCTTAAATTACACAATTCATTTGAAGAAAGACCACTCTGATATTGAATCATGTATATCGCTTTCTCCATTGATGGTGAAATATCTAATATTTGTCTTAGCATGTGTGGTTCAATAAGCTCCTTTTCATTCTCTTCTTTGGGCATTGCTGCTGTACCATTACTGATGAATTTGGTTTTGAAAACTATATCCTTATACTCGTAAAATCGCCTCACTACTGCTATATACATGCTGATGGTGTTTGATGATTTATCTTGTTCTTCAAGATATTCTCTAAAATCTATAACTCTGTCTTGTGCTGTCTTTTTGTCCTCTTTCCATAAATCTTCCGGTTCTTTATCGCACCAAAAACAATACTTTCGTAGGTGAGTGTAATAAACTCGCTTAGAACTCTTACCCATTGATGCAAACGCTCTCTTTACATCGGGATGTTCGTTTATCCACTCCTCGACCTCGCTGCCCTGCCTTGTGAGTCCATATTTGGTTTTCCAATATGAAATCTTCGCTTCATCCATACCGAGCTGATCGGCGACTTGTCCTAATTTTAGTCCCCTTTCAAAAAGTGCCTTCAGCTCCCCTTTTTCGGGGATCCTGTCTTTCACTCTCACAAATATAATTTAAATTAAAGAGTATAAAAAGGTTATAGGTTTTGACCCGTTATACAACAGTTAAAATCCTTTTTATCTCTTCTTTAAACTCCTCCAAAGAACCCCCATTCGTTATAACCTTATCGGCTTTTTCCATCGCTTCCTCCATACCCCACCTTTTCTCTCGTTCCTCGCGCTCTTTAAATTCCTCGATATTTAACAAATCATCTCCCCTACCACGGGTTTTTATTCGATTATACCTAAGGG
>JAUWQN010000058.1 GCA_030611045.1 Methanosarcinales archaeon
TGTGTGGCAAGATTGAAGGCTTATTTTAATCGGAACTAATTTAGTTAGATACTAATAATATAAGAACTGCGTTTATAGGCGGAGGAAAATGACAGACGAAGAAGACCCTTCGAAATTCGAGGTAATGATACGGGATTTGGAAAAAAGTATAAAAGAAGATGAGAAAGCGTTTTACGGCGAAAAAACGGTTGAAGAAGCGTACAATCCCAAAAATGTTGGTATGTTGGACAATCCTGATGGCGCTGCCAGAATGACCGATTCACACGGGAATACAATGCAGATCCACCTAAAAGTTGAAGGCGAGAGGATCATTGATAGTAAATTCTTAGTAGATGGCGGGGGTCCTACCGTTGCTTTTGGAAGCGTAATAACCGAACTGGTGAGAGGTAAGACAATTGAAGAAGCATTAAGGATAGGGGAAAAGGACATTGAGTCTGTTTTGGGTGAGTTACCCGAGGACGACGAACATACTCCTGAGCTTGCAGTGAATACGCTGAAAGCAGCTCTGGAGGATTACATAAAGAAGCATTAAAGAACTAGCGTGAACGCACGAGTATATGCATTCCCACGCCAGGTAATGGCAGTTGATGGTTTTATGACCGAGTGCCAGCTTTTCGCACAAGATTCCGACAGACAACAGACTTATACCTTCACCCGCATCCAGTTTCCTTTTACAAAAACTGCGTAGATTGCGACCGTTCTCAAAAATACCTCCACAGTCATCCCCAGCCAAATTCCAAACAATCCCAAGCCCAATACGAATCCGAGGGTGTATGATAGTGCTAATCGTATCCCGATAAGGCACACAAAATTTATAAGCATCGGCACTTTGGTATAGCCCGCACCCCGCATTCCGCCGGTAAGGGTAAAGAATGCGCCTAATGCAGGCTCTGAAAAGCCAATAATAAAGAGATAGAGCGCCGCAAGGGTCACAACCCCCTCATCTCCGGTAAATACCTTTGCAATATAATCGGGGAGGAGTATGAATATTGCACCCACGACGGTCATAAAGATCAGACACAGGTAGGTAGAAGCGAGCACCGCCTTTTTCGCCTGCTCTTCTTTCTTCGCACCTAAGTATTGGCCTGAGAGCGTGGTGGCTGCGATTCCAAATGCAAATGCCGGCATATACGCAATACTCTCAGCCCTCATCCCGATCTGGAAGGCAGAGTATCCAACCGTCCCAAAGTGGAGTATCATCACGGTAAAAATGATGGACGAAAAACTCCACATCGCCATGTCAATGCCCGCAGGAATACCAATCTTAAACATCTTCTTTACCGTATCCAGCCGGTATCTAACGTTCCTGCTGTAAACAGGGTGTGTTATCAGTTTGTTTCCCGCCTGGAGTGACATGTAGACCGCAAATGCGATGACGTAGGATGTGCCTGTCGCGATGCCTGCTCCAAGAACACCGAGTTCCGGAAAGCCGAATTTGCCAAATATAAGTATATAGTTCATCAGGACATTGTAGACATTTGAGATGATATCCACGTACATAGGCGTTTTTGTATCGCCTGCCGCTCTCAAGATACCATGATAAACGATAACGAGCGCGGTAAAGGGATAAAAGGCGAAGATTGACCGCATGTATTTCGCACTTTCGGTTATCACCATTCCTCGTGCACCGAGATAGTAGGTCAGATGGGGTGCGATGAAAACGCCAAAAAGGGCTATGGGAATCGAAATCAGAACAAGGGTTATCATTGAATCGGTTGCCACCTTCCCTGCCTCATCATAATTCTTCTCGCCCCATCTCCGTGCTATTATTGCTATCGTGCCGGTAACAAGCCCCATGGTAAGGGGAAAGAACAGGTGATACAACACGAATCCCAAGCCAACGGCACTCAGGCTTACATCTGCCGGCGGATACCGACCAAGCATGATGGTATCGGCAAAAATCTGAAAGGTCATCAGTATATTTGATATGATGACAGGAAGGGCAAAGGTCATCACCTGCCGATATACGGCTTTGTCCATATCTTTCCCTATAAACCTCAATGTTTATGTACGTTTTTTGAGCAGGGTGGGCATTGATAGGGCGGTTATGAAAAAAGCAAACGCTTTAAATCGGATTGACAAAAACAGTAAGAACAGCGTATGGTTTACGAGAAATTTAGGAAAGAGGTAGAACGGATACTGGAAGAGAAAGCGAGCAACAGCGTAGTAACCTTCCTCTGGGCTCTTTTCCCTTTTGCTACATGTTAAGTAAACTTTTCTCGGATTATAAAAGTACGTCCTAAAAACCAATAAAATTCAGCTCTTTGTCTTTCCGCCCCTTCGCTTCATGATCGGACGAATAGCACCGCACGCATCGCATTTCAGCACTAAAACACGGTCCTGCTTATCGAAGTGCGTATCCGGTTTCTTACATTCCCAGCAGATCACATATTCATCCATATATCTCTGAATTTGATGCTCGACCGCGTCCCTCGAAAATCTTCCCTGGTAAATCACTCTATCTCCTACTATCTTACCTGCAGTACCCAATTCGTTCAGCAAAAATTTCATTACATGCTCCCTTTCTCGGTTCATGTAGTCGCATATAACGTCAAAATTGTCAAATATCGTAGTCTTCCCCTCTATAAACACTTTCAGTGCGGGTATAACGAAACGTGAGTCACCAGTCTTTGTACTCGGCATTTGTTTCAAAGCTCTATCCAAAAGGTTAACGTATTTTTCCATCTTAACTTTCCCTCCTCAGGAGTTTGAGTAAGTAAGTTATGTCTTGCGCCTCTATGAGAACGCCGAGGAAGGGATTTGAACCCTTGTGTCCCGCGAGGGACACCGGCTCTCAAGGCCGGCGCTTTAGTCCGCTTAGCTACCTCGGCCGCTGGCACTTTTTCACTTTACTTTAAGGCTTTCTTTCCTTCCAGTTGTACTCTCTCATCTTACTCGATCTTCCAAACCCACATGCCACGCAATACTTTGCATGTATGCTGTAAGCGGCCTTGCCACATCGTCGGCACGTCATGTGCGACTTCTTTTGCCTTTTGCCCTGTGAAGCTGTTCCTTTTACCATGTCCCCTTCTCTCCTGCCTCCTTGACTTTGCTCTTACTTGCATCTTCACCTTTTTCTGTCTCTCTCTGCGTGGTCGGCGAGATATACACCACGTTGTCACCCCGCATCAGAATCTCTCCAGTAAAGTTCTTCACGGCTGCATCGTTGCTCAATTCTTCTGCATCGCTTAACACTAAGTTCATGTGCAGGTCATATCCTTCCAATGTGCCTCTAAATTCTCTGCCCCCTCGGATTCTCACTATAACCGGGGATTTCAACGCTTTGTTTAATACGTCCAACGGCTTAGGCTTACTCACCATGTTCATCACACACTCTTTATTCTTTACTTTTTACTGGGCTACTTGCTACCTGTATCTTAATAGAATAATAATAACGTAGCATATATCTTTATTTCCCTTCCTATCTTATTTATTTTAAAAGTATCTTTCGAGGAAGAACAGAACAAATGGCTAAGTCATTTTATAGATATATTGGAGAGGCATGGAAAAGGCCGAAGGCATCATACGTAAGAGAGTTCAGGCAGTTAAGATTAGAGGAATGGAGAAAAGAGCCAGCGGTTATAAGGTTAGAAAGACCAACGAGATTGGATAGGGCCCGTTCGTTAGGATATAAAGCGAAACACGGCATTATCGTAGTGCGAGCAAAGGTAAGAAGAGGGGGGCGGAGGAAATCAAGACCAAAGCACGGAAGGAGATCAAAGCGGATGGGTGTGCATAAAATAACACCTGGAAAAAGCTTGCAGCGAATCGCTGAGGAGCGAACTGCGAGAAAATATCCAAACATGGAGGTTCTTAATTCTTACTGGGTGGCAGAAGATGGAAAGAGGAAATGGTATGAAATAATCCTCGTTGAGCCTGCCAATCCTGAGATAAAATCAGATAAGACTTTGAATTGGATTTGCGGCCCTTCGCATAAACGGAGGGTTTTTAGAGGGAAGACCTCTGCTGGTCAAAAGGGAAAAGGTCTGACGCGTTGAGGAAGCTGGGCGTAGTAGACTTGCCACTTCACGGTGGAAAAGCACCGTATTGGCTGCTGAAGCGAATGAAAAGCTTAGCTCATGCTATCTTCGAGGTGATAATAGACGAACATGGCGTTAATGGTGCGATAGAGAAATTGGCAGACCCACTTTGGTTTCAATCGCTATCCTGTGCATTAGCTTATGACTGGCATAGTAGCGGAACCACAACTGTAGTGTGTGGCGTTTTGAAATCGGTTATTGATCCCGAGGAATTTGGGTTCGGAATTGCCGGTGGGAAGGGTAAAGCGTCGCGAAATACGTTATCTGATATAGATGCACTCGGTGAGAAGTTGAAGCTCAGCGATGGCAAGCTGGCTGAGCTGAAATACGCAAGTAGAATATCTGCAAAGGTGGATAACGCCTGCGTACAGGATGGCTATCAGCTATATCACCATTCGATGTTCATCTCAGAGAAAGGCGAATGGGCGGTGATCCAGCAGGGAATGAACCCTATCGACCGGTATGCACGGCGATATCACTGGCTCTCATCATCAGTGAAGCGGTATGATGAGGAGCCGCATCAGGGAATTGTTGGTAGCCCGTGCGATACTGTGCTGGATCTAACGTCAAAAGAGAGCAGGGGATGCCGGGGGACGTCTGTTGACCTTGCACGAACCAATCCAAAAGAATTGGAACGGGTTTACAAAGAACTGAGAGGCCGCCGCAATAAATGGATAAGAAGTGATCAAAGGACACTTGCAGAATTCGATTTAATCCCCGCAGTCGAGTACGAAGGCAAAAGCAATACGTCAAGAGAAGAAGCGATACTATACCGATTGCCGAGAAGAGTGAACTGGGATGCGCTCCGTGATGCATACGATAGGCAGCCGGAGAATTACGAGCAGTTTCTATGCATAAGTGGCGTGGGGCCAGCGACCGTGCGTGCTTTAGCGCTTATATCTGACCTGATCTATGGTGAACCGCCGAGTTGGAGGGACCCGGTTAAATACTCGTTCGCATTCGGCGGAAAAGACGGCGTGCCATATCCGGTGGATAGGTGCACCATGGATGAAACTACCGAACTCCTACGCAACGCGATGAAGGAAGCGAAGCTATAAATAATCTGGGGACTAAGGTTGTCCTATGGAACCGATAGAATTTTCACACGCATCGGAGAGTCAGATTACGCGGGCGATAGTGGATGAATTTGCGAAAGAATTTGAGAACTACGTGGAGAGCGAGGTCATTATAGTAGGCGGCGGACCAGCAGGATTGATGGCGGGTAAGGAGCTGGCATCCAGCGGTGTAAAAGTATTACTTATCGAGAGGAACAATTACTTAGGCGGTGGCTTCTGGCTTGGTGGGTTTTTGATGAACAAGCTCACAGTGAGGTCACCGGCTGAGCGCATTCTCGATGAGCTTAGTGTACCTTATAAGGAGTATAGCAAGGGATTGTACATCTCGGATGGGCCACACGCATGCTCGAAATTAATTGCGGCGGCATGCGACGCAGGTGCGAAAATATTAAATATGGTAGCGCTGGATGACGTGGTTCTGCATAACGAGAGAGTGAGTGGCGTAGTAATAAATTGGACCCCGGTTTCTGCACTTCCACGTGAAATAGCAGCTATTGATCCAGTATCATTGGAATCTAAGCTCGTGATAGACGCAACCGGTCACGATGCCTCAGTCGTAAAGAAGCTGGAGGAACGAGGGCTGATTACGGCTAAAGGACAGGGGGCAATGTGGGTTGAAAAGTCTGAGAATCTCGTGGTAGCACAAACCTCTGAAGTCTATCCTGGGCTGATCGTTACCGGTATGGCTGTTGCTACTGCATACGGACTTCCACGAATGGGGCCTACGTTTGGCGCTATGTTAATCTCAGGGAAAAAGGCCGCTGAAATTGCTATTGACAAACTCAAGCTATGAGAGGATGAAAAAAATAAAAGAAGCGTTCAAATGGATTTTGGTAGCGATTCTTCTACTGTCACTTGCAACATCCGTTACCTGCTCCCAGTCCCCTGCCCTTACGATCACCGACTATACACCCTCCAGCCGGAGATTCTGACTCCGGGAGAGCTTGGCACAGTAACTGTCACAATCAAAAACACAGCAGTAAATGCAAGTGCTGATATAACAGACATCTACCTCTTCGCCTCGCATTTTGAGCACGAGCATAAACACTTTGAACATGTGGGCACGCTCGGCGGAGGCAGCAGTACTTCGATCACATTCGCCTTTAATGCTCCAAAAGAGGAAGGGATATACTTCCCAGCAATCCATGTCGTTTACCGCCCAGAAGGAAGCCTTGCACGGGATACTCTTCGCTATCCCTTTCCTGTACGCGTCAACGAACGGACATCTCTAAAAGAGGCTTCGCTTGAGGTTGAAAAGGATATTTCAGATGAGATACGCCCTGGAGACGATTTTACGCTCTCTTTGAAGCTTACGAACAGAGGGGAGACAGCAGCACACAATATATTTGTTAAAATCGGAGAAGTGCAGGCGATCTATTCCAACGATCCCAGTAACTACTATATTGAGCGTCTTTATCCTGAAAAGAGTCGTGAAATCCAATTGCACTTCAAATCGGGCAAGGATACGCCGACCGGTACGATTGTTATTCCGATTGATATAACCTATGAGGGATTGAGCAGTGAGGTAAAGAAACAGAGCGAGACTGCAGGTATTGAAGTTGTAGGAGCGGCAGAGCTAAGTATATCAATCGTAAAGACGGAACCTTTGAATATAAAGGAAGGCGACTATTTTACGCTCCTTGTTCGTATCGAGAATACAGGAGACGGAGATGCGAAATCCGTTAAGATAAACCTGTTTTCGCCACTTCAAGGCACAAAAACGGCATTTGTCGGTAAAATAGAACCCGATGATGATGCGCCAGCCACATTCAGTTTGAGGGCGAATAAAGCTGGTGAATTGACTAACCGGCTAACTATTAGCTATAAAGATGATTTTGGTGAACATCAGTTCTCAGAAGAAATAATTTTGACTGTTAGCCCCAAAGATAATGAATATGTTCTCGGTATAACCATCATAATTACAATAATTTCGCTCGTATTTTGCGGCTACTATCTATTCCGGAGGAAAAGATAGGAGTGTGCTGACGCGATGTTCGAGAAATTCAGAGTCTCTCTTTTCTTAGCATATAAATATCTAACTGGCGGGAATAAAGGTATAACAATTTTTACCATTTTTATCCTGATGCTTGTATTTTTGCAGTTGGTTCTGTTTTCTGCGATACTTGGTGGCGCTACCAATAGATTCAATGAATTAATGATTGATTATCAAACTGGGAACGTAGTCATTGAACCAAAGGAAGATACAGAGCATATAAGTGATGCTCACCGATTAATGAGTAAAATCAACGCTCTCCCAGAAGTTACCGGAGTATCAGCACGTATCAAAGGAGTGGGAAAAATCATTTACGAAGATAAATCGGTGGGTGCAACGGTTATTGGTATTAATCCACTTGACGAGAATACAGTTACAAAAGTAAATTCGGCAATCGTTGACGGGGATTTTATTAGTAAACTTGATAGAGGAGAAATAGTCCTGGGAAGAGAGATTTCGGGTGGATATGGTGCCTTGATGGAGAGCAAATCCCTGGGTGGTGTAAAGGTTGGTGATAAGGTCAATTTAAGCATAGGTTCTGTTAATAGAGAATTCCGTGTAAAAGGGATTTATACGACTTTGTTCTTTTTAGTTGACTCTTCGGCGTATATTAACAAAAAGGACATGGAAGATATTCTTGGTGTTCAGGATGGTGCTCACGAAATCGCAATAAACCTTAATCCAGGAGAAGACGAAGAGGAGTTTAGAAAGCAACTTATGGGAATCGGAATAAACGAAGAAATACGTGTATGGCGTGAATTTGCAGGTATCATTGAACTGCTGACCCGGACAATCGGTAAAATTAGCAGCATCTTGAATCTTATTGGTTTATTGGTTGCTTTTGTTATCATATTTATTGTGATTTACATCAATACAATCAACAAAAGAAGACAGATTGGAGTGCAAAAAGCAATTGGGATAGATAGCAATGTTATTGTTGCTTCATTTGTTTTACAGGCGATTTTTTATGCATCTTTCGGGATGTTTCTTGGTTTTTTCGCTATGCAATATCTAATTACGCCCTACACAATCACACACCCTATTCAATTACCTGTAGGACCTGTCATCTTATCGTTAAGTAATACGGAAGCACTTTTTAGAGCCGCTTTACTTTTTTTCGCTACGATTCTCGCTTCATTTATCCCTGCGTATATGGTAGCCAGGGAAGATTTACTGAAATTAATCTGGGGTTAAATAAAAATGATTCGAGTCAAAGACCTGAAAAGGACGTATGTCGTGGGAAAGGTTAAGGTGTATGCTTTGAGAGGTGTTTCCTTTGAGGTTGAGAAAGGGGATTTTTTAGCAATAATGGGTCCCTCAGGTTCGGGAAAATCTACTTTGCTTCACCAACTTGGTTTGCTTGACATTCCCACTTCGGGAGAGATTATGATTGCAGGAATTGATGTC
>JAUWQN010000075.1 GCA_030611045.1 Methanosarcinales archaeon
GTTCTCAGCGGATACCGTTCTCTCAACTCCGTTCACCGTGACCTTTGCCATGCCGTTGAATAACTCCAACTGCGATGTGTCGAGATATATCTTGAGCGTTGTCAAAGTCGCCTCTGAACTAGGGTCAATGGCGTTTATCAGCGAGAAAGAATACTTGCCGTATCTTTCTATGACCTGTGCTTGTCCTTGCTCATCCAGAGTTACGCTTGGCAGCGTCCAATTGTAGGTCGCGACATCAAATGTGTGTGAATCGGTGTCATTTAGGAGTGACAATGTATCCGAACTCCTATTGAGATCAGCATCCGAGTTCGCTGGTGCTGTGTAAGTAACTGCGATGCTGGTCAGATTAAATAACGTTGCGTGTCCTGCATCCGCCCCTGCGGTATTTTGGATAGTCGGCGTATCCGCCTGTTCATATTTACTATCCTCGCCCACTACGATTGTTACCTGATTTATCTTGCTTGCTATTGTATTCCTCACTGACACAGCAGTTACGTTCTGGTCAACTGACAGAGCCCAGTAGCCTGTGGCATTGACGGTTGCGTTGACTGTCATGTTCACGGTGTTGTTTGTAGTAAGATTTCCTGCTCCTATATCAGTAACCGTCCACGTTTTCGTCGTGGTAGTATCGCCATCAAGAACGGCTGCCGTAGGTGCTACATCGTCACCTTCGATGTTTAATGTGAACTCCCTTGGATCTGCGGTTGTATTCACATAGGTCACCGTGACGTTGTACACAGAAAACGTCCCTGACGGAGACAAAACATCCGTCTCATTCGTAACAGCTGTTTGATTGAATAATTCTACAGATGCTGGATCATAGGTGCCCGTTGCTGTAGCGGACATGTCCGCTGAAACGGGTGTTATTGAAGCGATGATGAGTAATGCTAAGATTGCTGCCAGAGTGATTCCAATTGTTCGCTTATTCATTTTCTATCCTCCTTTATTTCATATCTAAAAACATAATCTCTAAAATCATCATCCAAGCTAACCGCGACATTATCAGGCAAATCCATTAAATGTATTGTTTCCATCGTCATCTTGCCTTCTCCGCCAGATACTTTATTATACCGACCTTTGGCGGATGATACTCTTCAATAAGACGCTTATCTTTAGAGCCACCGTACTTGGTCGATATCCACCTCCAATCCCCATAATCTTCTTCCATCCGATTAAAGTCCTGTGGTGGAACGCCCATTACGAATCCGCCCGAAACTTTGTCGGCGGCGGCATAACAGCGAAGCATCACCGTCCCTTTTGGCTCCCATCGCTTTTTTGCGTAGCGAGTGGAGTACATTGGGAGACCACCAGCAAGGATGCACTCTGAATTAAAGCGTACTGCGGTCCGTGGATATTCCCCGATGACCTCAGTGTTATGTTGTAGAAAGTCCCTTAGAAGCGATGAAACTTCTTCTCTGCTAGGCTCTTGTCTCCCATACTCCGTTTTCGACATGCATTTCTCCGACTCCATCTTTTTTAAGTGATAGGAAGATAGAGTAAACTAATCCCTATCACTTAAAGTGGATAAACAGCAGAGTTTATCCACCAATGCCTAATCTCTCGGCACACGCTTTCAGGCAGCCAGTGAAACTGCGTCCAGTCATGCCCTTACACTCGACGGGGCACTTGTTGAGACCGGTCTTGTCAGCGGAGAATTTCTTGAGATGCTCAGGATACTCCCCCTTGTCAAAACTAGCCTTCTTGATGTTCGCTACGCGCGTGCTTGTGCTCGGCGCGTTATACACTATCGCTCTACCTACTTCACTCAATGGTACTGCACCCATTCTTATAACCTCCTATCTAAACATGATAAGAGCAATCCTATATAAAAAACGCTGAAATGCATTTCAATTATTGGAATTGTATTTCATATTAAAATCCTCTTAATTGTATGGCTCGCAAAATCCATTTCGATCTCGACTTCGTTGTTACAGCCTTTCCCAAAATTTTTACAGCTTTTCCTTGTCTGTGGTTCACCCGTCTTCGTCTTACAGTACTCACAATAGGCGGGTAAAAGGGAGTACACAACTAGGTCCATGTTATTGTGATAGTCTCTGGTCACCTTATCCAAGGTCACTGCAACCTTGTAAATTATCCTATTGCCCGTATTATCGTAACTTTTATAGATAAAGTGGCGCTCTTTGAGCGATTTCACTGCATCACGGACGTATCTACCAACGTAACCCGTCTTCTTGGAAATGCCTTCTATCGTATGGTCTCCATTATACAGGGCAGATAAGACTCTCTGGTCCCTCTGGCTTTCGTATATCAAGGCTGCGATATCTTTTACATCCATGATGTCCTTCTTTAGAACCGTATGTTTTCCGTTACCCACTTAGCCATTGATACGATGTTGTCGGGCTGACCTTCAAACGACTTCGTGACGATGTTTCCCCTGTCATCCTTGCCGAAGATCACGGATGTGATCGTTCTCTGTGCCCCTTTGGAACTCAGATTGCAGATTACTTTGTTGGGATCGTCTGGGTCTGGATCGCACTTTATTTCCGTATTGGGTGGTAACCCACCACCGAATCTTACCATATTTTTAACCTCCTTTAATTTTATTTCAGAACTTTACATTCTGTTTGATCCACGTAGCCATCATGGTTACGTCCTTTGTCTCGCCCCTCTCGACTGCGACAGGTATCGGCGTTCCCTCGTTATCTTTGCCGAAGCGTACCTTTGCCAAGACAGACTCGCCGAATGCTCCCTTGGTAGTCAGTGTGCACACCAGCAGGCCACTATTGTCTCTGTCGCATTTTATCTTGTTGTCCTGTAGAATCTCTCCGCCCTCTCCACTTATTTTCATATAATACCTCCTAGCTCCTCTTTCAACCTCTCCAATTCAGCATCCAGCACTCTCAAAAATAACAGGTAGTCCTCCCTGCCGTCTAGTCCCTCTGCCCGTATGCCATCAAACATGAGCGTTGGACACATAGCAGTCTCTTTCTCCCCCCTGAATTTTTTGAGGTACGGATCGAAAGGAGCGTTATCGGCAATAATCAGCCCGATTCTACGCTCTGGCGGGACGGTAATATTAAATCTGGGGCGTACCGCCTCAGCTATCCTGCCGTGAGGACAGCCCCGTGTTATTATCATATCTCTCCTATACATTAATCTCACCAAATCGTTGCATGACATTGTAACCGCCAACCACGTCCGAAAGCGGTCTTCTCGACATATCCACTACTGGTATGCCTTTCTCTCTTAATATCTTTATCCTTTCATTGGAATGCTGATAAACCTCTGCAACGGCACCATAAGAGTAAAGTTTGATCTCTCTCTGGAACATCGAATCAACCCTTAACTGCTTCGCTTCCTCTGTGTAGTCTATTATGGCGAACCGATGGGGTAACTGCCTCTTTGGCCTTTTGAATATGTCCAATATGTTCACGAAGTTTTGACCTCCGCCTCTGTTTCTGTTACTTTCGCTGGTGGCTTTGTGATCTCCGGCATTATGCCCTTGGTCGCAATCAGGTTCTTGGCATATTCTTTTTTGAATACCTCTGGATCATACTCCTTCTTCGTGAGACCGTATCCCAAATCTTCCTCAGATTTGAAGGATGCCTCATATGCTTCATATGCCGAGTCCAAGAAGAAGGACAGTAACTGGTCCATATTTATGAAGAGGCAAGTAAATTCATGCAAAAACTGGGGTGTCTTCAGCTCTTTTCCTTTAACACTTAACACGTCCTTATACGATTTATCAATGCTTTGCAACCCGTTTCTCACTTCATCCACGATAGAATCTTTGCTGTGGGAACCTACAAGTGATATGCTGCGTCCTGCCACCTTGCCCAGGTATCGCCTCACGCTTATGATGTTCCTGTGCACCTCAACCACGTTCTGATTAAATATCGCGTCCTCCAGTACTGGAAGGTACAGCTCGCAGTAGCCCATGTCCCTTCCCAGATCCGCTATGACTATATCGTTTGGGTACACGTCCACGTCCATCAATATCAGCCCGATCACACTACCGCCACCTTTTGTGCTTCAACCGGTCGTTCTATTGGTCGTTCTGTTTCGGCCTTGCGCGCCTGCATCGCCATCGCATAGGAGGCTTTCAACATCTCCATTATTCTGGCCTCATACGTCTGGAACTCCCGCCCAGGCAATACCGCCCTGAGCTGTTGCAAACACTTATCGATAATGGTCCTCTGCATAGCCACCGTCTTTTCGGAAACCAGTACCCGTTCCGTCAGTATCGCAATTTCGGATTCCCGTTCATATGATTTGGTGTAGAGTTCGTTGTGTGCGGTCACCAAATTATCTCGGTAGGCGCTCAAATCGTCCGCCCTCTTTTTCTCTATAGAATATGCAACGTAAATCTTCTGCTTTTCAAGAGATTCCGCGACTGCGACCCGCTCTGCCTCCACCGCCCTCTGCCCAAGTCTGGCCAGCTCGTTATAGAATTGGTCTGCTCCAACCATGTCGGTTTGTATGACGCGGTGCCCTGAAACTATTCGGGCAATTTCCTCATCCTTAGAGGCGACTATGTGCAAGAGACGGCTGATTTCTTTCTGCGTGTCTTCAACAATGGGCGTGGACGGTGTTTTTAGCTTGGAAGCTCCCAAGAACCTTGACAAATTGGTGCCGCAGTTCGGGCAGGTACCAGCCAACCTTACTCCTCCTCTCTTGGTGGCGATTTTTTGCGGGTTCTGCATCTCTACCTTTTTCTGGCAGTGCATGCAATATCCCTCAACCATCTTGCTTTTCCACCTCCGCCTCTTTCTTCTTCTCCAGATCAACCTTATGTTCACTCATTTTTGAAATGTCGGTCTGAGCATCCTTCAATGCAGTATTAAGCACATCCTCGGCATCAATACCCTCCAAAGATTCTTCCTCAACCCCTTCAGGCGATTTCTCGCCCGCCTTGGGCATATAGTTGAAAACTCCATACTCAACCGACGGCGGTACATTCCCATTGTGATTCCTGTTCAGAACAATGAAACCACCACGCCCAAGTGTATCAGCGAGGGATTCCGGGTTCTTGAACAGCCTCTCCAACGATGCCGCCCTGTGTACGGTAAAAACCCGGTGGTTATAAGACGTGTTGAATGCAAAATACGGCGTGGGTCCCCCCTGAACATCAATGCTGTGATAATGGCCCAGATAGAAGCCATCTGTACTGAATACTGCCGGCTTGTGTTTCTTCAGCATGTCCAGCGAAATCCTCGTTGATTCGTCCCGCTGTTTAAGGCGTTCGGCGTCTTCCAAGATCTCTTTTTTTATTTGAAATTGTTCGGCTCGCTCCCTCTTAATCCCAAGTATTGTTTTCTTGTGTGCCGCAAGCTCCCCTGCCATTTTGGCGTACTCTTCCCTGAACTGCTTTGGCATGTCTTTTATTTCATCGGGGGTATAGTGAAGGACTTCTCTTTTTTTCGGCTCTTTCTTCTCAAGGAACCATAAAAAAGTCTCTCGAATGAATGGCATGATGTTTTCTGTATTCATCCCTTTGACCATGCCATCACCTTTGTTCTCCGCCCGGAGGCGTTCTCATATCAAG
>JAUWQN010000012.1 GCA_030611045.1 Methanosarcinales archaeon
TTTGAAACCAACTCGTTTATTATCAAACCACAGGGAATTGCTGTATCAACGCCCAGTAAAACCTCAGGGGCATTTATATTCAGTTTGATGGTTTCAAAATTAACTCCGTACGAATTGTACAAAGCAGCTACTAATTTGCGAATGTACCCGGCAAAGTCAATCCTCGCCAGGTCTTCGGATTGATATAATTCCGCATGGATGAGTGCCATTGTTTTTATCCTGTTCTGGCTTATCTTGAACAACTCAAAGGCATGTTTATCCGTGATTTGTCTGGCTTGCATATTGAGCAGACTTGACACAACCTGAAAATTGTTCTTTACTCGGTGGTGAACCTCTCGCAACAATACTTCTTTTTCCTTCAGAGATGCTTTTATCCGGTCTTCCGCTCGCTTACGCTCGGTGATGTCTCTAAATATCGTTAATTTTGATATGGTGCCGTCAACATTTCTCAGTGGCATCTCAATGAGGTCGTAAGTCTTTTTCGCATTATGGGTGAACCATTCCCACCTCACTGTCTCTCCCTTCATTACTTCTGCATTTTTGCACAGCGGACAGGGTCCTTCGCGATTATGAAACACTTTATAGCAAATACCGCCGACCTGGGCTCCAAACCTGTCCCGCAAAACCTTGTTCGTAAACTCTACTTCATAGTCTTTTGATATAATGCACACGCCGTCAGCCATGGTGTCAAATATCGAATTCAACCTATTTCGCTCTTCTTTTACCTGCTCCTCCAGCGCCACTTCTTTTGTTATATCTCTGCTCACGCGAACAGTGCCAATCAGCGTGCCATCTTTGCCCTTCAACAATGCCGCAGACATGCTGACATGAATAGGCTTACCACCCTTCCGCAACACGATTGTCCGGTAGTTTTTTAGCTCTCCTTCCCGCAGCACCAGTTCCATTATCCTGTCCGCTTCTTCGGGGTCAGCGAAGAATTTTTTGTTTGTTGTTCCTGCCACCTCATCTGCGCGATAACCCATGTAGTCTTCTGCCGCTTTGTTCCATGAACGCACAAATCCTTCCATGTCCACGACAACAATCGCATCTGCAGAACTCCTGATAATATTATCCAGATATTCTTTTGTCTCTCTTAGCTGCTGCTCGGATGATCGCAATGCTTCCTCCGCTCGCTTGCGCTCGCTGATGTCTTTTGAAACTAACGTTACAGCCGTTGTTATTCCTTTAGAATCTTTAACCGGGCTTAACGTTCGGAGGATGTATCTGTTGTCCCTGCGGCTTCTATGTTCATGCTGGACAGACTTTCCGGTTTTGAATACTCGTTCCACTATTTCAGCAAACTCTTCCGTTTCATCCTCGGAATGGAGTTCGGCGTAAGTTTTATCTATAACTTGATTTTTTGGCATGCCGAGCCGGGATAGATGTTGTTCGTTCACGAAGAGATACCTGCAATCCCTATCCACCAGATATATGGAATCTTCGGTTGACTCCACAAGGGAGCGATACTCCTCTTCCGCTCTTATCTTATCCTCCAGCAACTGATAAGCCACAGAAACTCTTTCAAGCGTTACAAACAACTCTTCCATCTCCAGCGGTTTCTCGAGGTAACAATATGCACCGTTTTTCAAAGCTTCTATTGCCGTTTCCTTGGATGCATAAGCGGTGATTATAATAGCATAAGTTTCTGGATTGATGGCTTTCAAACCATTCAATACCTCTATCCCGGTAATGTCCGGGAGCTTCAAGTCTATCAAGCAGATATGGAATTTTTCTTCCTTTGCGAGGGCTAAACCCTCCTTGCCAGTCCCCACTGCCTTTACCACGTAGTCTTTATCCAGGAGTATGTCGCTCAATGTCTCACGCATTTCTGCGTCATCCTCAACCAAAAGTATAGATAGCATCTCATTCATTTTCTTCTCCTTCACTCGTTGATAGGATGGGTAGGTAGCTTCACGGTAAATTTAGTCCCCTTCCCGACTTCGCTCTCCACTTCTATCTTCCCGCCATATGCCGCCACATATTTCTTGCATAGGGCAAGTCCCAGGCCAATGCCACGCGCTTTTGTGGTGAACAATGGTTCGAAGATTTTTTGCATGTTCTCCGCGGGTATGCCTTCGCCGGTATCCGCAATGCTTATTTCTATATGCCCATCCCTTTTATTCTCATCGGTTTTTAGGGACAGCGAGCCGCCTTCTGGCATTGCCGAAACCGCATTCGAGATTATATTCAAGCATACACGCATGAGCTGGTCGAAGTCTGCTTGAATTGGTGGCAGATCTTCCTTCAGTTCCGTTTTTACCTCTATATTCGCCCTGATCTCAACAGAGGATAGCGCTTCTTCTACCGCTTGATTCACATCGCACTCTTTAAACACCAACGTATCCACACGCGCAAAATCCAGTAAATCTGAGATTAAGCGATTGGCATTTTTTACCACCTTTTCTAATATCGCTAAGTGCTTCTTTACCTTTTCCTCTTCAACGTCTTTTAATCTGGTGCCGAGGAAATAAACGGAGTTGCTTATCACGCCCAGAGGCTGTCTGAGCTCGTGAGCAATTCCGCTGCTAAATTCGCCTATTGCCGCAAGCCGCTCTGTTTTGAGTAATTTTTCTCCCATTTCTTTACGCTCTGTAATCTCCTGCTTCAACTGTTCGTTTACGTTGACCAGTTCGACGGTACGTTCCTTCACACGGATTTCCAGTACCTCGTGTGCCGTTCGCAACGCTTCTTCTGCACGCTTGTGCTCGGTGATGTCCCGAATTGTCCCCTGGTAGCCTATCACGTTCCCGTCTTCGTCTTTTCTTGCCACCGAAGTGATAAGGGTGTTGATGATACGGCCATCTTTCCTTCGTAAATTAACGGGAAACTCTTTTGAAAATCCTTCTTGATCAATTATTTTGGTGTGTCTTCTTCTTTCCTCCAGATTTTCGTATAAATCGGGCACGCTAACCTTGAATAAATCATCTTTGGACTCATACCCTAAAAGTTCCACCGCAGCATCATTCATATCCTGCCATCTCCCCTCTGCGGAAGTAATGAAAACAGGGTCTCGAGATGTTTTGAAGAATGTACTGTATCTCTCCTCGCTCTCCTGAAGTGCAACCTCCGCTCTTTTTTGGCTAATTGCATTTTTTACCGTAGCGGGCAGAACAGTGAGATAATTATTCTCCGGGTCTTTTATCAGATAATCAGAAGCACCCACTTGCATTGCTTTTACTGCTACTTCTTCATCTCCTGATCCTGTCGTTACTATGAGGGGTGCATCTATTTCCAGGTCAAAGATATCAAATGCTGTTCCATCACCGAGCAAATAATCTACAATAATTATATCGAAGCTCTTAGAAGCCAGGATAGCCTTAGCCTCTGCAACAGAGCCTGCAATTGTATAATCATACGGGATATTATTTTCTTTAACAAACCGCCGGAATGCCATCTGGTCAACCTTGTCATCCTCTATTACTAACACTTTGTGTCTTACAGTTTCCATCGTTAGTTATACGCCCCCTTCCACTGTTATTAAGGTTAAGGTAACTCACTTAAAGTCCAGTACAAATCAATGGTTCTCATCACTTCTACAAACTGTTTATAATCAACCGGTTTGACCATATATCCAGCAACGCCCAAATCAAAGCTATCTACTTTGTCCTGATCCTCTTGCGAGGTTGTTAAAACTACGACCGGGATACTTCTCAATGCTCCATCTTGCTTTGCCACCTTCAGAAATTCTAGGCCATTCATCTTTGGCATTCTCAAATCTAAGAGAATGATCCCGGGCTTTTCGTTCTCACCGTCTCTTAAATACTCCAGTGCCTCTTCTCCATTACCCGCGACAATCAGCGGGTTCGTGACCTTAATATCTTTAAGAGCACGCCTGACTGTCATTACATCAACACGGTCGTCTTCAACCAGTAGAATGCCCTTCTTCATGATATACTACCTCCTTCTTCTTTTCTCTTTATCTCTTTTCTTTCTCTTTCTTTCGGGACAGTAAAAAAGAATGTACTTCCCTCACCCACTTTTGAGTTTACCCAAATTTTGCCTCCGTGCGTCTCAATGATCTTTTTCACTATTGTAAGACCAATACCGGTACTTTCAACCTCGTCACGGGGTTTCAGACTTTGGAATATAAGGAATATCTTATCATAATACTTCTCCTCTATGCCCGGCCCATTATCCGCAACGCTGAATTTCCAGTACCCATCCTCGTCGGTGCATCCAACTGTTATCTCCCCTTTCGGCTTGTCCATGTACCGCACGGCATTGCTTAATAGATTCTGGAAGACCTCTTCCATCCGCGTCTTCTCGCATACAACAGTAGGTAATTCATTTACCACGCTTATACCTATGTTCTCCGGCGGATTGATCATGGTTATTACCCCGAGGACAAGAGCATTGAAATCTACCGCTTCCTTCTCCTCTTTCAAGCGCCCGACTCTTGAATATTGCAGGATGCCCTCAATTAAATTGTGCATTCTCCTCACTCTATTCATGAGCAAATCCAGTTGCTCTTTCCCTGCTTCATCCAACTTATCTTTATAATCGGTTGATAACCAGTCAGCCAGGGCAGTAATAGCGCGAAGAGGTGCTTTTAAATCGTGCGAAACGATATACGCGAAATCCTTTAATTCTATATTGGCAGTTTCTAATTCTTTGAGAAGCTGTAACTGCTTTTCCTCAGCCTGCTTGCGCTCTGTGACGTCTCTGGAAATTTCTAACACTGCTGTGGCTTTTCCCTCATTGTCTCTTAACGCCACATTAGCAGTACGCTGGAAATATAATCTCTTTCCGTCTTTATCTATCACTTGGGTATCATACTCATGAACCTTACCATCTTGAAATGCCTTAAGCACAAAGCAAGGATATGGCTCACAAGGTTCTTTTCTGTTGTGGTATACTGCATAGCATTTTTTACCGACAATATCATCGCCAAAGATTTTGTGAGCGTTTTCATTAGCCCAGATAATATTTAAGTCTTTATCTATCATGCTCATGGGATCGCCAATAGACTGCAACATGGCAGTGAGTTTTCCTTCGCTCTCTCTCAGCGCATTCTCGCCTTTAGCCCTCTGCTCGCTCACATACCCGATAACATACGCAACGACGATAAAAATAGCCGCTCTTCCAAATTCATTCACGGTAAGAGGCGGCGGAGAGAAATGCGTTACGAGAATGTGTACGATGCCGAGAAATAGCGCAACAGCAACAGCTTTCCTCTTATACCACATCCCGGCTAACAGGAGGGGATATAGAAAAGGTGGGTATAAACAACTGTTATATGTGCGACAAAGGCAGCATAAAGAGCTATGAGAACGCTGGCTGCTATAACAAAAGACACCACAAGAACTTTACTCTCAGGCTTTGTGCCAAATCCTTTTTTCATCATAAATACCTCCCACCCTGCCTACTTTGATTCCCCTTTAGATGTTTTATTGGTTTAGTTCTTTCGCTCTATCCGTTCTCGCACTGCAGCCACGATTATCGGCAATGCGATTGTAGCATCACAATACAGAGTAACAGCTTTCGCTTTTCCTCCTATTTTGCCCCACGATTTTGCTTCTTCTAAAGTTGCACCACTCAAACTACCATCCTCGGGCGTCTTCGTGGTTATTTGTATTGCGAAATCTAATCCTTCTTTTCCCTCTGCTCGTGGCGCGATCAACGCAGATTGGAATATGAAGTTCTTTGGCACACCGCCACCGAGTATTATCGCACCCGTGCGTTTTGCTTCACAGAAAAGGTCTATCAATTCCTTCATATCATCGAATGCGTCAACCACTAAGGAACCTGTTTGTTTATAGATCCACGAATGGAGCCCAATCATAGAATCTGCAATCGCGGGACAGAATACGGGGACGTCGCTGTCTACTGCACACCGTAAAATCGAATTTCTGTCCGAGAGGTTCTCCCCTATCGCTGTGAGCAGTTCCCTTATACTATACCTCTTACGATCTAGTTGTTCGAACACCCCGCGTAAAAAATCTTCTAAATGTGCAAATGCCTCATCATGCACCACCACATCATATATCCTATCTATTCCCTGATCCCGTAACCAGCTATCATCCACCGATCTAACGGCATTCGCAGCCGCCACACCACCGCTCATATAATGGTGTTCGCCAAGCGCTTCTATAATGTCATGCACGAGATTTGCGCCTGTTGTTACCACTACATCCACGTACCGCTCCCTAACCAGCTCTGCTAATATACTTCGCATTCCAGCAGGAACAAGTGCACCGGCAACGCCCAAGAATTTCGTTGTCTCCTCGTTCAGCATTTCCTCATAGATGTCCACTGCTTTTGCCAATCTACCCGCACCAAAGGCACAACCTCTTAAACCCGCCACCAGCTCCTCTACACTTGTATGCGTCCCTATTTCAACGCCTTTCACTTCCTTTAATCCTTCTAACGCCTTTAAATGCGCATCTTTACCCATTTTTCTACTCTACTCTACTCTACTCTACTTTATATTACATCTAATCTTCAGAAACAGAATAAAATCAGTAATAGAAAAGCGCAAACAAAAAAGTATCCATTTTATAATCATAAAATAGAATGTAAAGTCACGGTACAGGATATGAGTGTATACGAGTGGTGGGGCTGTAGGGTAGCCAGGCATCCTTCCAGCTCGGGGAGCTGGTAACCGGAGTTCAAATCTCCGCAGCCCCATGTTTTGTTCTTTAACATAAATCTGTATGATGCATGAGAGAAGAGATGGTGGGTGTATCTAAGATTTAAATCAAAAAGTTTAATTTACACTACGGTTATGGACTGCCTTATATCCAGTCTGCATACCTAAAGTTGTAGAAAAAAGGTGAAAAAAACATGTTTGACGAACCGGTAATAGAGATAAGCACAAGAGAAGTCGTTACCATAACGCCTGATACCTCGATAGCAACGACTATTGGCATTATGGAGAAGAACAAGTTTCACAACTTGGTTGTACGTGCGAACGCGAACGATGCGATGTATCTTGTTAACATACAAGATCTGCTCATTGCATCCAATCCAGATTCACATGTGGCGGAATTCATGTTTAAACCACATGGCATACACAAAGACACACCAACCATTGACGCAATATGTGAACTGATGGATAGCGGTCAGAGAGCGGCGCCCATAGTTGACGATGGTGGAGCGCTTGCGGGGATTGTCACAGAGTATGACGTCATGAGACGGGGGGCGGAATCACGCACCTTAAAAGATGCTGAGGTGAGAAGGGTAATGTCCAGGAATCCCCTCTGTGTAGAAAAGACCGAGAGCATTGGTAAAGCGCGAAGCATCATGAGAAAAAACAACATAGGGCGAGTTCTTGTGGTTGATAAAATGTCTAATTTGCTTGGCATCGTTACCGGTGGAGACATATTAAGAAAGATTTACAAGCCAAAAAGGCGGATGACCGCTGGCGAGTTTACCGGCGAGAAGGTAACACGAATGCAACAACCGATCTCGGTCATTATGAATGCTCCGGTGATAACTGCGGATGTCGACGCAAATCTCGCGGAGGTTGCTGATTTACTGCGGCAGCACGATATTCGTGGTGTACCTATCGTCAAGGATAGAGTTCCACGAGGAATCATCACAGTACTGGACATAATGCGCTATCTGCGCATGCTTAAAGAGGAGGCAATGGTGGAAGTTGAGATTCAAGGCGCTCTCGATGAGGAGTATAAGGAACTCGCAGAGCGAATTATCGAGACAGAAGTGCGTAAAATAGCTAAATTCGCCAGAAAGATACACTGGATAAAGATCGTGATAAAAAAAGAGCGGGACAGAGGCGGTGTCCCGTACTACAAGATAAGTGCGCATGTAAAAACACCTGATAACTTGTATGTGGGTCAGGCCGAACCGAAACCCATCAAAACGATAACGGCAAAGACAGATGATGTGGTGGAAGAAACGAAGGTAAGAAAGCGAAGATGGGACTTTATCGATGTGCTGAAGGATGCTTTGCTCTCGGTTGAGCGGCAGATAGAGGAAGACAGAGGGAGGAGACGGACAAGGAATAGAAAGTCGCGTGAAATGTGAATTTCGACCATGTCATAGTTTAAAATCCGTTACAGGAATATCCAAATCAACATCCAGTACGTCCAGTTCAGTCACTTCCGCTTCTACTCCGAGCAACGCGCTTAAACTCGGATTCGTCCGTCCCTTATCTCCTGCTATGAGTTCCTTGATATACAAACCAGCGTCGCATTTTAGCTCTATAACGGCACGGTGCGCTTCTGCTGTAAAAGAGACCAAGCGTGCTGTAGCTACCTTCCTTTTCCGTACCAAATCCGCTCGCCGATGCGCGACTCGCGTTGGCGTCTGCTGTTCGATCATAGCACCGCATAGCGCATCCAAAGCATTTTTCACCGCGTCTTCACGTACCGGATCAGTTGTTTGGAACTCCACGTTGACCTGATAGGTCTTATCAGCCTTCGCATTTTTTAGCTTCGCTACCATTCCTTTTTTCACATACTGAAGATCAGTCACTTCTACTTTACCTGTGTTATCTGTATTCACTCTCCCCTCGGCTATCCGCAAATCCACGGTCCTCCGTTTTGGCTCCTTTATCTCCAGCACAAACGGGCGGCCAGAACCAAGCATGCGAGCATCTATGTCCTCTCTCCCACTTCCGTGCAGCACCATGTCTGTACCTTTAAACTCGTTCAATAGCGAGTCGCTTATCAATTCCTCTACGGATTCCGGATACATCTTCCCCGTGAAATCGCACCGCTCGCAGCCTCTGCCTCTGCATGCTCGGCAGAACCACCTCGTTTGTGGTATTCCTCGTTTGAACTTCAGATATCGCCCATAGATAAAAACCGCGTTCGACTGCACCTCTACCGTTTCTGTCCATAAATTGAGTATAACGACGAGATCGGGCGTTTCAAAATCAGCTATTTTTCCTGGCTCACGCTCGATTCTCTTTCCTACTTCCCTGTTCAACTCAGCTTTCAACGGTTCGGCATAAGAAGCACCTGCAATCTCCCACAGTAGATCCTCGTTCTCCAGAAGCAGTCCGCTGACCTTTGTACCCACCAGAAAGGAATCGAATTCATAATCACTCAGCGTTTCCAATGCCTTTGACACCCACAGGTCTATCTTTTCAAACAGACCATTACAAACCCAGCATTTTCCCTCATGTAGCTCCGCTCCATTCGCTTTCAAAGCGGCTTTTAGTATTTGCCCTCTTCTCTCGTTTGAAAGACCTGAAGAAACCTTTGCAAACTGTCTGCCGAGGCAATGGTCGCAGATGGGTCCTTCTCGTGCTATTTTCTGTGCTATTTCCCGTATCTCCTCGCTCTCTAATTCCTGCTCCGCATTGGAATCTGTGCCAAACATCTTACAAAGAATTATGTACTCCTAACTCATAACATAAGTTGCTATACGTTAGAACTCAACGCTACGTGCAGATTATAACACCCTCCCCAGCTCACTAATATCCTTTACTAAAAATGTGGGGTTGCCATCGTATTTTGCACGTTCCTTCGTATTGTGACCGATAAGCACGGAATCTATACCGGCATTTTTAGCTGCTAATATTCCAACAGGGCTGTCATCCACCAATATCGCATCCACCATACGCAGGTTTAATTCGCGCAACACTCGATTTATGTAAAAAGGACTTGGCTTCCGCGTAGCCAGGCTTTTTAAGTCACTCTTTCGCCCGTACCAGATCGTGAAATACGGTTTCAAATTGAAGTGCTCCAGCGCATAGTCCACACACACTTGTTGTGAATCGCTCACTACCGCGAGATAAAATTTTTCACTCAGATATTTTATTATCTCATCAGAACCCTCGCAGAGTTTTATCCCTCCGCTTCGTATAGCTTCTATCTTTGCTTCTATAACGTCCTTCTCCCGCCGTGCCCAGAACTCCTCACTATCTATGCCAAATCGCTCACAAAAGTTTCGTACCCCTTCTGCTCCCTCAGAACGGAGCGGAGCGAGGAAAAAATTATTTATCTCTCCTATAGTAAGCGTTATCCCGTAATGTTTCAAGCTTTTCTTGAATGCTTCGTATGCCCATTCGGTTGGTATTTCTCCTTTTCCTCTTGAATCAAGGAACGTCCCATCCATGTCAAGGAGAACAACCTGATATGTGGTTTCCATATCCCTATAAGTACTCAAGAGGTATATTAAAACTGGACGTAATAAATATTTCTCTTCGAAGATGTCGTAACCAAATTATAAAACAGAAGAGAGGAGGAAAAGGAGGAGTAAGGGAAAAAATGAGCGTTATAACGAAGGAGCTACATTTTAATACCAAAGGGGAAGTGGACATAAGAGATATAACTGAGAACGTGAACAGTGCATTACGAGAATCGGATATTGAAGATGGCATTGTCACTATCTTTGTGCCGGGTGCGACCGGTGCGGTTACGACCATAGAATACGAGCCTGGACTGTTGCTGGATTTACCCGCTGCGTTAGAGCGGTTGTTCCCTAAAGGGATAGGATACGAGCATGAATACCGATGGCACGATGGGAATGGGCATTCGCACGTACGAGCATCGTTTCTGGGGCCTTCATTGACCGTGCCGTTCAAAGATAAAACGCTTATGTTAGGAACGTGGCAGCAGGTGGTGTTCGTCGAGTTGGACAATAAGCGACGGTCAAGACGGCTAATTCTTCAGATAATGGGATAGGTGTTTTAAATTGTATATATAGTCCTGATGCAAGATACAAGATGCAGGATGCAAGAGGATAATGTGCTCAATAAGCGGTGGAAAGCCATAAATCCGGGAGGTATTTTGGGGGGATTTGAGAGCGGCTATGAGAAAGTGACATAACTTTGCCCTGAAGGGCAAGGTATCGATAATTTTTACCACACTTTTAGATTTTGGAGACTGTCAGCTTGTTGGGTGCTGATATTAATATCACCGATTTTAAACTGTATTTTTCGTACTATTGAAACGATTTTCAAGCGGAGGAATGCACCATAACACCAACACAATTGATCGTGTTCACAAGTGCCTGTGCCTTTGAAATAAATAGGTTCCCTCTAACTTCTTTATATGGCATGTCAGACCCCTTATTAATATTTAGGCCACTTACACCCATATCTAAGTACGACACCTATGCTTATAAAGTTTCGTATAATGTACCATTACACAAAATCTTATTTCTCAACAACCATTCTGTTCGTACCCATAAGCCGCTCGCAATATCCTATCCTCTTCAAAATGCTTACCCACGATTTGTAATCCGATCGGCAACCCTTGTGAAGCCCCGCACGGAATAGATATTGAAGGAACACCTGCCAAATTAATCGAGACAGTGTTAACATCCGCGAGATACAGAGAAAGCGGGTCTTTTATCCGTTCGCCTAGTTTAAAAGCGACAAACGGCATCGTTGGCATCGCTAATATATCATGTGTCTTCAACGCGTCTTCAAATTCGCGTTTTATCAGTGTGCGTACTTTCAACGCTTTTAAATAATATTTACCGTAATAGCCCGCTGAGAGCGCGTATGTGCCAAGAATAATCCGCCTTTTTACTTCCTCACCGAAGCCTTCACCCCGTATCTTCGAAAACGTCGTATGCCAGTCCTCATCCTTGCCTTCTCGAAGTCCATAACGGAGCCCGTCAAACCGCGCAAGATTCGATGACGCTTCTGACATCGCAATGAGATAATATGAAGCAAGCGCGTATTTCAAGTTTCGCATGCTTATCTCCTCGTAGCTCGCACCTAAGTCCTCAAATGTATGTACCGCGTCCCACACGGACTTTTTAACTTCCAGAGAAGCGCCCTCGAGGAACTCTTTGGGAACGCCGATCCTCATACCCTTAATCTCGTCACTTTCGCTTCTCGTTCCGTTTAACCACGAGAATTTGTAGTTCATGGGTGCGTTGTTTTTTATCTTTATCTGCGTACTGTCCCGTTCATCCTTCGCTGATATTACTTCTAAGAGCAAAGCGGTATCTGTTACCGTTGATGCCATCGGGCCTATCTGCTCCAACGAATTAGCGTATGCGATAAGCCCGTAACGTGAAACGAATCCATACGTGGTTTTCAGTCCGACGACGCCGCAGAACGAAGCAGGGCATCTGATGGAGCCCCCGGTATCAGAACCAAGAGCAAGAATAGCTTCTCCTGCATAGACTGCCGCTGCACTACCACCTGAAGAGCCTCCTGGCACTCTGGTGAGGTCGTGCGGGTTTTTCGTCGCTCCGTAATAACTTGTTTCCGTGGACGTACCCATGCAGAACTCATCCATATTCGTTTTCCCAATAATTATCGCTCCCTCTTGCTTCAGTGCCTCTATTACCGTAGCATCGTAGGGAGGAACGTAACCTGTAAGAATTTTTGATGCGCACGTGGTTTGAATGCCCTTTGTGGAGATGCTATCCTTGATGGCTATGGGCACGCCGAGCAGTTTCTTTTGCTCAAACTCCTCCTCTTCACGTCTCTTATCCACGTCTCTCGCAGTTTCAAGTGCGCTCTCTTTGTTTAACGTGATATAACAATTCAATTCGCTTTTCGCTATCCTTTCGTAGATTTTCGATAGTAATTCTTCACAGGATATAGCTCCACTTTTTATACCCTCTACGACTTCTATTGCTGTTCGCATGTTCTCTTTATATCTATTTTACGTAACTTTATATACCTCTAATCACACTTCTTTTTATAAATTATTCAGGATATGGATGACGAATGAAGAATATGAAGACGAAATCGCTGTGCCCGCAATGTCTCAAAGTTGTTGATGCGGAAGTGTATGAGAAAGATGGCAAGATACTGATGAAGAAGAGCTGTGAAGAGCATGGTGAATTCGATGATATCTATTGGTCGGATGCGGACCTTTACGATAAATTTGCACTGTGGGGAGGTAAGGACAATGAGGGGTCTGAGGGTATTCAAATTACAGAGCGCGATAAAGGCTGCCCGTTTGATTGCGGGCTCTGCCCCGAGCATAAGAGTGCGACAATGCTCGCACTTATTGACCTCACGAACAGGTGCAACCAGCGATGCCCAATCTGTTTTGCAAATTCCGCGGTCGCCGGTTACCTCTACGAACCGACGATGAAACAACTTGAGGAGATGATGAAACTGCTCAGGAGTGAAGTGCCACCCTGCCCTGCAATTCAGTTTGCGGGTGGCGAGCCCACATTGCGGGAGAATTTCGTGGAGATTGTAAGAATGGCACGTAACTTTGGCTTTTCGCATATTCAAGTGGCGACGAATGGAATAGCAATGGCAAAGAGCGTGGAGTTTTGTCATGAGCTAAAAGAAGCGGGCTTGCATACCGTCTATTTACAGTTTGACGGGGTGACCGAAGAGCCCTATAAAATATTACGAGGCTACCCGGCCTTAAAAACGAAGTTAAAGGCAATAGAGAATTGTTGGGCAGGGGAAATAAAAAGTGTAGTGCTCGTTCCTACGCTTATGAAGGGTGTGAATGACGATCAGATGGGGGGTATGGTACGATTTGCCGCTAAGAACTTGCATATTATAAAAGGGGTGAACGTACAACCAATCTCTTTCGAGGGCAGAGTGGATGAATCTGAAAGGAAGAAAGGAAGAATAACGATTCCTGATTCCATCAAGCTTCTGGAAGAGCAAACAGATGGTGAAATACCACGTGAGAGTTTCTATCCCGTGCCGTTTGTCCTTCCTATCTCGTATTTCGTGGAGGCGTGGAAAGATATTCCCCAATTAAAATTCACCGTGCATCCGCATTGCGGTGCCGCAACGTATGTGTTTGTTGAACACGGGAAGTTTATACCGATAACAGAATTCATAGACGTTGAGGGTTTCATGGAGTTCTTAAAAGACGCATCAACGGAGATGACCCGGTCGAAATTAGGCAAAATAAGAGCCGTTGCAGGGTTTGTATCCGCGCTAAGAAAGTTTATAGATAAGGACAAGATGCCGAAGGGTCTTGATGATACTCTTGAAGGTGTGCTTCGAACAGGTGATCGAGAAGCTATTGCAGAATTTCATCGTAAAGCGCTTTTTATCGGGATAATGCACTTCCAGGATGCTTATAACTACGACTTGGAACGCGTCAAGCGATGTGGAATACATTATGCCACACCAGATGGACGTGTCATTCCTTTCTGCACCTATAACGCGATTCACCGGCCATTAGTGGAGAAAGCATTTTCTACGCCACTGCATGAGACATAATCAGAATGAGAAAGAACTTTAAATATAAAAAGAATAAACATAAAGATGCCCCTTTCGAAGAGTAGTTTGACCTCGCTAACCAAGCGGAGGATGATTACTATGGCAAACAAGGGGCGACAACCAAAGCCGTATTGCACGGTCCCTGCGGTAGCCGAAATTCACGATGATCGATGGCGATGACCGTTTTAAGGAAACCACAATACGGTACAACCAAAAATTAAGCACAAAGTTTATCAGCCATTTTCATCTTTTTAAGAACTCAGAATAGATGCAGTGATAGGGATATAAGTATGGGTGAAGAAAAAGAGGTTGATAGCGCGGTTGTGAGCGATGAAGAGAGGGAGATGGAGCGGATAAGAGAGAGGAAGATGCGCGATATGGAAGAGAAGGTAAAAGCGATGAAAGAGGGAGGAGAAAAGGGTGGAGAAGTAATAGACCATCCTATGGTGATAACTGACGGTACTTTTGTAGAAGCGGTAAAAAAATATCCGTTGCTTGTCGTGGATTGCTGGGCTCCCTGGTGTGGTCCGTGCAAAATGATTGCACCAGTACTCGAGGAAATGGCGAAGGAATACGCAGGGAGAGTCGTGTTTGGAAAACTGAACGTGGATGAGAATCCGAGAATAGCTACGGAATACGCAATAATGGCTATACCCACGCTCTTCATCTTTAAAAATGGCGAGCCCGTGGATGTTATACAGGGCGCTCTGCCAAAGCCGTATTTGGAAGCGAGGATAAAAGAATGGTTGTGAAAACCCCTTTCTTTTGAACGGCTTCGCCGTTCCATTGCTTATGTTAGCAATGTGAAAAAATGCTTTGCCACAGAAGCAACGAATGCGTAAAATGTTGTCAGGTAGAAATGGCAAACAGAAGGAGTTAGAACTTGTGAAGCGGTTTGCCGATTTCGGATTCCAGATCCATCCAGAGGCAATTGAACTGCTCGCGCACTACGATGGAAATGGAAAAAGCACCGGGCATTTCAACCTTGATGCGATAGCAGAAAGTGTGAGTAGATCGTTGGACCCTTCAATTTGTGTAATTTCTCCAGAGCAGATAGCAGACTTTATCAAAGAGAAAGGCGCACGAGATGATGAAAAAGAAAAGAAGGTAGTCAAACAGCAGACTCATGAGGAAGCGCCAACTATACTAAAATCGTTCCCTGAGTTTGGTAAAGCTGCGGATCATAAAGATTTCTTACCGCATTTCATTGACCGATATGAGCGAATAAGCGGAATAATAAAAAAGAGGGTAAAATGCGGGCAGATACGGTTTTTAAAAAGTGGAATGGGTAGCGAAGATATTTCAGTGGTGGGAATGGTCTCTTCTATAAACAAAACGGCAAAAGGAAATATCCGGGTGGAATTGGAAGATCCTACCGGGAGCCTATCAGTCATCGTGCCACATCAAGAAGAGATAATCTCTGATGAGGTAATAGGCGTTACCGGTTTTTTAGCTAACGAGGGGTATTTTATTGGAAATAAGGTAATCCATCCAGATGTACCGATCTCTTCGTCAACTTCACAATTATCGTTATCCTCTTCCGAACAGGAAAAGCAAAGGAAGAGGCCGGTATATGCAGTATTTATCTCTGATCTGCATGTGGGTAGCAACACGTTTTTAGAAGAAGCGTGGGATAGTTTCGTGCAGTGGCTAAAAGAGAAAGCCAAACGCATAAATATTGCATATCTGGTGGTTGCAGGCGATATTGCTGATGGAATAGGGATATACCCCGGCCAGGAGGATGATTTGTTAATTACGGATATTGAGGAGCAATACAAAGTAGCAGCAGGATATTTTCACGATTTTCCTTCATATATCCACGTCGTGGTAGCGCCTGGAAACCATGATGCAGTTAGGGGTGCAGAGCCACAGCCGCCCTTGCCAGAGAACCTCAGGAAGTTATTCCCTGATACTACGTGCTTCGTAAGCAACCCCGCTTACATACGAATTGGTGGCAGGCAGGTATTGATATACCATGGACAATCTTATGATGATCTTGTCAACTCGGTATCGAGGCTGAGTTATTCAAAGCCGGAAGACGTGATGATAGAGATGCTGAGGAGACGACATCTTGCGCCCATATATGGGAATACCGTTTCTATTGTTCCCAATGAGCACGACTATGGTGTAATTGACCCGGTTCCTGATATACTCCATTGTGGACATACGCATACCGTGGGTATTGCTAAATACCGGAACGTGCTCCTTATAAATTCCGGGACGTGGCAATCACAAACACCGTATCAAAAAAAGAGGGATATAACTCCTGTTGCAGGGTGTGCAACGGTTGTAGAGCTTTGCACGATGAAGGTAAAGGTAATGGACTTCGGAAGCAGAGCAGGAGCGTAAAGAGGATGAGTCAAGGAGAAGTGAAGCCGAAAAAAAGGAGATTGAGGTCATTCGCATTGCGCAAAACTGCGAACGCGTGCGGCTGGTTGCGAGGGATGGCTTACGGAGAATATGAGAGATTGCTGGAGGAGGAGATATTAGCGCGGAGTTTACCCCGACATGTAGCGATAATCATGGATGGAAACAGGAGATATGCGAGGAAGATCGGGGTTTCACTTGAAGAGGGGTATAACTATGGCGCGGGTATTACGGAACGTGTAATCGAATGGTGCTTTGATATCGGAGTGGAACAACTCACGCTCTATGCTTTTTCTATTGAAAACTTTTGCAGGACGGAAGAGGAGAAAGAGATGCTTTTTGCGCTCCTGCGTGCGGAATTCGAGAAGTTAAGTGTTGATGAAAGAATACATAAGAATGAAGTACGTGTGAAGGCGATAGGGAACGTCAATTTGCTGCCGGAATCGGTCAAAGAGGGGATAAGCAAAGCAGAACACGCAACCGAGCGGTATAACAAATTCAAATTATTCATTGCAGTAGCGTATAGCGGAAGGATGGAGATAGTGGATGCGGTGCGTATAATCGCTGATAGGGTAAAGAGAGGATTATTAAAGCCTGGGGACATAGATGAGGATACGATTTCAAGGCATTTGTACATAAGCGAAATTGAAGGAGAAGACGATGCCTCAGATTCAGGCGCAAAAACGAGTGTGGATTTGATTATAAGAACCGGTGGAGAGGTGAGATTGAGTAATTTCGTGCCCTGGCAGGCGTTAGGGAACGAATGTGCAGCGTACTTCTGCGCTCCGTTTTGGCCGGAAATCCGAAGAGTAGACATCCTCAGGGCAATAAGAACCTATCAGGAGCGTGAGGATGAGAAGCGACAACGCTCTGGCTCACGGATGTTAAATTTAAAGCGTCTCTTAGAAAGAGATGCGTTACCAAAAGGAAATAAGAAGATAAATTTTTAGAAAAGGTTTTTGCGGAGCAAAAAAGTTTATGAGAGCTTTTATCGCAGTTGACCTGTCTGAGGAAATAAGAGCAAAGATAGCAGGAATACAGCAGGAATTTGCAGGGTTAGGACTTACGCAGGGTGCAGTAAAATTTGTGGATGCGAAACAGACGCACCAAACGGTAAAGTTCCTCGGGGAGGTTCCAGACGATGATGTGGAGCTAATTAAGAGCGCATTGGCAGGAATAAGTCAAAAACCGTTTGAATTGGAACTGCGTGGTGTGGGATTCTTTCCCGCGGCTTCGCTGGATAAAGCACGGAACATACGGGTTATCTGGGTGGGCATGGAAAGAGGCGCGGAGAAGTTGAAGGCGTTGCAAGAGGAAGTGGAATCGGAGATGCACGCATTAGGATTTCCGCTTGAGAAGCGGTTCAGTGCGCACGTTACGCTCTGCAGAGTGAAAAAGCCGTTTAGGTCAAAGAACGAACTAAGGCGTGTGTTGAAGAAGATAGAGGAGTTGCGGGATGTGGAAGTGGAGAAGATGCTTGTAGAAGAGTTGAAATTGAAGAAGAGCACGCTTACGCCTAAAGGTCCAATTTATGAGGATATGTATGTGAAGAAGTTAGAGGCTTAGATAGCTGGAAAAGAGATGGAAACCCGTAAAATTTATGATCTGTCCGTATCCATTTATCCGGGAATGCTGAAGTGGATAGACGAGCAGGATGTAAAGCTGAGGCAAGAGACGTCAATCAGGAACGGCGATGCGTATAATTTCTCTCGAGTAACCCTCAGTACCCACATCGGCACCCATATTGACGCGCCCTACCACTTTACAGCGGATGGCAAGACGGTAGATCGGTTGAGCCTGTATGATCTGATCGGTGAGGCACTGGTGGTCCAGATAGATACTGATACCATAACCGCAGATGAGTTACGAGATGTTGACTTTAAAACCTATAAGCGAATCCTGTTTAAGACAAAAAATTCGGAACTGCTCAAATCAGAAGAATTCAACCGGGAGTACGTGTCGCTCGATTTTTCGGCTGCGGAACTTCTGGTCAAAAATGGCGTGCGGGTTGTGGGTATAGATTATCTCTCTATCGAGGAGCTTGATACAGAGGAACATCCCGTTCACAAGCTTTTGACGGGAAATGATGTGATTATTATTGAAACGCTTGATTTGAGTAACATCGAACCCGGCGAATATTTTATGGTGGCGCTGCCGTTGAAATTGAAAGGGTGTGACGGCGCGCCGGCACGGGTGGTGTTGGTTGAATGTTAGAAAGAACCGAAGTGAGTGTATAGAAATGTGATGGAAAAAGTGAGATTCGACGAGGAGAACGAAAGGGTTTATTTCAATAAAACACAATATTTCGATGGAATTTCTAAAGAGGTGTGGGAATATCGAATTGGTGCGTATCAGGTGCTGGCGAAGTATTTGAAGGGTAGGAAGAAGCGGGAATTATCGCTGGAGGAGATTGAGCATTATATGAAAGTGGCGAAGGCGATTGAGAGGACGATTGTGGTGCAGAGAGAGAATTGATGATGTGTATGTCCATTTCCTACGTTCTGACGAAGAATATAAACCAAAAGGAGATGATTCATTATGAACAATAAAACCTTAGCAGCCATCGTAGTCATAGTCGCACTTCTCACGGTTGCACTGTCAATGGGCCGTATAAACCAGAATTACGTCGATACCGAGCAGGTACGAACCTATGCAGACCCGATTACCGAGAATATCTTGTTAGCAATGATTGTGTGTTATGACCGCTAAGAAATTGCACAAAAGGAGCGCGCTAAAACTGAAAAGAAAGGAGAAGCGGATGCGAAACTACAGTGCGGGCCTTACTCCGAGGGTCACATCGACGCTTAAGAGTTCGCCGTTTCGGATTATTTTTAGTGCTACCGTGTCGCCGGGATTCTTGTTTCTTTCGATATATACAAGTACATCGATAAGTTTTCTCACCGTTACAACATCATCAACACCGACGATAACATCCCCGCCAAGCGTAAATATCCTTCCACCTATAACGGTTGTTTGATTGCCTGCTTTAATGCCTGCCACATCAGCTGGACTCTCTGCAACCACTTCGACAACTATAGTGCCTTTCGTTATGTTAAGACCCATAGCCTCAGCTATACCCGGCTCAAGATCCACCGACGTTACGCCAATCCAGGGATGCATATATTGACCTGTTTGAATTAGTTGCGGAACTTCTCGGCGCACCGTATCTGACGGAATGGCGAATCCAACTCCAACTGAACCTTCAATTATGGCAGTATTAACGCCGACCACTTCACCATGCATATTCATAAGTGGTCCCCCTGAATTTCCAGGATTTATCGCGGCATCCACTTGAATTACATCTACAATTTTATAATTACGTGGAGCGTCAAGCTCCCTGCCCAACTGACTTACAATTCCAAGACTCATCGAATTACTTAAGCCAAATGGATTACCGATAGCCATGACGCTTTCGCCTACAAGAAGCTCAGACGACCTGCCTAACGGAAGAGGATGAAGCAGATCTGACGGCCCTCCGTCTACCTTAATAACCGCAAGGTCAATGTACGGGTCCGCCCCTACAAGTTCAGCATGCACAGTCGTTCCATCGCTGAAAGTAACATCTATCGCATCTGCATCCTCAACCACATGATTGTTAGTGATGATGTGCCCTGCCCTATCATAAATGAATCCTGAGCCGCTCGAAATAGGCTCCAAACCCGAGAGGGTCTGCCACTTAACCGTAATCAGTACGACTGAATCTTGTGACAAATCGTAAATCTGAACCGGAGTTATGCCAATTGAAGGTTGACTTACACTCGAACCCTGAAGTTCATTGAGATAATTGAGATAAGACCCTAAACTTTCGACAGATATGTTAAGGCTTGCTAAATCCGCGTGGATTGAATCTTGTTTATCTTGAAGTTCTGAAATTGTTCGCTGAAAATCTATCATTACGTAGGAGAATAAACCCAGTTGGGCTATGAGAATCACTATAAGCACAAATGAAACGTACATCCATCTGCTTTTAGGTTCAGGCTCTGCTGCCATTTTATGCTCATCACGTCAGCTAACTAACTAAGCTAACTCCCTCCAAAATCAAGTTATAACTAATATAAAAAGTGATTCTATAAATATGTCTTTACTCCTGAAGAATTCTAAAAGATTAAAATCACCGCCTTTTATACGCAAAGAACCGACAGATTTTTAAGACCACTCGTTGATTAAAGATATAGTCGTTGGAGCTTACTCTATTGAGATGGAGGTTGGATAGATAAATATGAATATCGTTTTGTTTGGCCCACCGGGCTCAGGAAAAGGAACGCAGGCGAAAATGCTGGCTGAGAAATACCGTATACCGCATATATCGACTGGAGACATCTTACGGGATAATCTTAAGAGGAAGACGAAACTTGGACTTGAAGCCAAATCATACATGGACAAAGGAGAATTAGTGCCGGACGACGTATTAATAGGAATCACTAAAGACCGGTTATCGCAGTCTGATTGTGCGTCAGGTTTTCTCCTGGATGGTTATCCAAGAACGTTACCACAGGCGGATGCGCTGAGCAAGATCTTGAATGCGATGGGTAAGAAGCTGGATGTTGTGCTCAATATAGATGTGCCCGATGATGAATTGATCAAAAGGCTTGCTGGAAGGAGGATGTGCGTCTGTGGGGCGAGCTACCAGATCGTGTTCAACCCACCAAAACAAGAGAGAATCTGTGATCTTTGCGGTAACACGCTTTATCATCGGGATGATGACAAGGAAGAAGCAATCATGAATCGTTTGGACGTTTATAAGCATCAAACACAGCCGTTGATAAACTATTACACGAAAGAGGGCATGATGTTGTTAACGGTAAATGGTGCAGCGGGTATATCAGAGGTCTTTGACGAGATTTGCAGGTTGCTTGATAATCTAAAAATAGGAGATTCTTAAATTCTGAGAGATTCCTTACTTACGTCTTTGAAGGATTGTTCTTTAGGCCTATCCCCTCCTTTCTCCCGGAAACCCGAAGCGAGCTGATTTGAAACAAGCTCAGCGAGGCTATCAACGTAATCACTGCCCTGTCTGTCCTCCATGCGCAATTAAAATTTTATCGGTTTTGTAACTCACTTACTTTACGCACATAACGGATAGCACAATCCTCACAGATGAGATGGGAAACATTCCCGGATTCCTTTCGATACTCCAGTCCGTTATGTTCACCACAAATTACACAAATCGGTTTATGCTTTGATGACCCGTTGTTCTTTTCTAATAGTTCGCTTATCTCACCCTCTGACATTTTTTCGATTTTAGCTATTAAAGTTTCGCTATGGCGCCACTCGAATGGAAACGTTACCGGATAGGCGAAACTATCCGATAACTGGATAGGGTTATGTGAGCTGATGGCACTTTCGCTTACTCCCTCTGCCCCTGCGTTACTAACTAACCGGTTTACAGGTGCTACTGTTAGTTCAGCCATTTTTATCACTTCTTATAATTATCTTCTTAAGAAGGTGGGGTTATATAAACTTTTCGGTTATCCGACCCATAAATAAAAATTCGGCATAGCAGATTCGAGAATGGAATAAGCGTTGCTTGTTGCCTTTTACTTACTCACCATAACAATTAATGCCGGTGAACTTCTTTCGGTACGACTCTAATAACGGCGTCAGTTTACGTTCCGGTGCCTTAACCTGCTTCAGCCGCTCTTTAATCTCAGCATCGCTTAGTTTCACATTGAGCGTTCGGTTAGGTATATTTATCTCAATGATATCGCCATTCTGTATGGCTGCGAGTGCTCCGCCATTGTACGCTTCCATCTCGATATGGCCAATGCACGGTCCTGAAGTGCCACCCGAGAATCTGCCGTCGGTGATTAACGCTACCTTTTGATACCCTGCGCCCATTATGGCATCGGTTGGCGTGAGCATTTCCGGCATGCCCGGTGCGCCCGCAGGTCCCTGGAATGGCAAGACCACAATGTCTCCTTCAACGATCTCTCGCGCTTCTATTGCGTCTAACAAATCCTTTTCGGTATAAAACACCTTAGCATGACCTGAATGCACCCTCATCGCTTCATCAACCGCAGTTTGCTTTATTATCGAACTGTGTGCTATATTTCCTTTTAATACAGCGATACCGCCTTCCGCGAAGTGTGCGTTATTCAGCGCCCGAATAACCTCGTCATCCAGAACCTTCCCTTCTGCTGCTATCTCCTTTATTGATTTCCCGTTTACCGTTGGGGAATCTTTGAGCATATCTTTCAATCGGTTAAGAACAGCGGGAATGCCGCCTGCCCGGTCAACGTCCGCCATTTCGTATGGGCCTGCTGGGATGATCTTACATAAATTCGGCGTTTCTCGCGAGATCGCATCAAACATATCAACCGCGATATCAATACCCGCTTCCTTGGCTATCGCGGGGATGTGTAAAACCGTATTTGTCGAGCCGCCCATCGCCATATCCACTCGAATAGCGTTTTCAAAAGCATTCGTTGTCATTATGTCGCGTGGCTTACAGTCCTCTTTGACTAACGCTACGATTCGTTTACCGGTCTCGTACGCTTGTTCTCTCTTTACCGGATCAATTGCCAATGTGGTTGCACATCGTGTGACTGACATGCCTAACACCTCGGTAACGGTTGCCATGGTATTTGCAGTGAAAAGACCAACACAGGAACCCGCACCGCAAGTCATGGCCGGCAGGAATTGTTCGGCTTCTTCTGCGGTCATCTTACCGCCTTTAACCTGACCAACAAGACCAAATCCCTCAATAGGGTGGTGTTTCGTCCCCTCTACGACGTTCGCTTTCATTGGGCCACCGGTGAGCATAATCGCAGGTAAATTAAGACGTCCGGCAGCCATTAACATGCCCGGAGTAATTTTATCGCAGTTGGTTACGCCAACCCAGCCGTCCAACGAATGCGATAAGGTCATTATTTCTATATTATCAGCAATATGCTCGCGGCTTGGCAGGCTTAGCCGCATCTCTATGTGCATCGCAATACCATCACAAACGCCGGGTACGCCCCATTCTAAGGGAACGCCGCCAGCGTCTCTAATCCCTCTCTTTACTTCCTGCGTTAAATCGTTCAAAAGGATATGGCCAGGAATGATATTGTTATAACTATTCGCAACACCGATAAACGGCTTGTCCAGGTCAAAATCTTCTGCTTTTAGACCTGCGGACATTAATAACGCCCTGTGCGGTAAGGTCTCGATATTTGCCTTCAATACGTCGGATCGCATTATCATCACCTACGATTAGAATGCAACGAATCCTATAAATATTTCGTTCGGCGTAGTAAAACGGACCCGCGGGATTCGAACCCGCGATCCCGGGCTTAGAAGGCATGTTTTGATTGTTATTGCCAATATTTTTTCTTACTCATGGGTAGATCCTGGTCGAAAGCCCCTTTGGTATGTTTATTACAAAAAGTTGGGATATCCACTAAATAGGGGAATCAGGAAGTAATGAATCTAACTTTATGTTTTTTATGCTTTTTTATGAATAAATGCCTTAGCTTTCTTTTTTCTTCCTCGTAACTACTGCACATAACTCCTTCTGATGGATCATCTGCGACAACTATTTTTAGTTTTGCTTTTCCCAATCTCGTAGGAGTATGAACAAAAACATTTGCTTCGTATTCTCCGCTTGAAAAAGTTTGTACTTCAAATCCGTCCACATATACCTCATCCCTAATACGATTCTTATTAGTTATGAGATGGTAGTATTGATGCCAATCTATATAATAATTCCTTTGTAAATTATCTTGGATAACGAAAGGATTGGAATAATTTATAATTTTAGGCTTTGTGGCAAGGTCTCCCTCACAGCCAAAATAATGCATATCTTCAAAGTAATTTACTCTTGGCCTATACCATATTAAAACCAGTTGTTTACTATTACTTGGAAGAGTTATTTCTTTAACGAGATGTTCTTTTTCATCTTGCTCTACATAATCAAGTTGGCATCTCTGGTCAGAGATTAGAAAGTACATCTTTACTGGGTTTCTTAGTTTAGTATTGTAGATCCTTTTTCCAAGCCAAATTACAAATAGGGTGAATATACCAGCTATGAAGGATAATATGTGCGACATGTAAGGCCTCAAAATGTCCCAGACATATAAATATCCACTGATAATCGCATCAAGCATGATCTCCCTTTTGATTTTTAGGGAATAAAAAGATATGCCTTATATAAACCTCTTCGCCAAAACATACTTCCGAGGAGAAGGAAAGGTTTTCGGAATCAAAATAAAGATAGAGGGCCACATATGTATATCATTGGCAAGACGGAGATGGGCAAGACCTCCTAAATTTTGAATGAGTCTGAACGAATAAGGCCCAACCCAAAAATTTTGGCCGGTAAGGGAGATAAGGAGGAACAGACCATTTATAGTGGACTGTTTGGGTTGGGAGGGTTGATAAGGGGGGTCTGGCCCCTTATAGCGGACCCGGCGGGATTCGAACCCGCGATCCCCGGCTTAGAAGGCCGGTGCTTTATCCTAGCTAAGCCACGGGCCCACTCACATCTTCTCTTTTTCGCACTTTTCGCTATAATCTATATGCAACTACAACTAAAAGAAAACATTTATCAAAAAATAGAAAGATAGTGGATTTAAAAATAGAGAGAGAGGTGAAAATGCCAATGCCAGAAATAACTCCAATGATGCAGCAGTATTACAAAATAAAAGAGAAATACCGCGATGCCATTGTACTCTTTCGCGTTGGTGACTTTTATGAAACTTTCGGTGAGGATGCAAAAGTGGCATCTAAAGAGCTGAACATTGCGTTAACCGCTACGGGTAGGGGCAAAGGAGCAGCAAAGAAAATTCCAATGGCTGGCGTGCCGTTCCATGCTGTCACACCATACATAAAACAGTTGATAAAGAAGGGCTATAAGGTGGCTATCTGTGAACAAATAGAGAATAAAGAAAGCAAGGAAATAGAAGGGCGGGAGGTAGTGCGGCTTATTACGCCCGGTACGATAATAGAAGATTCCTATCTCGAAGAGCGTGTCAGCAATTATCTGATGTGCGTAAATCTCATGGATGGCAAGGTGGGCATAGCAATCGTTGACGTTTCAACAGGTGAGTTCTCAGTGACCGAATTGGAAGATGACAAAACGCATGCTTCGCTGTTAAACGAAGTTGAACGGGTAAAGCCCGCGGAAATAATACTGCCCGAATCGCTTGAACTTGAGTTTGAGCAAGAGGCGTGCACCATTTCCCGCTATGACGATTACTATTTTGATTATAAAACTGCTTATACCACGCTGCTAAACCATTTTGGCGTTATCTCGCTTGACGGTTTTGGATGTGGAGAGCTTAAAGCAGGAATAACCGCAGCGGGTGCTGTGATCTCTTATCTCAGGGATACACAGAAGAAAGTGTTATCTCACATCAAACCGCTTAAGACGTTCTTCGTTTCCGATTACATGATCTTAGACAGCGTTACCGTGCGCAACCTCGAACTATTTAATAACATACGGGATAGAACACCGAGAGGGACTCTTATTAGTGTGCTGGACAAAACACTTACAGGCATGGGTTCGCGACTTCTAAAAAAGAATTTGCGATTTCCGTTGCTCGACGTTCACGAGATAAAGAGGCGGGAAGAGGCGGTAAAAGAGTTTCATGCTGATATACTACTACGGGAATCGTTAAAGGTCGTATTCCGAGAGACCTATGATATTGAGCGGATAATAAGTCGTGTATCTTACGGGAACGCGAACGCTCGTGACTTGATATCGTTAAAGCGGTCTTTACTGCAGATAGATGAATTACGAGCGATTTTAAAGAAATGCCGCGCAGAAAAGATAAAAAACGCGCTCAGAGCGTTGAAGTCGAACACCTTCTCAGAGATTGTGGATCTGGTAGACCAAAGCATATTAGAAGAGCCTCCGATAACAGTAAGGGATGGAGGGTTGATAAAGAAAGGATTTAATGATGAACTGGACGAGTTAAGAACGATAAAGCATGAAGGTAGGAAATGGTTAGCGGAATTCGAGGAGAATGAAAAAGCACGTACCGGAATAAAATCGCTCAAAGTGGGTTATAACAAGGTTTTTGGGTATTACGTCGAAGTGCGGAAGATGTGGATAGAGCAGGTGCCGACTTCGTACATAAGGAAACAGACGCTTACAGGGGCGGAGCGCTATATAACGGAGGAGTTGAAGGCTTACGAGGCTAAGGCACTAAGTGCTGAAGAACGGATAAAGGAATTGGAGTATGAGTTATTCGAACAGATAAGGAAGGACGTTGCGAAACGTGCGAAGGAGATTCAAGATGCCGCAAATTCGATTGCTGAATTGGATATGCTTCTGGCGTTTGCAGACGTTGCGGCAGAAAGAGGATATTGCTGTCCAGAAGTGAATGAAGGTGACGAAATTGTTATAACGGCCGGGAGACATCCGGTCGTGGAGAAAGAGGTAAAGGCCGGGTTCGTGCCGAATGATATCCGAATTGGCACGAATAACCGATTGATGATTATCACTGGACCTAATATGAGTGGAAAGTCTACGTTCATGCGTCAGGTTGCTTTAATCGTGTTGATGGCGCAGCTCGGCTCTTTCGTACCCGCGAAGGAGGCGAAGATCGGCGTTACAGACCGGATTTTTACGCGTGTCGGCGCTTACGACGACCTTTCCATGGGTCAGAGTTCATTCATGGTAGAGATGAGCGAAACGGCGAATATCTTGAATAATGCGACTGAACGAAGCCTGATAATTCTTGATGAAATTGGAAGAGGCACCAGCACGCTGGATGGCGTGAGTATAGCATGGTCTGTAGGCGAATATGTTAATGAGCGAATAAGAGCGAAAACGCTGTTCGCAACTCACTTCTATGAACTCACGGAGCTCGCAGATATGCTTGATAGCGTGAAATGCTACAATGTATCAATAAAAGAAGTTGCAGATGAGATATTTTTTATACGGAAGGTTGTGGAAGGGCGCGGTTCAAAGAGCTATGGGATACAGGTGGCGAAACTCGCTGGCTTGCCTGATGAGGTGATAGAATCTGCAAAAACCGTTTTGAAGCGGATGGAAAGCGAGATAGAAGTAGAACGCGGTGACAAAGAGAGCGGCGAAAAGAAAGTGGTCGTGAAAACGGAAGTACAGGAGCATCCACTGATAGAGGAGTTGAGGACATTAAATGTGGAGCAGATTTCACCAATAGAGGCGTTAAATTTGCTGTACGAGATGAAGAAGAAGCTATGAGGATCCCTCCACATTTGTGGTGATCGCGTTTGCCGTGTCGGCATGTCGGAAATAAAAAAAGCTATTTAACACTTCCAGACTTTATTTTATTACTCTAACATGCACGCGCCCAGAAGAAAATACGAATCGAAGTACAAGCCCTGGATAGAGCATCAAGGGCAGGCGATCTTGGGTGAAGGAAGAGCAAAACTGCTCCGGGAGATTCAAGAATTGGCATCCATTCGGAGGGCTGCGGAAAAGCTTTCTATTCCTTATCGGTCTGCATGGGAACATATACGGAAGATAGAGGATGCGATAGGCACTCCTGTGGTGAAGACGTATCGGGGCGGTGCAAAGGGCGGCGGTGGTGCAGGACTGACGGAAGAAGGCGAGCGCGTTTTGCATGAATATGAGCGATATGAACGCTATTTAGCGGGTTTATCGGCAGATGATGAATTTTGGGAGGCATTGTATATGAAAATAAGCGCACGGAATAGACTTAAAGGTGTGGTGAAAGGGATAGAGAAAGGAGAAGTTGCTGCTTCTGTACGAATCGGGATCGAAACGCCGGTAGTTATCACTGCGTTGATAACAAAGGATGCCGTAGATGATCTTGACTTGAAAATCGGCGATGAGGTAGAAGCGGTGATAAAAGCAACAGAGGTAATGGTGTCCAAAGAGTGAGACTATTACCGTGTTATCATCGTTCCGACACCTTCTTCGGTGAATATCTCTTGCAATATCGCATGTCTCTTCAATCCGATAATATGTGCGCTTTTAACGCCGCGCTCTACCGCCGCTATGCAAGATTCTATCTTCGGCTTCATACCCGCGGTTATAAAACTCTCTTCCAGAATGCCTTTCGCCTCTGATAACGTCAGCGTAGGTATCAAAGAGCTTTCATCATCTCGATTGCGTAACACTCCATTCACGTTGGTTAAAAGGATGAGTTTCTCTGCTTTTAGACCGCACGCCAATTCACTCGCACCGTGATCCGCATTAATGTTAAACAGAGTCCCCTGTCCGTCCGATCCGATCGGGTAGATTACGGGTATATATCCATTTTGTGTAAACAGCCTAGCAAGCTCACCGTCAACCTTTTCAATGCATCCAACAAAGCCTAAATCTGGATGTAATTTTCTGGCAGTGAATAAATTGCCGGAAACGCCAGAAATACCAACCGCTTTCGCTTTACCCCCTCTCTTATTTATGCTCCAAACTATCCTCTGATTAGTATCTGATAAGACCGCTTGGACAATATCAAGCGTCGCTTCATCAGTAACCCTCAATCCGCCAACAAATTTTGCCTTTAAACCAAGTTTATCCATTACAGACGATATTCTCTTACTTGCTCCATGAACTACAACCATCTTTATGCCAGCATCGTATTTTAATGTGATCAAATCGGAAATTATCGAGTCCATTATGCTCCCATCTGCCAATACCTCCCCACTGAATTTTATTACAAAAACCTTGTCTCTAAATCTCTCAGCGTACTCCAAAGCTTTTTTTATTTCTGGATCATTTATCCCTTTTTCACTTTCCCCCATCACCATATTTTACTCCCCCGTTTATTTTTGTCACAAGATATTTAACTTTTGATTTGATCTTAGTTATTAATAAAAGGATGCCAAGCTATTTGACTGTATCCTGTTCATAAAGTAACAACCACTCTAACCGATTCGCCGACTCCCTATATAAACTTTTCGATTCTATCCTCTGTATCGATGCTACTTCTGGGTTCATAAGTAGAATTGCTCGCAAGTTACTCCTTCACCTCGAAGCCCTCCACGCTTAGCTCTCCACCTTCCTTCTCCATCAGCTTCTCCACTTTATATTCCGCCTCGTCTAACTTCTTATTGCAAATTTTGCACAACTCCATACCCTCCTGGAACCTCTTCAGTGAATCTTCCAACGAAAGGTTACCCTCTCCCAACGTTTCTACTATCTCCTCTAACCGCTTCATCGCGTCTTCAAACGTTATTTCTTCCCCTTCTTCCATTTTACCTTACCTCATCCCTCCCTTAACGAACTTTACTTTATTTGAAAAAGAGAGCTTGATCAAAATAGGTTATACTTCAAAGTATAGATTAGTAAAAGTTTTTTGATTCGTGAACATAGTTGGAGGGGGGGTAAAAGCAAACGTATTTAGGTTAAACCACCATTTACAATGCGAGAACTGCCGATTTATCTTCTTGCGAAACGTGTTTAGTTAAAAACGAGTTCTCGAAATGAAGGGCTATTTCACGCTCCGCAGCCTCTTTCGAATCTGCTGTATGTATTACATTGCGCCGCACATCCAAGGCATAATCTCCTCGTATGGTTCCGGACTCTGCTTCTTTTGGATCAGTTGCGCCCGCTATTTTCCGCGCCGCTTTGATTGCATCTTCTCCTTCGATTACCAAAGATAACGCTGGTCCTGAGGTCGCATAGGAAATCAACCCCTCAAAGAAATCCTTTCCCCGATGTTCCTCATAGTGCTTCTCCATCAGCTCTCTAGTTGGCTGTGCAAGCTTTAGCGCTACTATTTTCAATCCCTTCTTCTCAAATCTTCCGATGATCTCCCCTACAAGCCCTCGCTCCACGCTTCCCGGCTTTATCATCAAGAACGTTCTTTCGATTGCCATTTCTTCTTCTCCCCTCTTGTATCCGCCGCCTCAGGTATATCTATATACCTTTAATGTTTTTTACATTTATACCAAGGTTTATAAATAGTATTGTTGAGTCCTAATATTATTTCGCTTACTATCCAAAAGAGATTTTTCCTTCATAAACTTACCTCCCTTTCGTTCCACTCAAGGAACATCCCGAGGATACTCCCGCTTCTCAGTTTCCTGACAAATGCCTCATTCGGGGTTTCACCGCATTCCAGGTCGAGAGCTCCGTGGATACGGTTGTTGTACCACTTTGCGAACGCATATGTGCTATCAAACCGCCATCTATGCCTTCTGTACTCTTGAAACCACCGCTCGATCTTACCGTTCGTTTGCGGATTATTCCGCTTCGATGGGATGTGGTTGATGCATCGCACACTCAGATACCGTTCAAATCGACTGATACCTTTGCTCTTCTTCTCGCCTCCGCTTGCATAGAACTGGCTGCCTTGATCCGTATTAACCTCGCTGATATGATCACGATACGCGCTTGCTGCTTCTTCCGCGCGTTGGAGCACCGCTATGGCATTGTCTGCGGTTGCATGTGCGAATTCAGCGATCGAGAGAATCTTTCTCGATGCATCATCCTCGAACGCAATCACCTGGATCCCATCATAGTCGAGCCAATCGGCATGCACCAGTGAGAGGCTGTGCTTTCGTTCATATAGTTAATCAGAGGTGATTAATTTGACAATGTCAAATTAAAACATCAATTTTAATAAGATAGTTCCTTGGAATAACATATTACAATCTATCATTTTCAAAAAAAAACAAAAAAAGAACGAAAGACCGGCTGGAAGGGAAATA
>JAUWQN010000018.1 GCA_030611045.1 Methanosarcinales archaeon
ACAATCGCTATTGGCGAAGTTCAACTGGGGAAACGAATTTTTGAGATTGAATGCGGATAGGCTGCTTGCATATTCCAAGGCAAAAGACAGTACTGAAGTTGTCGAAATGCAGAAAAGGTTCATGGGGGTTTAGCTGCCAAGATGCAAGATGCAAGATGCAAGATGCAAGATGTCGGATGCATGATACAGGGCTATAATAACAGATATATTCCAAAATCCTAATACATCTGAATATCTGAAATGCCATATTCCCTCCTCATGCATCATGTATCATGTATCATGTATCATGTATCATGTATCATACATCTTCATCATAACTATACAATTACTTAGTTCATAGTTGTATCGGAAACCAAAAAATGGCTACTTGTGATATAGACGGAGCACATACCGGCAGAAAATATCGTGTCGTACAAATGCGTAAAGCAGATGCGAAAGACCTCGCAGCTCTTTACAAGGCGGTATGGCTGAACGCATATGATTATCCGAAGGAATGGCGTGAGAAGCGTGCGATAAGTGAGGATGAGATAAAGAGAGAGATGAACTCAGGCTATTTCTTCTTCGGCGTTCACGCAAAGGGTGAATTGGTAGGCGTTTATAAAGCGTCCGTAACAGAACGTGGTTGCTACGGCGAGCAGCAGGCGGTTCTACTGGAATATCAAAACCAGGGCGTGGCGTACGCAATGTACGAGCAGTTCCTGGAGTTTGCGAAATCGAGTAAATGTGCGGTGAATTACGTGAATATCTTAATGGGTAACGAACCCTGTGAGCGAGCAATGAAGCGCTACAACTTCTACAAAATGGGTGAGCCCTGGGAGCAAAGTAAGGGTATGCTCGTTCAGACATACGAGCGTAAGGTGGATGAAGAGGTTTAGAGGTTTGGAGGTTTGGTAAGTAGAAGGCATAGCTTTTTACAATAAAGAAATTGATAAAGATAAAAGAGGTATTTTGAAGATGGAAATCCCGCTTAAAAAAATACGAGAGGACGTATGGGAAGTACCGAAGTCATTTAAAGACTATATGAGGGTGCCAGCGCGGATATACGCGGCTGAAGCGCTGTTAGATAAGATGAAGCGAGACCTAACGCTGCAGCAGACAATCACCATCGCTTCGCTTCCCGGCATACAGAAATACTCGCTGGTTATGCCCGATGGGCATCAGGGCTATGGCTTTCCGATAGGTGGCGTAGCGGCTACGGACTTCGAGGAAGGCGTTATATCGCCTGGGGGTGTCGGTTACGACATCAATTGCGGCGTACGGCTGATTCGAACAAATCTGCGAGAGGAGGACGTCAGACCCCGTCTGTCAGAGATAATAGACGGGCTGTTTGAATATATTCCGTCAGGGCTGGGGCTATCGGGAAAGGTGCGATTGTCATTTAGCCAGTTAGATGAGGTGTTGCTGGGCGGTTCGGAGTGGTGCGTTGAGAACGGCTATGGCTGGGATGAAGACGTGGAGCGGACAGAGGAAGGCGGGAGATTAAAAGCGGCGAATCCAGAGAAGATAGACGAAAAGTCGAAGCAGCGGGGTGCGCCGCAGCTCGGCACGCTCGGTTCCGGAAACCACTTTTTGGAAGTGCAGGTAGTAGATGATATTTTTGATGAAGAGCTTGCAAAGGCATTTGGCATAGAAGAGAAGGGGCAAGTGGCTGTTTTAGTTCATACTGGTGGTAGAGGATTCTCGCACGGTGTGTGCACATATTATTTAAGGAAATTTGAACGGGAGATGAGCAAAGATCCAGTATTAGCGCGGATACTCGGTTTAGAGCGTGAATTGGCATGCGCTTATTTACAGAGCGGCACGGGTATGGATTATTATGAAGCGATGTGCTCTTGTGCGAATTACGCGTTTGCGAACAGGCAACTCGCAATGCATTGGGTACGAAAAGTCTTTGAAGAGACGCTGGGAAGGAAAGCGGAAGATATGGAGATGAAGCTGGTGTATGACATCGCGCATAACATAGCGAAAGAGGAAGAGCATGTAATAGAGGGCGAGAGGAAGAAATTGTGTGTGCACCGTAAAGGAGCAACGAGAGCGTTCCCCGCAGGTGATGAACGATTACCCCCCATTTATCGAAGCGTTGGACAGCCAGTCTTGATTCCCGGCTCGATGGGCACGCGCAGCTTTTTAGCCGTAGGTACAGAGATAGCGAAGGACGAAACGTTTGGGAGCTGCGCACATGGCGCCGGTCGGGAGATGAGCAGGACAGCAGCAATGAGGAAATATAGGGGTAGCGAAGTGAAAGCCGAGTTAGCAAAGAGGCATATATTAGTAAAAGCCAGAGAACGAACCAAGCGGGACGTGCGGAAGAAGCGGGGAGTTCAGTTTGATAAGTATGGTGAGCTGGCAGAGGAAGTATCCGCGGCGTATAAAGACCCTGAGGTGGTCGTTCGGAGTTGCGAGGTATCAGGGATAGCGAAAAAAGTAGCGGCTTTCAGAGCTATAGCGGTTATAAAAGGCTGATGCGAATAACAATAAGCGGGCTTGCGGGCAGTGGAACAACAACAGTTGCGGAGTTGTTATCAAAGGAGTTATCAATGGATGTAATTTCCGCAGGTGAGATGTTTCGAGCAATCGCGAAGGAAAAGAGCTTGCAGTTAGGGGAATTCAATGAGTTGGCAGAGATTAGCGATGATTTCGATAGAGGGATAGATGAGAAGCAGGGCGAAGAGGCGATGAAAAGGGAGAATGTCATTGTAGAAGGTAGGCTGTCCGGATTTTTCGTTCCTCATGCAGATTTGAAGATATGGTTGAAAGCTCCGATAGAGATAAGAGCTGGGAGAGTTGCAGGTCGCGAAGGAATAGCTTACGAAGAAGCTCTTTCCGCAATGAAAAATAGAGAGCAATCAGAACATAAGCGCTATGATCAATATTACGGGATAAATCTGGACGACCTCACCATTTACGATTTGGTGATTGACTCTTCACGATGGCGTGGGAACGGTATAGTGGAACTGATATTGGTGGCGATAAGAGGGTATGAAGAATAACCTGTAATGTAAAAGGACTTTAGAGATACTCTCCCAGCTTTTTAACCCGACTGACGGGGGTGGGATGCGTGGAAAAGAGTTCCATCAATCTATCAGCACGGCTCGCTTTCGCCTGTTCTGCAAACATCTTCAACTCGTACTCGTCTATCCTTCCGTCTCTATTCAGGTCTGCAGCGCGTAAATCCTTTAAATCTCTCCGTGCGGTTATCGGATCGGCGGCAAAGAAAGCTCGCATGCTGCCCATTTCCTTCTTTACCTTATCCGTCTTCACACGTGCACTACCATTTATCATCTTGTAGAGCGCTGATGCGAGTGCATGAGGCTTCTTCGTGAGTTCTGCACTTCCTGCATCCGCGTAATATTCCCGTACACGCGATGCATAAAGCACGATTAGGTTACTTATGAAATAGACGACGAAAGCAATAAGAGCGATAGCCATCATTGGTAAGGCTCCTTCTTTACTCCGACCACCACCGCCAAAGATCCCGGACCAGAAGAAACTGAAATAAATAAAGTAACATATCATTGGTATCACACTCAACGCCGTTATAACTACCATATCGCGATGTTGTATATGCGAGAGTTCATGTCCCACAACTGCTTCCAGCTCATCCTTGCTCAGCATCTCCATCAATCTTCTTGTAACGCAAACCCGAGCTGTCTTTTGGGAAGTGCCAAAAGCGAACGCATTTGGTATTGCTATCTCGGAAATCCCGATACGAGGTTTTGGAATCCCAGCCTTCATCGCTAACTCGCTCACCATCCGATGCAATTCCGGCTGCTCACCTTCCGTAACATAGCGAACACGCATTGTCCGCTCCACTATCTTCGGACCGATAAAGAACTGGATAGACACCATCACGAAGGCGAGCAAGGCGTAAATTATCGGCGTCCCTGCTCCAACAAAAGTAGCTATAACGACTAATAACGCATAGATCACTGCAAACAGGAGTATTACACAGAGCCCCATCCTTATATTAAGCCACGCTGTTTTCATTTTCTTATTAGGTGCATTATAATCTACCACTATTTAAAACCATCTTATCCCAAATTTGACGTTATGGTGCGGCCATATATTATAAATAAAAAGAAAAAAGAAAGAGGTTGTCGTAGGGCTCATACACCGATTTGTTCTTTGATGCATATCCCATCCCGCTTACTTCTTCTCGTATATTTCAACCGATTTTGGCATTATGCCGGGTCTATCGTCGGTCATCCAAAAAATATAGCTGATCACGTGCACATAATATTCGAGATACCCTTTTATGAAGTTGCTCAACCCCTCGCTTCTGCGTCCAAGTATCAATATCACAAGCCACTGAATAAGCATGCAGATCTCTGCAATAAATCCGTATACCATCAATACGAGTCCGATAACGAACGAATACACGATTCGAATGAAAAGTTCAAGCCGTCCTGCATCATGTTCGTAAACAAACAGTTGTTTCAAATCAGCCGATTTTTCTTCTGCCATTATAAATTATAATCACCCCCTTTTATTTTAAATATCTCTGCGTTAAAGTCCAATGTGCTCATCATATATAAAATTAGCGGTGAGCCAGCATAATTTGAGATTTGTACTGTTAATATGCTTATTTGGAGACGTTCCGGTCTAAACAGAGAACACACCTAAATTCACTGTATCGCGTATCGCGAGGAACAACCTTTTCATTTCTGCTTATTTCATTCTCAATTGGTGAGAGTATATTTCAACCCCACTCTTCTCTTTCCTTCTCCAGTACCTTCAGTATCTCCTCGTAGACCTTTTTTAATTCTTCTTTACGCACGCGTCCCAGAAGCTTCGTTATTACCAGCTCAGGGGTGCTCGACCCGATATGATTGAACATCGGCTGTCGGTCAACGATAATATTTCCCGCAGCATCCAGGCCCTCGGACTCTATACCATCTACTCTAACCTTCCTCATACTGATATGCGGCAATAATTCATGAATCAAATGCGTTATCATCACTGCCAGCGTATCTTTCGGCAGGTTGTTTAATACAGATGCCATTATCCGCCCCATAGCGCCGGGTTCGGTAAGCGCCTCTAATTCGTCTATTAACACTACTTTCGCACCTTCGCGCATGAATATCCTGCCCAATGCGCGCATAGAATATTCAAACGACCCTGTTTTCTTTATCATCTTCCGCCGATACACGTACAGCGGCTGCAAGGGCATTTCCGCTCGCTCCGCAGGCACCGGCAGACCAAGCTCCGTGAGGATAAGCGAACTTGCGAGCATGATCACCAGACAGGTTTTGCCGCCGCTATTCGCCCCGGTAAGGGTGGCTACCGGATGTGGCGTAGCGCCAAAGATACCTAAATTCGTTTTACCTACCGAATAAGAAACCGGCACCACCTGCTCCCCGCCTTTAAGCTCTTCATCAACTAAAAATGGGTTCCGGCCCTTAATCACGCCAAACCCGTCTTCGGCTATTTCCGGTATAGTTAACCCGAAGTCCAGGCTAAATCGCGAAACGGCAAGCATAAAATCGAAATAGAAAAGCTGTTTGATAGCGGTGCTCACCGCTTCGCTCTGCACCTCTAATTGCTTTGCACTATCTCTTGACCGGTAATACCGTCTCTCCCTCATTTTCCGGTTATACCGCTGTCGCAACACTTCAGTCTTTCCACGCGAGAATTCAAACGGCGGTCCCCGCTCCAGGTTCTCATACGCGCTTTCCAACAGAATATCTTTATCCTCCCCGGTAAGCATCAGCTCATCTGCCATGCTCACCACGACTTCATCCAGGTAAGCTTTAAAATCATCGGCACCTCCGCCGCTTCTCATAATCCTGTCTACTTCCTTGTTAAGCGCTTCCTCCCACCGATACATCACCTCATCGAAGTTTGCTTCGAGGGTACTCTCTCCCGTTTCTATTCTTCCGATGCATGCCACCACCGCTTCTAAATCCGTTACTGAGATACCATTAAACAGGGCGGAATCCCTGAGTTCCTCAAAATCAGTTACGAGCCGTATCACCGCTTCCAGTGCCTTCTTCTTCGCCATGAAAGAATTGACCACGAACTCAGGATAAATAACGCAGATATCTGACAAATCATCATCAGTTATGGTTATGATGCCCGGGTCGTCAAACGCTCCCTCATCTTCTCCTTCGCTGACCAACAAAATGATATCTTCTTTTTGCAAAAGCGCCTGTGCTTTATCTACAGAATCAACAATATCTACACACACGAAATCGCCATAAAGTTCCTTCATCGTTGCTTCGAGCTTTCTTCTACGAGTAGCGATAAGCGGTGATTTCCCTAAACTCATGTTCTCTATCTCTGCTTCAGAAAGTATTTCTTGCACCTGCGCTATTCTCTCATCACCCAGTAGCTCCTTCAATCTTTCGCTCTCGTGCACGTCATCAAATCTCTTTTGCAGTTCCTCCCGGTCAAGGGTAGGAGTGCGTGTAAGAACCAGCTCCCGTCCATTCTTCGTTGTCGCATAGGCTGCGAGCATTTTCAAAATCTCTTTCTTTAATTCTCTCGTTTCTTTGGTGCAAAAGACGTCCCGGACTTTATAGCCCGCTAATTTCTCGTTATTTTTTATTACTAACTTCTCCGCTTCTCTTACTTTTATTCCAAGCATCGAAGATAAAGCATCCAGATCAGGAAACTCTACTGCATCCTTCACATGCGGCTTCAGGAACTGCGGAATATACGAATACGATTTAGTGAGCATAGTCATGACTCCCCTTCCCCTTATTTATGTACCTCTATAGTCAAATTTTTTCGTCCCCCTCCTGTACTCGTCAAAGGATAAATCGCGTTCTGCAATCATTTCATTTATACTATTCCCTGCTTTGATTATATATCAAGATGTAATGCACCTATGAATACCAGAGCTCATGCTCGGAACTTCTCCGTTCATTGGGGCGGGACAGTTTGGTATGGTTATACTCAGTAGAGATAGGTGAAGACGAGGTATGGTAAAGAGGAGAGTGGTGATAATTGGAGGAGGAGCTGCGGGAATAGACGTTTTAGAGCTCTTGCTCAGGGGGCAAGAAGGTGCAGAAGAGACGGAGATAACACTAATAAAGAAAGAGACGGAGGGCTTCTTCTCAAGTTGTGGATTACCCTTTGCGCTGGAGGGAATATATGGCATAAAGGATCTCGTTCTATTTGAACCAAACTTTTACATTGATAAAGGTGTTGATTTCAGAACAGGGACTGAAGTTACGAGCATCGATTTGGAGAATAGCTATGTGCGTGTTGATACTGGTGAAGAGATAAGTTATGACTATTTGGTAATAGCAACGGGCAGTAAACCCTTTATTCCACTGATAGAAGGCACGAACCTTGATGGAGTTTTTACATTATGGGGTAGGGAAGACGGAGAAAGGCTAAAAGCTGCGATGGATGCGAAGGACACAAGCAACGCTGTAATTATTGGTGGTGGAATAATCGGGCTGCAAGCAGCAGTCGCGTTCTCAAAAAACAGTATAAAGACGACTGTCGTGGAGATGTTCTCTTATCTTCTTCCTGCTATCCTGGACGATGATATGGCGTCAATAGTCCAAAAACGGCTGCGTAAAGATGTTACTTTCATTCTTGGTAAACCAGTAGTAAGTGCTATAAAAGGTGAACCGCGCGCAGATTCAGTTATAGTGGGCGGAGAAGAAATCTCTGTCGATTTAGTGCTGCTATCCGCGGGAATGCGCCCCAATGTGGCTATTTCGAAAAAAGCAGGGATAGAGGTAGGAGTAAGTGGCGGAATAGTGGTAGATCAGTCTTTGCGTGTCAAAAAAGGGAACTCTTATTTGAACAACGTATATGCTCTTGGCGATTGCATAGAGGTGACAGATGCGGTTACAAATCGGCCAAGGCTAAGTCAACTTGCATCCACGGCATTGATACAAGCAAGAGTCGTCTCTAATAACCTGCTTGGTATCAGTTCTTCATACAAACCTTGCTTAAGCCCAACGGTAGCCGTTATCTCAGGTCTGCAAGTGGGTAGTGTAGGAGTAATATCTGAGACGGCAAGGAGATACAGAATAAAAATAAAAGCCGGAACTGCGATTAAATATACAAAGGCAAGATTCTTTCCTGGTAGGAAACGGATAATCGCAAAATTAATCTTTGAGGAAGATACTGAGAAGTTAATAGGAGCGCAGCTAATCTCGGGGGAGACGGTTGCAGAGCGTATAAACGAGCTTACACTCGCTATAAAAGCAGGGATAACTGCAACTGATATATGTATGAGAGAAAGGTGCTTCGAGCCTTCTCTTACAATGGTAGAGGATGTTATAGTAGATGCGGCGTTAAAAGCGCTGAAGCAAGGATGAGGATGTAAAAGGATAAGACTGCAAAATATCTACCTTACTTCCCGTACCTCTGATTTCCCATACGCCTTTTGCACCACGATTATATGAACACTCGGATCAGTTACGGTTAGTTGGCCTGGCGTAATCAGCAAGCATTCGGACTCTTTCATTGACGAGATCATCATCTTATAAATCTCTTCGCGATTCCGCGGGTCCATGTGCAGATCGAACTCGTCTACCGCTCTGAATGGAGCCTTCAGCATCTGCTGAATTGAGAGCAGGAACGCCATCACCGACACTGACCGCTCTCCGCCACTTTGCGTATAGTAATCAAACAGAACAGGTTGAGAGCCACTGAACCCAACATGAAGTTCTAAACCTGCGTTCTCTATACCGCCATCTACGACATTAACCAGCCGAGCTAACCCCGTGGCACCTATGCCGGACAGAATTTGCTGGAAAGAACTGTTGGTGGAATCTAAAAGGTCGGTTATCGCCTTCTGCCAGGTTTTCTGCCGTGCATCAAGTTCCTTCAGTCCCTCGCGCTTATTCGCTGCTACTATCTTCGATTTATCTTGCAACTCCTCAAACAACTTTGAATAATTTGTGTATATTTCCTCGGTCTCTTCCGGTATCTTGCCCAGCGCTTCGATTTTCGCGCCTACAAACCCTATTTCATTCTCTATCTCGCTATGTTTCCTTTCTGTTTCTATCCTTTCACTAGCTTTTCTCTTCAGAGATTGCAACTCCGCCAATTTTTGATTCACACGCTCTATCTCGTTTTTAGTCGCTTTTATGTCAGCTCCGAGCAGGTCTCGCTTGAACCGCAGAACTTCTTCCTTTACGCGATAGGTTATATAAGCGTCCATAGTTAATTCTAAGCTTCGTTCAAAAGCGCCGAGTTTGCTTTGCACCGTGCTTATTGCCTCGTTCAGTTCTTGCCTCCTTTTATCCGCCTCTTTCAGCCTTTCTCTTATTTTCTGCACCTCGTCATGCTCTCCGCGTTCGCTAAAGATCAGCTCGTTCTCTCGCAGATGTTCCGCTAAAGCCTCAACTTTCGTTCTCTCCTTCTCCCGGTGCAGAAGTTCGTAAAAGGATTCCTTCGAGTTGATTTGCCACGAGTCAAGCTTTTCCCGCCCTGCTTTTATCTTACCTTTCGTATCCTCCATCTCGGCCAAATTCGATTCGAGCGCATATTCCTTCACGTTAAGCTGTTCTTCGAATGATTGTAACGCACGTTCCTGTTTTATGACCCGAGCCCATATTTCCTCACGTTTCAACCAGCTCCGCTTCTCTTCCAACTCTGCTCGCTGTAAATACTTCTCGTGCATTTCCTTCCAGTAACCCAGGCTTTCCTCCGCTCTGCCAAGCAATTCAGAGATAGAGTCATCTTCGCTGATGATTGATTCAAGCCGGTTCCTCGCTTCTATCACCTTCTCGCGATATGAACTGAAGCCAACCGCCTCCTCTAAAAGCTTTAGCTTCTCCTGCGGTGACGTCAAGCTGAACTGCTCCATGGTGTTCTGATGCATGATGATCAGCATATTATCGGGATCGAGTCCAAACCCTTTGAAGAGCCTGGTAACTTCTTCGTAGTTTATCTGCTTATAATCTGCTTCCCACCAGTAATGCCCGTCGTTCTTCAGATAACGTGAGAGCATGAACGTATCGGCGTCTGAAAAACTGATTGGTCTTCGTCCATTCTTCTCGTCGTTATCAAACACCAGGGTTATCCTCGCGATTTCGTTACCACGTCTTATCAAATCTCTCAGCCTTTTGCCCCGTTCTGTGTATATCTGACCCAACGCCACGGAGATTGCCAATAGTATGGATGATTTTCCCGCACCATTGGGACCGGAAATCAGATTAAGTCCTGGTTTTAGTGGTATTCTCGCATATTCATAGGACATGAAATTTTCCAAGATTATCTCTTTCAGCCAGATGCTGCTGCTGGTTCCGGGTTCTTTGGTCGTTATTGTGGGCATTTTATGCGTTGTGACGGCTATTCTTACTATAGGTTGGGAGGTTAAAAGGTTGGTAACCAGGAATACAGAATCTTTTTTGCCGTTGATTTTATTTTATGGTTCCGAGATGACATTGCCATTAAGTCTTCGTTATAAAAAGTAGCCGATTTTTATCGGTAGTTTATTAATATCTCCTTGTCATAGTATGAATCATGGTCTTAGCGGGCAAATTGTTCCTGGTTGAAGAGGATATTGACTTGCAAGGGATAGCAGCCAAGCTGAAAGGGTTCAAAACAGAAGAGCGCTTGAGTGACGAGGATATAAGCCTGGTCACCGAGATAAAGGACTTGCGTTTAGTTGGCGATTCCCTGTACGGGACGTTCATTCAGGATCAACTGCTGGATGTCTATCATCGTGGCGAGCGGGTGCGCGTGCCAACCACTTCTGAAGCGCCGTTTTTCTTCGTTCAACAAGAACAAGAGCAGAAGCAAGAGCAAAACGGCAGCAGAACTGTTTTGACGGTGATGGATAAGAAAGCACGAGCTAATAATATCGCAAATCAGTTGAGCAAGATACTGTTCATCACAACGGGCAAGATCGTGGAAGTGCGGATTGAGCCAGCACGATTTGAGCGTTTTCACGAGGACAACTTTGAGGATACCAAAGTTATCTTCTTCGACGATGTAGACATCCCGAATATTAAAAAACTGTCTATGTACGGCTCGGGATTAGGGAATACGTCTGCGTATGTTGACAACCTGAAGCACGGGAAGATATGGTATATCGTCCTGAAATCCAAACGACACGGTCTGGTGGTCGGCGTAACAAGAAACGGGGTGGTAACGATCTTCAGCAAGGCGACAAAAGACGAGTTCATACAGTATGTGAAGGATGAGATTATTGATTTAATTTGATTTAAGTTGTTGTAGCCGCTTAGAGTCAAGTCAATAGGAATGAATCTAAAAACGAGTCCAGAGTTTGAAAAGCGCATAGGAATATGGTTTTACGCTACGAGAGCGGACGGGATCGGGGGGACGATAAAGACAATACCCGCTGACTTTTTCGTGTGTGAGGTTACTAATAGAACAGAGGGAGATGAAGGAAAGTACCTAATTGCTGAATTAACGAAGCAGAACTGGGACACGCACAGCGTGGTACGCGAGATTTCCAACCGGTTGCGTGTGAGCAGGAATCGAATCGGGTTCGCAGGCACCAAAGACAAATTCGCCGTGACCACGCAGAAGATAAGCATCTGGGATACCGCTGAAACCGAGCTGGAACGCGTGAAGATCGGTGATGTCTCTTTGCAGATCGTGGGAAGGTCGAATAAAGCGGTTTCCTTAGGCGACCTTTACGGAAACGAGTTCAAGATCGTCATTCGAGATATAGAAGGAAGAAAAGAAGAGCTAAAAGAAAAAATCGTTGCGATAACAACCGAAATAGAAACTGCTGGTGGCATACCCAATTTCTTCGGTGTTCAGCGGTTCGGCATGAATCGTCCGATAACGCATATTGTGGGGGAGCATCTGATACGAGGTAATATAAAGGCGGCGGTGCTGTCTTACATCTCCGATATTTTCGCAGGTGAGAGCGAGGAGGCGAAAGAGGCGAGGAGTTTATGCAAGAACGGTGACCTAAAAGAATGTTTGAAACGAATGCCTCTGTTCTTGCGATACGAACGCTCGATGCTGAATGAACTGGTGAAAAGTAATAGTGAACTTGAAGAAATAGGAGAAGCACGGTTCCATTCTGCTTTTTCCGTACTTCCAAAGAACTTACAGAAACTGTTCGTGCACGCGTACCAGGCTTATCTCTTCAACCTCATTTTGAGTCATCGTATGCAGCAGAATCTGCCATTGAACGAGGTGGTGGTGGGCGATGTGGTCTGTTTTCATAACGAACTCGGATTAGCAGATCCTGACAGAGTGGAAAAAGTCAGTGAGGACAAATTAGAAGGGATAAACCGATTGATAAAGCGCGGCAGGGCTTTTGTCACCGCTCCTATCTTTGGTTCTGAAAGTGAGCTTGCAGATGGTCTGGAAGGAGAGATTGAGCGTAAGGTTATTGAGGATGAAAACGTGAGCTTAAACAATTTTTATATCGAGAAAATTCCAGAGATAAGCTCTAAAGGCACAAGAAGGCCTGTACTGGTGCCTGTGGATGTGAAGTTAAATGAGATAAGCGAAGATGAGCTTAATCCGGAACGATGTAAAGCGACGTTACAGTTCTTCCTGCCAAAAGGCTCGTATGCCACGGTTCTGCTGCGAGAATATATGAAAAATACTTAGATCTTCTTCGCCTTCATCATCTCTTTCTTACTCACGAACACTGACTCGCCCGTGTTCATGTCCACGCCTTCTATTCCTTCTCCTTCTATTACTTTCTCCACGGAAATCTTTTTGTTGCCTATTTTTACGACCGCGCCCTGCTTTAACCCGGGCAGTCGTACCAAAAACGTCACACGGTATATATCCCTGCCGTCTTTTCGTCCGTACAATTTCTTGCTTTCCGAGAAGTTCCCGCCTAATTCCTTCACGACCGCCCTCGAGATCATCCGGCCGTATTCCGCACTACTAACATAAATGTCCAGCCCCTCTTTCAGCATCCGTTCTTTCGAGACGAAATCCGATTCCCCTAAAGGCGCATGCGCAATGTTCTCTGCTACAGCGAGTTCCTCATCTGTTGGAATCCTGACCTCTGCTCGTATCTGCACGATTGCGGCATAATAGCCACCTGCGATCCTGCTGCACCGTTCGCAGATCTCTCGTCTCAGCGCAGCGGTGAATTCGCCAGTTTCTTTTATTTCCACACCGCTTATCTCCGCTTTCACCGCTATAGACACGTGTGCACTGCGTTTATTCTCCGCGAGCTCGACGCTTAATTCTGCTATTTCTACGGGTGTTTCAGCCCCGTACTTCTTCCATATTGCCTTCCGCACAGCAGTCTCAACCGCCGGCTTGATGCTCGTCTGCTCCTTACCTTTGAAAAAACCACCGCAATGTGGGCAGACACTCACACTTAGTTCCAGACTTCGACTTTCAGGCACAAGTAACGTTATCCCCTGCTTGAAGCAGTCTTTACACATAGAATCGAAGAATTCGTCTGTCTGTTTACCGCATTTCGGGCAAAATTTACTCCATTTAGCTCTCTTTCCCGCTTCCTTTTTCTCGGTCATTATAAGGTAGTACCGCTGAAGTCGCGTTAGCGGATGTATGGTGAATGTCTTAATAAATTAGTTATCACTATTTGTATATTTATTGATTAGACAGTTAGTTTATTGTTTAGTTTATTTACATTACATTATCACGGCGCAATAAGAGCGAGCAATGGATGAGGAAATAGATCATTCTGAAATAGGACTGAAAGCCGGCCTGGAAATACACCAGCAGTTGGACACGAGAACAAAACTATTCTGCAAATGTCCTACTGTGCTAAGGGAGAAGAAAGAATCAACATTCTCCTTAAAACGGTATCTGAGAGCGTCAAAGAGCGAAATGGGTGAAGTGGACAGAGCTGCTCGTGAAGAGGCGAAATACAGCAGGACATTCATGTATAAAGGCTACGACAGCACGTGTCTGGTGGAGAATGACGAAGAGCCGCCGCGTGAATTGAACCGGGAAGCGATTGACATTTCGCTGGAAGTCGCACTCCTTCTGAACATGAATCCCGTGGATGAGATTCACACCATGCGGAAAATTGTTATAGACGGGTCGAACACCTGCGGATTCCAGAGGACCGCGTTAGTTGCGACAGATGGCTTGCTCTCGACGGAAGAGGGTACTGTGAGGGTAGATTCGCTTTGCCTGGAGGAAGATGCGGCACAGAAGATAGAGCTAAAAAAAGAAGGCAGCGCCGTTGGTTATTCCTTAGATCGGTTGGGTATACCGCTTGTAGAAATAGGCACTGCGCCGGATATAAAAACGCCGGAGCAGGCGGTGAACGTAGCTGAGCAGCTCGGCATGATTTTGCGATCCACGGGCAGGGTGAAACGCGGATTAGGAACAATCAGGCAGGACATAAACGTTTCTATAGCCGCAGGTGCTCGCGTGGAGATCAAGGGCGTTCAGAACTTGAGGCTAATCGGAGACATCGTGAGGAATGAAATCACTCGGCAGTTAAGACTTATCGCGCTGAAAGAGGAGTTGAATAAACGAGGAGCGCGGGTAGAACATCATCGCATTGAAGATTTATCAGGTATATTTGAGGCTACTTCTTCGCGGGTAATACAAAAAGCAGGAGGCAATGTCTTTGGAGTTTGCCTGTATGGTTTTTCGGGTGTGCTCGGTACTGAGATCCAACCCGAAAGACGGTTTGGCAGCGAATTAGCGGATTTCACAGCTATGTATGGCGCGGGTTTGATGCACACCGATGAACTCCCTGCGTATGGCATTACTGAAGATGAGGTAGAGCAGTTGAAGCGAACCTTCGGCGCTACTGATAATGATTGTGTGGTGATCGTTGCTGCGGACCGAGCGCATGCGGAAAAAGCATTGAAAGCAGTGCTGAGAAGAGCGGAAGACGCGATGCGAGAAATACCAAAAGAGACGAGAAGAGCGTTGCCCAGCGGTAGCAGCGCGTATATGCGACCCCTACCTGGTGCTGCACGGATGTATCCGGAAACCGATGTGCCACCAGTAGATATAGATGAGCAGATATTGCACAGTATAAAAACAAATCTCCCTGAGACGTTTGCGCATCGAAAGGCACGATATAAGGATGGGTTCGATTTAAATGATGAACTCGCGGATAAAATCGCTCGAAACATCAATTTCGCGCTCTTTGAACACATTATGGACTCTTATAAAAACGTTCCGGTAACATTGGTGGTCAGGACGCTTACGGATACGCTCACTGAATTAATCCACGATGGTATAGATGTGGAGGACACATTGGAGGATCGCCATTTCATTGATATCTTCAAAAATCTCTCCGCGAATGCGTTTGGTAAGGAGGCAGTACCGGACGTTTTGAAATTCCTGGCGAACAAGCCTGAGATAGAGGTGGCTAAAGCAATAGAAGAGATCGGGCTGAGCGTAAATATGGATGAGGTAAAGCAGCTCATAGAGGATATAGTGAACGCAAAGAAGGAGTTTATACAGGAGAAGGGTGCACACGCAGTGGGACCGTTGATGGGTGTTGTGATGAATGAATTGCGAGGAAAAGTGGATGGAGAAATAATAAATAGAATGGTGGCGGATAAGGTAAAAGAGGTTCTGGAGGAAGGTTAAGGGCAAATAAATACGCGCACCCTGTGGTCATTATGCACACCCGTCCTCTCCTCTCGCCTAAATTGCCTTCTGCATTCGCACTGCCTAAATCGTTCAATCGGATTCAAACGAAGAGCCGAAGAAATAATGGTATCAGAAAAAGACTATAAGTAAAAGCATCTCAAAACCCGCTATATACGTATCATACCTCTGTGTTCCTTATGCTACCCGTATGCTACGTCTTTGCATTGGATATAACAATCGTTTTAACTCCTGATACCTCCCTCATTCACCCTTCTATTTCAGTTTCTATGAACCCTTTCCCCTCCAAGAATAACCAACTCCCTTCTGAAGATTTGTGATAATAGCGTTTTATTGTCTTCTCAACCACTACTTCGGTAAGGCGCATAGACTCAGAACGATAAAATTCCTATAGTTCTAATCCATCTTTAGCAGTAAAAGAGGTGAGATATTTTTATCTATTACTCGCATTTTGTTAAATGTATTTATATAATGAAGATGAAAGATTAGGAACATGGAAGAAAAACAGCAAGAAGTGAAGAAGGAATATAAGTGCAAGTATTGTGGCGAAGCATTTGGGAAGCCTTTATTGTTGGCTCATCATGTACGGGCGAAACATAAGAGAGCAAAGAAAAGAGAGAAGAAAGGACTCTCGGTAGAAAAGATGTCAGAGCAGATAAACAAAACTATTGAAGCCATAGGTATCCTGAAAGGCTTGCAGGTATCACCTCATCTGAGCGATGAGGAAAAGAAAGTTCTGGGCGAAGTATCAAAGCGGATCGAGGAGCTTTTAGCATTTATACAAAAGAGCAAATAAATAAAGGGATACCAGAAGAAAAACAAGCGATTCTGTCATAATTTAGGCACCAGAAAAGCATTTTGAGGATAGGGTATGTATGTCTGGTATGTGTACGTGCCAGAGCTTGGATCAGGTAAGGAAAGGACACTCTTTTCTTATCCCAAGTATGGTAGGAGAATACCAGTAAAAAACCCTATCTTCGCCAACTTTTTCATCGCGAAGTTGATTGAAAGCGCCACCCCCAACTATCAATATACAAGAGCCGCTATGTGCAGTATCACATAGAGGTTGTATCTCTAAGGATTAAGCTCTAAAGATGTTTTTGAGCCACAATCTTTTTATCCATTGCTGAATCTTTGGCGTGGTTCAGGTTTAATACTTTCTATAAAAACTTCAAGTGAGGGTAAAGTTTAAATAATACTTTATGATTGTATTGTTCATATGTGAAATGGAAAAAGGTGATTCTACTTTGTCCGTGAAAACCATCAAAGAGAAATACCACAATTGGGAATCCAAAAATTTATGGGTTTTACGTTTATTTGAATATATTCTTCTTGTAGGATTGATTAGTTTTAGCGTTGCTTGCATATTTAAATTTTTCAATCTTATTTATACTGATGCTACGAGCGCGAGATACATGCTCAGCGCACTGGTTCAAAGTCAGGCAGCAATCGTTGCCATCGTCGTATCACTGACATTGATCGCCGTTCAACTCACCGCATCTGCATATTCGCCACGAGTAATTGATATTTTCAAAAAGAATCCTGATATGTGGATACTTTTGGGTTTATACGGTATGTCGATATTTTACGGTCTCCTGGTTTTGAAATTGATTGGAGGGGCTGAGGATACAAGTCAAATCATTATTTCAAATATCTCACTTGAAGCGTATATCACCGTTGTTTATGCTCTGGGGATTTCCACGTTTGTTATACTATTCCCGTATATGTGGAATATTATGAATCTTTTGAAGCCAGAACGTATCATAAATCGATTAGCAAAAGAGATTACCAAAGAAAACCTTCTCAACTCAGAAGAAGATCCAGTTCAACCCATAATGGACATCGTACACGGTTCGATCATGAAATATGATATTGAAACCACAAGAGTTGGGTTAGAAGCGGTGACTGAGCGGGTAATCGAAATTATTGATTCTGACGGGGAAAAAGAGATTTCCGAACGTTTTTGTAATCATTTAGAGCGAGTCCACAGATTAGCTATAAGTAAAGAGGATGAAGAAGCTGCCGAAAAAGTTATTGAAAATTTAGAAAAATTCGGAGTGTCATCAACGGAGAAGGGGCTAGCAGGTGCGGCATCCACGGCCGTAGAGTTTATTGAAGGTGTTGGAGTAAATGCTGCGAAAAAAGGACTTGTACTTACAGCATGGCAAGCAGTAGACTCTCTTGAGGCAGTTGGAGAAGTTGCTGTGGAGGAAGGGCACGGAGGCATAGCAGTACACGTTGCACGGTACCTTGGGAATTTTGGACTGTCAGCAGCGGAAGAAGATAAAGGTATAATAAAGAAAATAGCAGGGACTCTTGAAAGTGTAGGGAAAAAATTTGTAGAATATGAACTTGAAGAAGCGACAAAGCAAGCAGCGCAGGCTCTTGCAAATTTAACAGTACGTGAAGAAACCGTCAAAGCGGCGATTATAGACTACGAATCAAACTTAAAAGAGCCAGACCATGCAGTCTTCCAAAAATTCATAAAAATATACGAACAGAAATTCGAAGAACTACGAGCCGAGAAAAAGAACTCAGAATAGAAGATAATCCATACTTTTCATTCGCAACTCATAAATCCTACGAATACCCTATTCTTGGTAAAAATGACCAACCCAGCAGAAGGCAAACTGCCCTTGGATGCGCACGTTTACCTGAACGAAGAGGAACTGGATAATGCGCACGTGTATATTCATCTAAAAGGTTACGCACGAGCGACCGTAACGCATCTCGACATCGAGCATCCTTCTCTTTTCGACCTGATTCCTCCTAAGGTAAGAACGTTTATCTGGATCATGGGCATTGAGAACGGGATACTGATAAGAACGGAAAAGGGCGACAGGGTGAAAGTTATTTGTTCTTTACTTAATACTGTGCTGCCACAGGGCGAGAAGACAAAAACGTGCGTTGGCGGTAAATTCAGCGGTATCTTCATCGGGTTCCGGAAACGCGAACTCACAAAACTCGAAGCAAACGTAGAAAACCTCCGGCCTGAGCACAAGGCGTAGATTATCTAATAAACTACTCCGACAAGGTCTTCAAATAACTTGCCGTAAGACTAACTGCAATTCGAGTGGATGTGCGAAAAGATGGCAAAAAATAAAAAGAATTGGTGAACCCTTCCCTACTCGCTCCCACCCATGTCAACATGGCATCATCCTTTCGGGAGGACTTACTCACCATATATACTATACACCTATTAGGTATAAAAAGGTTTTCGGTTTTGTCTCCGAAACGGAGTATTCACCAGCTTTACCTATCCACAGCAACTCCACTCGGCCAAATCTACACACGGACTTACGGTAAATATCGTATCTCTTCTTGTATCTTGTTCCTTATTATCGAATAGTAACTCTCATCACCAAACACGTATTTGTGATATATAGCACCAGCAACAAAATCTACAGCCTGCAAACATCTTTCTTCTTCTGAATTCTTATGTTCTATACTAATTTTTGTAGTCCTCCGTAGTTCCCTTCGCATTTTGTACTTGATATAATCATTAAACTCTTCTCTATTCCTTTTTGTATACAACCGGTCTACAACGAACTCTATTTTATCACTTTCTTCACTCAGTATCTTCTGTAATAAAAATTGCTATCACAAAATACGGCTGAGACTTTTCCGAAAAGCCTAAGTCCCCAGACTCGTCAAGAAAGATGTGCATACTACATTCTATCAATCCGAAAATACTTAACCAGACCCCTTAATTTCTCTAACGATCGCATCGCCAACCTCGCTCGTCTTCGAGCTACCGCCAAGGTCGTATGTCCTAACCTTCCCTTCTTTCAAAACCGCTTCAATTGCGTTTATAACGCTTTCCGACGCGCGCGTTTCACCAACGTTCTCCAAAAGCATAGCGCCAGCCCAGATCGTTGCGATCGGATTTGAAACGCCTTTTCCTTTGTATTTCGGTGCAGAGCCATGAATAGGCTCGAACATGGAAACGCCCGCGGGATTGATGTTCCCGCCGGGTGCAAGACCCAACCCTCCTTGTATCATCGCACCAAGGTCCGTAATAATATCGCCAAACATGTTCGGTGCAACCACGACCTGATACCATTCGGGATTCTTAACGAACCACATGCAGATCGCATCCACGAAATTAAACTCGGTTTCTATCTCAGGATAGTCATTTGCAACGTCGTTAAACACTTCACGCCAGAAACCATAACTGTGCGTTAATACATTCGCCTTGTCCACACTCGTTACCTTTGTCTTACCATTCGCTCGCGCAAGCTCAAATGCAAACCGCATCACACGCTCGCAGCCCTCCCGTGTCACGACACCGATTTGATACGCAAGCTCGTCTGCATCGGTCTCAATGTCCAGATCGAACTTGACCTGATAGAGGTTCCGTACGATTTCCAGCACATCACTCTTTTTCTCGTTCCCTTTTGCACGTCCGCCAATGCCGATATAGAAATCCTCGGTGTTCTCACGCACAACACTAATATCAATATCTTCCGGGCGCTTACCCGCCAATGGTGTGCGAACACCCTCCAGAAGCTTCACCGGTCTCAGATTTACGTATTGATCAAAATAGAACCGGAGCGCAAGCAGTATCCCTTGCTCCAGGACACCGGGCTCCAGTCGTGGATCGCCGATGCACCCGAAATAGATCGCAGCACACCGTCCCAATTCTTTAAAAGTATCTTCACCCAGCAACTCACCGGTCTCCAGGTAATGCTCCGCACCATGTGGATATTCAATCCACTCAAGTTCAAAGTTCTCACGCTCGGAAACAGCATCAAGCACTTTCAACCCTTCTTCTATTATCTCCGGCCCTATCCCATCGCCACGCATAACCGCAATTTTATAGCTTTTCATTTCACGTTTACCTCGTGCATTCCGTATTCCGTAAGAGGAGTGAAAATTGTAATTCTCCCACTTCTTTCTATGCATCCGTAGATAAAAAAGTTTATTTTTTAGTTATGGACAATCACATAAGTGCGGGAGTGTTCGCTCAATCCACTAACGCCCGCAAAAAGATCTTGTACTTTCCTAATTTACCGTCGTAATTACCTGCTGAGATCTTCACCACGCCTTTGACATCTCGCACGCTCGTGATCGCTGCTTTCATCGCTTCTCTTACCGAATCGAGCGAAATACCATTTATAACGATCTCTGGAATGCACTGCACACCGTCCGGAACCTTCGACCCGCTTATTCTCTGTGCTAACGTGGGACAATAAAGGTGGTTAGTCGTAGGCCCGATCTCAGGATAGTCCGTTTCTGGTTTAGAGCCTGCAGAGCAGATACCAAAAGGAGCGATCGCACCTTCTACGTCGTTTATTGCGGCGAGTACCTTATCTCCAGCTTCTAATGCTGCCTCTACACTTTCGCACAAGAGCCATACGTTTCCACCCATCACTCCCTTTTTATAACCTAAATAATGTTCTATCACGAATTCACCCATCATTATCGGCACCGCAATGACTGCCCGTCCAAACCGGTACTCAATGGTCTCGTAGCCGTCGCCGCAATGCCCTATCCTGTTTACAACATCAATCCTTCCATCGGGAGAATCAAGCGCATTGAAGACTGATGTCGTGGGCACGACCAGTATTCCCTGCCGTATTCGTTTCGATATTTCGTATTCCAATTTTTTAGGGGCAGCCTCACCGTAATTCACCCATAGTTGAATCACCGCTCCTTTTCTGCCGTCTGGCGTTTCCTGCTCGTTCAGCCACTTCTCGATACCGCCTTCCGACTCGCCAAAGACCGTGCAGGGCAATGCAATGGCATTATAAGCCGCTTGCTTCAATCGCTTCTCATCGTTCGCGGTTATGCATATCCTCGCGAATAATCCATCAAATGCCTCGCAATAGGTGTCTTCTATTTTCATTTTTTATTTTATATAAGATACAACAATCTAATAATATTATATGGCAAAAGCATTAAAAGAACATTTAGGTGGGATTGACAGCGAATTAGCCTCTTTAATTCTCAAAATAAGCGACCTCGCCGCCACGATAAGTAATGAGCTCACATACCGGCGGGGTAAGGCGGACACGAAGAATGTTTTTGGCGAGCTTCAACTGGTTGCAGATAAATGGGCAGATCAGTTCATAATTGACGAATTAAGAAAATCCGAGCTGGTTAAAGCAGTGGTATCAGAAGAGCAGCCTGAGCTGGTAAAACTCAATGATACTGGAATATTCAATATCACTTTGGATCCATTAGATGGCTCATCAAATATTGAGAGCAACAACCTGGTCGGAACAATAATCGGCATTTACAAAGAGGATTTGCCAACACAAGGAAAACGCCAAATAGCTGCAATGTATATTCTATATGGTCCAGTAACAACGTTAGTTTATACTGCACAGAACGGTGTTCACGAATTCTTACACACAAAGGAGGGGTTTGTATTGAAAGAAGAGAATATAACGCTTCCAGAACCAGGCAAATTATACGGTATTGGCGGGCTGCGGAAGGACTGGTTACCATCGTTCAGGAGATATATTGAGGAGTTAGAACAGGCGGGGTACAAGTTAAGATACGGGGGGTCTTTTGTTGGAGACTTTAATCAGATACTTCACTATGGCGGGATATTCGCATATCCTGCACTAACCACCAAACCAAATGGGAAGTTAAGACTATTGGTTGAGAGCAATACAATGTCTTTTATAGCAGAACAAGCAGGAGGGGCTTCGACCAATGGTACGTGTTCGATACTGGAAGTCGAGCCAGAGGAGATAACTCAACGAGTTCCAACATACATTGGAAACAAGGATCTTATCGAGAAGTTGGAAAGGATACTGTAATGAAAATAGAATATTAATTTGAGGTGGTGCGAGACATGATAGAAAATGGGGATTTTGAACCGATTCCGGGAAATAAGATGTTCGAGGCGTTGTACAGTACAGAAGGGATTATAATGGCTGCAAATACGAGGATCGTTCCTGGCATTGCAAGAGGTATTTTTAGAGCGGCTAAAAGATTGAGAGCAGCAGTTATTTTCGAGCTTGCGAAGTCAGAGAGCGATTTGAAGGGGGGGTATACAGGCTTAACACCGCAGGATTTCTCAAATGCCGTTCGGAGCATTGCCAAGGACGTGGGTTTTGCTGAGTGGGCTTTACATGCTGACCATATAACGGTGAAGAAGGGTACGGAAGACGAACTAAAGGAAGTAAAGAGCTTGATTGAGGCACAGATAGCGGCAGGATATACATCATTTGCAATAGACGCTTCTTTTCTCTTTGATCTGAACGAACCAACCGTTTTAGGCCAGCTTCAGCGGAATATTGATGTAAGCACGGAGCTTGCTAACTTTATTAAAGAGCGGATGGCGGAAAGAGAGTTTGGATTAGAAGTAGAAGTTGGCGAGATAGGGAAGAAGGATAAGGACGGATTAGTCCTTACCACGGTTGCAGAGGCGACCACTTTTATTGAAGAGCTGCACAAGAGGGATGTATTCCCGAACGTTTTAGCCATTGCCAACGGGTCAACGCACGGAAACATATATGATGAGCACGGAAATATCATCGAGCAGGTTTCAATAAATATAGAACGAACAGTAGAGATAGCTAAAGCGATTGATCCTTTTAAAGTACGAGTTGCACAGCATGGCATTACTGGCACACCGCTCAAATTTATAAGCACAAAATTCCCTAAAGGGTTAATTCTCAAAGGCAACGTGGGTACATTCTGGCAGAATCTTGCATGGGAAGTATTTGAGATCTTTGAACCTGAGTTATATGACGACATATGGAATTGGACTTTGAACGAGTACAGAGCTGATGCAGCAAAGAAAGGGATAACGAAAAATGACGAAATTTTTGGTAAGTACAGCAAGTTTGCAATAAAGGAATTTAAGGATAGGATATACAATGTCTCAGAAGAGACGAAACAAGCACTTGAAGCTAAAGCTTATGCGGACGCTATGATGTTCTTTAAAGCTTTTGGTGCTGTAGGCACTGCTGATAAAGTTAAGGACAGGAATACTTAATAAACACAGAATAGCTAAATGGAGATGCTACGCGGGATCCCTTTTGATTATCCCGCCTGCAATAAAAAAGTATTCGTATCGCTCAGGTAAGAAATTCCAATTGCCAAATTCAGATTTTTAGAACTGTCAGAGTCTAAGCTTCCTCAAAGACGGAAGATAATACACGTTTTGCCTCTTCATCACGTCGTTTATGTTCTTGCTTTAGCGTCTCCGCACGCTTGAAGCACTGCTCTGCTTTCTCATCATCACCCATAATGTTGTAAACCTGCCCAAGATTGTAGTACGTTGATATACCTTCGTCCATGAGATACTGCTTGAGATTCAGTGCGGCATTAAAGAACCCAATTGCCATTTCATGCTGCTCTAAGCTTGCGTACGCGACGGCACAATCATTACATGCCTTAGCAGTTGTAGGAAGCGTTGGCTCTTTTTTTATAATCTCCTTGTAAACCTCTATCGCCTCTTCAAATTTCCCTTCCGCAAGGCATTCTTCTCCGACAAGCAGCAGATCCTCAGCAGTCTTTCCCTCTTCTATCTCTATCCCTGCCAGCTCTTTTTCTTCGCCCATGTACCATAATAAACCCTGTCACTTTATATACAATTTTGAATGAGTTGCATGGTGCGGATAAAAGTTCAAGCTCTGAGTGCTAAACACAAAATAGTATATTCCGATTTTTTTCACTTTGGAAAGCAGTCAGGCATTTTCACCCCAGCTTACCTGCGTCTTCTCGCACCTGCATCCGGAATTGCTTATGTATTTTTATTACATCATCTTTCTTTCTTTTGTCTGCACGTTCGAGATTATGGAAATACGGAAACGGCTTTGTGCCTTTCTGTTTTGTTACAAACTCCTTTATATTCGCTGTAATAACGCTATCAGGAATATTTGCCGGATTTTTGTCAAATATCTGTCGGTTAGTTTCCCAATCTGTCACCATGTCCAACGCTGCTACTTTACCGCCTCGTGCAAACGCCTCGCATACCATATAAAGAAACCGAATATCAATAGAGGCAAGTCCCACGTTGGCATACGGAACTGCATATTCGTTACCATTGAAAACAACCGCGACGCCATCGTGCGCTGTAACCTCGTTCAGCATCTTATAATCTGTGATGCTGTCACCAACCGCGATGATATCGCGTAACGCAATCCCTTTTTCGTGTGCAATCGCCCGTATCGCGTCTGCTTTCCGTTTCCCGCCGATTACCTGCGTTGAAAAGACATCAAAGCCCAAAGCAGGCAGTTGACGGAAAAAGAACTCGTCCAGACGATTCACTATTCGATTCGTATCGTCACTGTCAACATCTGAATAAAGCGCAAGTATGTCATCTTCCGCTTTTTTTACGGTATATAAATATTTCTTTGGTAACGCTTTCTTTTTTAAAGAAAGGTTTGTGCACATGATATGATCCTCAGGTACGCCCAGTTGATGACCGATGTTATACGCATGCTGCTCGTAACTGGTGGATATAATATAAATGTCCCAATTTTCAGCCTGTAACTTCTCAAACAGGTATTCTGCACCGTTTATTATTTTTGCACGCGCGGATACCTTCCGTATATCCGCTTCGGTTATGTCATGCAACAGAAAGAACGGCACGATCAAGGCAAGCGTATCCCCTGGCTCGTAGCCTTCCCTCCCCTCAAGGGAGATAATGTCATCATACCGGCTGATAACCTCGAAAATAGCAGCCCCTTCTTCGCCCATGAGCTTCATTACTTCGTAAGCATTGTCCTGCGGGGATAACGGCCCTTCGAGGTCAAAACATATTGTCTTTTCCTTCATCTGCGCGGATACCATCTTAACCACTCTAACCCCTAAAGTATAGTAAACTTTTAGGTTGTGAAGTTTAAATACGGAACCATTATTTATAGGGTGCCCTAATAAATATTGTCAGGTATGTTAAGCAGAAAAGCGGAAGATTATCTCGAGGCGATTCTGAACATCACAGAACGTAAAGGACACACGAGGACAAAAGATATCGCATTGGCGTTAGATATAAAACCTCCAAGCGTTGTGGAGATGTTACAGAGACTGGACGGCTTGGGTCTCGTTGAATATCGAAAATATGAGGGTGTGAGATTAACCCCGAAAGGGAGAGAGATAGCGAGTGTTGTTAAAGACCGACATGAGACGATAAGAGCGTTCCTGGAAATAATAAAGGTGCCAGAGAAGATAGCGGATAGAGATGCGTGTATAATCGAGCACGAATTGGAGCCTGAAACGATAGGGCAACTGAAAAATTTCGTGCGGTTCGTGAAGTCCGCACCGGATTATCCGCAATGGCTTGAACACTTCGAAACGTTCTGTGAGACCGGGGTGCATCCCTGCGAAGAAGTGGAACGAAAAGCGGAAAAAATCCGAATTACAAACTCCAAAAAATAAAATAACTGAAAAACAAATTTGGAATTTATATCACGCTATACAAATGCAGCAAAAGGTCATCGGTTCTTTCGCTAAACCCGAACTTATTTAGGCTTTTCTAACAAAACCGAGCTTTTTTAGGGCATCTTATTTATGAGCCTAACAACCATCTTCACGTATAGTTAGGCAAACCTAAAAGAAACGGAGGGGTTATGAATGGACGAGATAGAACTAACACGATTGATGAAGGAGCTGATGCGGCTACTTCAGCATATGTCCTTGTCTGAAGAAGAAGCCGAAATAGACGAACGGTTTGAAGCGATAAAACGTGAGTTGGGCTCGTGGTTTCTTGACGGTTATTCGCTTTATCAGGCTTCGTAGCCGTGAGTAACACAAACGGAAGTAGAGTAGTAAAAAATGGCAAAGGAAAAAGGAAGGAAAAATGGAAATGGTAAGAGAAGGATATGGGAGTTTCAGCCTTTCACCATTTGTAGACTCTTAGGTTTGAGTTTCGACGAAAATGACCTGAGGAAGATATTTAAGGATTTGAAACTCAGCCATGACAACCAGTTTTCAGTAGCATTTGAAATGCATCAGCAGTTGGCTCAAATATGCCAGACGAAAAATCAACACTCCAAGCGTGTGGAAAAGCTGCTGGAAAAACAATTTGCGCCGTATAAGAAAGAAATTGGGATTTTAGACCCTCAAAGAATATATGAGTCCCTTGATGAAGAGGGAACGGAAAACACCTTAAAAGACGTCCCTATCGCTGCTCTTATCTGGTTTGCAGTACGTAATGGCGATCAGGATAAAGAACTCGAGACCAAAATTTTCGCCGCGGTGCATATGAAGGAGCATTATGCGTTGCGATTTTACGATGAACTTTCTCGTAAATTCCAGGGAAGGAACGTAGCATCGGTACTGGAAGAGCTAAGCGCTGCTTTAGAATCGCAGGAAAAGCTTCAACGCAGATGTGCAAGGTTAGAACGGAAAAGGGATGATTTGATTTCGGAGCGTGAAGCGATTAAAGAGGCTAAAAGTAGGTTTGCTCACGAATTGGAAGATCAGAGGCGGTTAAATGAGCGATTGCAGCGAATGATAGAGGAAAAAGGTGGAGAAGCGGCTTACGAAGAGATTGAAGGCATGAAAAAGGAACTTACATTTTTGAGGGAAGAACTAAAGCGGCGGAACAAAGAAAACGCAGCTTTGATCAGACTGTCTGCATCACATGTTGATTCTAACATGC
>JAUWQN010000009.1 GCA_030611045.1 Methanosarcinales archaeon
TTCTTTGAACTCCTCAGGATCCTCTCCCCTCTTCTTTGCAATATTTGAGATTAACTTGTCTACGACACTGTAAAACTCCGGAATTTGCTCGCTCATAGCACAGGTTCCTCCTTTTCAAATTCGGGGTTGAGGGAAAACAGCCTAGTCCCTCCCTCAATTTCTCGCAAGACAACTTTTCCTTCGTCCACCAGTTCGAAGAGGTGCTTCGTTGCTGTGTTCCTTGAAATATTTGCTCTGATTGATATTGCAGTAATCGTTAACGGTTCTTCTTTTTTGAGTGCGTCGATAATATCCGCTTTAATAGTTGCTTCAAGTCTATCCATGTACAACTGATATTTGCTTTTTGTTTCGGCCATAAAATTTGAAATAGCCCTAAAGCGTTTAAGGAGGATCCGGAAAAAGTGAGCATATTTAAGATCTTGTAGAACTCCGAAATTTTGTTGTTCATGGTGCCTGCTTCCCCCTTCTTAACTCGGGATTGAGGAAAAATAGCTTGGTACCTCTCTCAATCTCTCGCGATACAACTTTACCCTCATTCACCAGCTCTATAAGCCGCTTCTTTGCGGTTCTCGCCAGTGGAGGTGCGCCCGAACTGAAACTGCAGTAATCGTTAGCGGCTCTTCTTCACGGAGTTTCTTGATGATTTCCGCCTTAATGTCTTCACATAATTCTTCTAAGTAGGGTCTTACATCTGCCATACTCAATATAATAAAGGGAAGAGAGTTTAAGGAAGGTTTTGCCAAATTATACAAAAAGGATAACAAAAAGCAGAGCGTTTAAGGGAAGGGCTGTCAAACTATACAAAAGGATAATATTAGAGGAAAAAAAGAAACTGGATCAATCTTTGTTCATCAAATCCTCCATTTTCTTCAACAGTAATCTTTGCACTTCAGGATCGCTCACGAGCTGGTACATTATGCCATCAACCGGTTCCTTTTCCGCTTCTCGCGCCTTCACTGCCTCTACCTCTTCCCTCAGCTTTGTTATTTCGCCATTTCTTTCTTTCAACGCAGCCTCGTATATCGTAATTTTTTCGCTGAGTTCTTTATACTCTTCAGATGCTAAAACCTGCGTTTCTGTGGGTTGTATGAGGACTGCGGGCATATATTTAAGGTAAATTTCCTTAAGCCTCTTCGATCTTCCAAAGTAATACGTTGCTCTTGTTCTATCTACTAAATGCCCCATCATAAATTCTACCGCATACTCAGGTGCCCCAGCATCTTTCATTTCCGTGTTGAAGAATTTTCGTAATAGGTGTGGATGATACCTACCATAAATCCAGTTGCCTTGCTCGTTTTGCTGTGGTGTATGTGCTACATCAATCCTTTTTGCTATATCCCTGAATATTCGATCTATACTTGCGTTTGTTAAGGAAGTTATATTGGCCTGCCCACCTCTCCACGTGTTCTTTAATGCTGTAAATAACGGTTTCTCTAAATACTTTTCAATATCTGCTCTTTCTATTTCTCTCACTTTCTCCAGATAGTTCCATATCATATCCACTGCTTCTGGACTCGCAAAGGTTACAAAATCGTTATTTGTCTTTTTTCTTCGCACCGGGAGCATGCATATTCCGTTCTCCTCATCTAACCCGTTATAGAAATCACCAATGGTTAAGCCTCTTATCTCCGCTCTTCCTAATCCAGATGACGACATAAGCAAAATCATAGATTTATCTCGGATGTATTTAGCAACCATCAGCATGTTTTGTATATCCTTCTTTGTTACTATCCCGTTAGCATTTTCCTTTAAAGGCAAAACAGTACGTGATTTCCTTCCTCCTCTCCGTCTTGGCATATCAACATAAAAGAAACCATAAAAACTGTGGACCGCACTCAAATAAGCGGCCTTTGATTTATCCGCATAGCCTTCTTCTTTTAACCACTCTTTAAATCGGGTGAGATAAGAGAAATAACCGCGTTCATCCAAGAGTTTTCCCTCTTTTGTTTCTTTTTTCGCTTCTTCTATGAGCGGTGTTGGTCGTTTTCCCACGAAGCTGCAAAAATAGCTGAGACCTATCGCATAATTCTCCTTTGTTTTATCTTCAAAATCCGATAGCCACTCGCTTGCTTTCTCATCCGCAAGCACATCTTTCGGGCGTATATCAAGTGGCGTTAAATTCTCTTTCAGTCTTCTCACCTCATCCATCGCCTTTTCTCTCCCCATTTCCGAGTATCGCTTTACTGTCTTTAGATGTATATTGAGCTTCTTTGCTATACGCTTTGTACCATAACCTTCCTTTTCTCTCAACTCAAATATTTCTTCCACTTTGCTTTCAGCAATCACGCTGTTTATCGTTCGCATTTTTATCGCCACTATAACTGTTCATCTTAAGGCTATATAAAACTTGTGATTATTTCATCACCTTAATGCGGTTCAAGCATGAACAGAGGACGGTGTGGGCATTACGAAGATGGTTTGAGGGCGGTAAGTTCAGGGGACTCTTACCTAATAGGGTGCGGTTAACGATTTTAAGCGTTACGAGTACGTATGCAATTGCAGCAAATGAATACTGGGAACTGAAACGGATTTATCCGTTGGAAGCAGGATTACATAGATGGGACGTGATAAGAGCAGACGTAGCGGAGTTCTTTCCTGAAGAGGACAAAAGACCGGAGAGTATAAGGCTAAAAGGAGACGGGATGGAGTACGTACGGAGTATAGAGTCTGATGAAGAGCGAATAAGAATTGCGGAAAGGATAGCGGAGAGTGGGGAATTCCTGCACACCGATGCCTGGAAAGGGAAGACGCTGGGTTTGACCAAGCCGAGGTTCAGATGTTTTTACTTCTATAAACATGCCTTTATAGATGATTATAATTATCGATGTCAATTCTTTTGCGACCAGAGTGTTTGCGTAGGGCACGACACGGGGGTAGCAGAGGAAGAAGATACAGAAATAAGGGGCGACAGAGTTTATTTTATCTTGGAAGCAGTAGAGCAAGCTAAAGGCGAGTTTATATGGGAAAAGTCAAGGGTAGAGTGGTACATAACGTCTGTGATTTCGTTGACCGATCCGAGGCAGCGGCGGTTGCTCTGATTCTGATTTTTTGCAACTATCTTGGGTTCGAATGTATTTTTGGTATATGCCCAATAAGGAGTGCGAAATCCTAAATCATAAGCATCGTGGGCTCTGCCCACGTCCCCGCAAACCCTGAAAGTGTTTAATCCTAAACAATATCAAAAATCCCAAAATAAAGGTTCGTTTTGAATTTTAAGTTTAGATATTGGAATTTGTTTCGGATTTAGTATTTAGTGTTTAGTGTTTGAAATTTATACCACAAGATATTGAGCAATTACTATTTTTATATCAATAAGGATTATTTAAAATTGTGAATTGTAGCATGAGAACCTCGAGAATATCAGGATTTTATAAGCTGAATTCAAAGCAAAGATTGGAGATTGTAAGGGACTTTGCAGGGTTAAGTGACGAAGAGATAACCGATCTTGGTAATACTGGTTCTTTGGGGGAACTGGCAGACAGAATGATAGAGAACGTTGTTGGCACCATGCCACTGCCGTTAGGCATTGCCGTGAATTTCGTGATTAATGGTACGGATTACCTGATACCAATGGCGATCGAGGAGCCGTCTGTAGTCGCAGCGGCGAGCAATGCAGCAAAGATAGCCGGGGTGAAAGGCGGGTTCCAAACGAGTTCTACAGAGCCCATAATGATCGGGCAAATCCAGGTAACAGATGTTCCCGATCCGTCATCTGCGAAATTCACCATTCTCGCACATAAACAGAGAATTTTGGAGATTGCAAATGAAAAAGACCCCGTGCTTGTTAACCTTGGTGGTGGTGCGAAAGACGTCGAGGTGAGGGTAATTGATACGATCGCAGGACCACAGGTGATTGTCCATCTCTTGGTTAACGTTAAGGATGCCATGGGCGCAAACGCGGTAAATACAATGGCTGAAGCGGTTGCACCATTTATTGAGCAGATCATTGGTGGAAAGGTATATCTAAGAATTATTTCAAACCTTGCAACGCATCGGTTAGTATTTGCGCGGGCTGTTTTCGCAAAGGATGTTATAGGCGGAGAGGAGGTTGTTGATAGAATCATTAACGCATACTCGTTTGCAAAGTCCGATCCGTACAGGTGCGCAACGCATAACAAGGGTATAATGAACGGGATAGACCCGGTTGTAATCGCTACCGGCAACGATTTCAGAGCGGTTGAAGCAGGTGCACATGCGTATGCAAGCATTACCGGGCAATATATTCCTTTAACACACTGGGAAAAGAACAAAGACCATGATTTGGTGGGGACGATCGAACTGCCGCTCGCCGTCGGTCTTGTTGGTGGTGCAACAACGGTTCATCCTACCGCAAAGATAAACGTCAAGATACTGGGTGTGAAAACGGCAAATGAACTTGCAGAAATCATTGCTGCGGTGGGTCTCGCACAGAATTTCGCTGCACTGCGCGCATTGGCGACAGAAGGCATTCAGAGAGGGCACATGTCCTTACATGCACGGAACGTTGCAATAGCAGCGGGTGCACAGGGAGAATTGATAGACCGAGTTGCGGAAATTCTGGTGAAGGAGAAGAAGGTGAGAATTGATCGTGCGAAGGAAGTGCTGGAAACGATTAAATAATGAGAAATCATAGAAGTGCTAAGTGCTCAAGTAGTCGAGGGGAATTAGCGTAGAGGTGCCGAAAAGGGTGCAGTTTTTGTAAGTAGTGTTCACTTTCATATACTCATAGCACCAGTCAATATGAGCTTTTTACCTTCGTTTGAAGAATGAGGGATGCCGAGGGGAGACTGGTACGCAAAGGGTTTTCTTCGCTACAGTGGAAACCTAACCCCCACACATCAAAATTAAATCCAAAAGCGAAAAGCTTAACACACAGCACCGGTAAAAGAGTACAAGCTACAGCAGATAAGTTAGTTAATGGAAACGGTAAGAAAACGGGGCAATCAGCCAACAGAGGATGGAAAGGCCACATTCATTAGTGACGGAAACGATCAGTATATCAATGCTATCTTGGATAATTTTTAGGCAGAGACGATTAACTACGGGCAACTCATCAAGGAACGGGAAAAGGGCCGGGTAGTCAGTAAGACCAGAATGGTCATATCTGGTGAAGTAGATGATGCGGGCATAGACACTGTCTATGTGGAGAGATATAATCTAACATTGAGACACGGCATTTCGAGGCTGGCTGGTCAGGAAAAGTTTGTGCTTTTCAAGTGCAAAGAGATGTTGGACAACCATTTAGACACGTATCAGTGCTACAACAACCTGATCAGGGCTAATTCGGCGTTGACGATAAAAACAGAGAAGGGTGTCAGAAACATCGAGAGGACACCGTGCATGGCTGAGGGCATCACCAATCTCATTTGAACCTGGAAGGAATTGTTAATGTCCAAAAGAAGTCGCGAAGTTTAGGACACCACCTAAAATTTTCGGGGGATTTCCAGTGGAACCGGGGTAAAGAAGAAAGATAAAGATAAAGTTCTAATCAATTCATCAAATCAGTTTTGATAGAGCATGAAAGTAGCAATAGGCGGCACGTTTGACCCGCTACACGACGGGCATAAGAGATTGTTGAAGAAGGTATTCGAGCTGAGCGAAGGTGGCGAGATAGTCATAGGCGTGACATCAGATACGATGGCACGAGCCAGTAGGAACAGAGAGGGTCTTCCTTACAGCGCAAGGACCGAGAACATCAGACGATACATGTATAAGGAATATGGGGCGGAAGTGAGGATAGTGGAATTAAACGACCGATATGGCGTTACTTTAGATGAGGATTTTGAGTACATTGTTATATCGCCCGAGACGTATACTGTGGCGTTGAAGATAAACGAACTCAGGGAAGAGCGTGGAAAGCAGCCAATAAAGATAGTAAAGGTAGAGCATATGAAAGCGGTAGACGGAAAGATAATCTCTTCTACAAGGATAAAAGCGGGCGATATAGATGAGCACGGCTCTTTACTTTAAACCCTTTCTTTAAAAAGAAAGCGTTTACGGAAAGAAACACCCGTTTTTTTCTTTTAGCACAGGTTTTCTTTTTGTGAAAAAGAAAAAGTGTTGTGTCAATCTCGTGGTTTTTATACCGGGAGCTTCTTCTCTAACCTCGTCAGGTTCTCACAGCCGTTCTTCAGCACGAGCACCATATCCTCCAATCTGACTCCTCCCACTTCGGGATCGTACAATCCCGGCTCTAAGGTAATCACATTTCCTTTTCGTAGTTCGTAATCATTGTCCCCAACCTTTGGGTTCTCATGCACATTGAGTCCGACTCCATGTCCGGTGGAATGAATGAATCCCTTTTTGCCACCTTTTCTCAGCGTCTCGTATCCTCTCTCCTCGAATAAATCGCACACACAATTATGCACTTCTCTGCATGTTACTCCTTCCTTTACAAGAGCTAAGGCAGCGTTTTGCGCTTCCAGAACCGCTTCGTACATCTCTTTTATTTCCTTTTCCGGCTCACCTTTAACGACGGTTCTGGTCATATCAGCAAAATATCGTTCCACATTTAATCTCGGGAAAATATCTATGATGATAGGCTCATTTGCGAAAATAGGACCACTGCCAGAGAAATGAGGGTCGGCAGCCTTTTTCCCGCACGCTACTATCGGCTCTCCACCATCACAGGTACATCCAGCATCAATCAATGCATGTTCTATGTATGCCTTCACTCTCTCAGAGGTTAAAATTTCCCCTTTCCCCATCAAAACGTTTCCATTCGCAGTAGATTTTTTAATAATTGTTAGAGCGAGCGCCATTGCCTTATCACATGCTCTTTGTGCCTTCTTCATATACGTTATTTCCTGTTCATCCTTTATCTCCCGCGCTTTCGTCAATGCCATTTCATCCACAGGCACCACTTCTATGCCGTTCTTCCTCAGTTCCTCAGCGGTATATAACTGAAAATACCCCGGCACTTCTATTGTCTCCACGTGTTCTTCCCGAAGGACTTTTATAATCAGCTCTTCCATTTTAAGGTCATAACCGTAATCAAGTGTAGAGCGAACTTCTTTTACAATTGACTCTTTTTTTGCTCGTTCATACTCCATCTGTGACACAATGAGAATGTCTCTTAGCTCGTGGTGAACGCGAAGATAAATAAAAGGGTCCGCGGCGAGAAAACGAGTGGCGTAATACATGTCAGCGTTACGCATGCTCTCGCTAACTATTAAAAGAGGTTTTTTCGGTTCCTCTGTGCTTTCTATTTTATCTGACATGTCTCTCTCTGTAAGTAATTTATGTTTGCCACCACAAGATATAAATAATGAACCCCTTAGGATTGCTCATTCACGGACCGGAGATATTAGACGAAGGCGAAGCGGAAGAAGCGATAGAAACGCTAAAGGAAGCCGGATTTGAGTTAGAAGCAGCTTTGGGCGGAATATCGGGTAAAACAGCAGTTATAGACGCTGATATGCAGCACGTAATAGATATAAGCAAGGATATGAAACCCTCTGAAGTGGTGGACGATTTCTTAAAGCGAGGAATAGATTTTATCGTGCTGGTGAACCATGCGAAGACCGAAGAGAGTGGTTTTATACTGGGTGAAGGCATTTTGAGGAATTTTTTAAAAAGGGGTAGAGCAAAGGAGAATCTTTCATTTGTGCAATTAGAATACAGCAGCAAGGTTGTTATTCGATGGCTTGTGAAGCTCGGTGATGAGAACATATATGGGAAGATAACGGGCGCTCTCAGTGAGTTCAAGGAGAAAGAACCTAACAAGCTTGAAGCACGATGCAGAAAAGACTTGGATTTGGTGTACAGGGAAATATGGGGTGTGCATCCCGGAGAGAAGATCGTTGTGGATGGCGTTATTATCGGCATGGTCTCGGATGAAAGCAGGAATAATAGTGTTACGTTGGTCGCGAAAGAAGGCAAACTGGTTAAAGTCCTGGGTGGCACGTTGATAAAGCATAACCTGGAGAAGCTACCCCCGCTGGACCTGGAGAAAGAGATGATAAAAACTGCCCGTGTGATCAGAAGGACGAAACCGAAAAGGGTAGAAAGAGACGTAATGTCAAAGAAAGGGAAGAAAAAGAAGATAGCTTGCTTTTTCTACACCGTTGAAACTCTTTTTCCGAAGCTTAAGGAGAAGGATGCTGATGTTGAAGTTGCGGTAACTATAGGAGACGATACGACGAGCATTGCCGGTGACATACTGAAAAGGTTTGGTATCCGCATGATCGGCATTACAGATGGCGATGCAGATGGATTGATAGCGGGTATAGAAAGCGGAACGTTAGACGAATACGCAAAATTCCTACCACCTGATTCGCTTATAATACGATTGAAGCCGGAAAGAGACGATATCATCGGGAAAAAGGTGAAAGAGGCTATTTTTAAAGGCGGTGATGAAATCGAACTGGAAGGCGAGGTTGAGGCACAGTTTGAGGATTTGCTGCATCGCATACTCAACCTTGCTAAGGACGATATTATTGGCGTATTGAATTCTTCAACTGCAAGGAGCAAAACCATGAAAAAAGCGAAAAAATTATGAGTGTTTAGTTCAATATTATAATGAAGTGAAGAAGAAATGGTGACAGAAATGTTAGAGGTTGGGGATGTGATGACACCAAAGGTTATTACTGAGGATGAGGAGACACTGGTCACTAAACTATCAAAGGATATGGAATTAGCGGGGATAGGGAGCGTCGTGATAACAAAGGTGGGCAAACCGGTAGGAATTGTTACTGACCGAGATATAGCACTAAAAATTTTCGTATCGAAGAGAAATCCGAGTGAAGTAAAAGCAAAAGAGATTATGTCGTCTCCTTTGCTCACCATCGAGCCAGACGTATCCCTGGAGAAAGCATGCGAGCTTATGGCTGATAGGGGCATAAGAAGACTGCCGGTGATTGAAGATGATAAGCTCGTAGGCATTATAAGCCTCAGAAACGTCCTGACGCGAAGTCCAGCGTGTGTACATAAATTCTATCCCGCGGAATGATAACAACTGCAGAAACTGAGACTGCGCATGCAAGATAGACGTGGGTATGGAGATACGTTAGAAGCCCCTCCTTTTTATTTTTAGTTAAGATATAGTGAATAAACAAAGGTGAAGAAGCAAAAATGAACGTTAAGGATATAATGAGTCGTCCGATCATCGTAGAAGATGAAGAAACATTGGTGACTAAAATCGCGGAAGATATGGAAGAGTTGGGGATAGGGAGTGTGGTGGTAACAAAAGGAGGTGCGCCCGCAGGAATAATTACTGAACGAGACATAGCACTAAAGGTTTTACTGAAGAATAAAAGAGCAAGTGAAGTAAAAGCAAGAGAGATCATGACATCTCCTCTGACCACCATCGAGCCCGAAGCATCTGTGGAGGAAGCGTGCAAGCTCGCGGCACGGAAGCATATAAAAAGGCTGCCCGTGGTTGAAAAAGGCGTGCTCGTAGGGATCGTAAGTATTCGCGATCTATTAACAAGGAAACCGGAGTTCGTGCGGGAGTTTTACTTCTAATCTAAATCACATCAACCCTTCTTCCACTAACGCCCTCATAGTTCTCTCACAAGCCGTTGTAGCGTGCGATACAGTACTTCCGAGGGTTGCATGTGCCTCCTGAAAATCGCCCTTTTCTATCTTTTTTTTCACCGACTTTACTGTTTCTTCCACCCGCTCGAATTCTTGCATTCCAGTCGCGTTCAAAGCTAATGCGGTCTCTGAGGATAAAGCATCAAAGAAAGCGAACATCACTTTTTTCGCGCCCTCAAATTCATTTCCCGTCAGCGTTTCTAATACCAGCAGCATCTTAGAGCTGATAATCAGTGCGGATTTTATCCGCTCTGCAAATTGGTAACCGATTATCTCGTTTTTCATAATAATCACGAGTTCTATCTTACCACTTTAAAAAACTTTTTGTTGCACCATAATAAATGAGTATGCATGCCATCAACAATATTAGTCGGGGGATTTTTTGGCGATGAAGGTAAAGGGAAGATTATCGCGTATCTTGCAAAGCATGACAAGCCGGATTTGGTTGCGCGAGGCGGTGTAGGACCCAATGCGGGGCATACGGTAATAGAAGAAGGGACACGATATGCATTGAGAATGGTTTCTTCGGGATTGGTGTGTGAATCTGCACGACTTCTTATCGGTGCAGGCGTATTGGTTGACCCACGAGTGCTAAGAGGTGAAATAGAGTCTTTTGGGCTGCAGGGACGTGTAGGCGTGGACCGGCGTTGCGGCATTATAGAATTGGAGCATATAGAAGCGGACAAGAGTGATGCGCATTTAAAGGGTAAAATAGGCTCCACGGGCACCGGATGCGGCCCTGCGAATTCAGCGCGAGTATTAAGGAAGTCAAGGCAGGCGAAGGATGTAAAGGAGCTTGAGGAGTTCCTTTGTGACGTGCCTTTGGAAATAAATGAGGCGTTGGACCGTGGAAAGGGGGTGCTGGTAGAAGGTACGCAAGGGTTTGGCATTTCTTTGCTCTACGGGACTTATCCATTCGTTACTTCTAAAGATACGACTGCATCACAGATGGCTGCTGATGTGGGCATAGGTCCTACACGAGTAGATGAGGTCATCGTTGTATTCAAGTCATTTCCGACGAGAGTGGGCGAAGGTCCGTTTGAAACGCAGATGACGGAAGAAAGAGCGACTGCGTTGCATATTGAGGAGTACGGCACGGTTACAAGACGGAAAAGACGAATAGGGGAGTGGGACGGAAAGATGGCTGCTTACTCAGCGATGATAAATGGAGCGACGATGATAGCATTGAGTGGTGTGGACAGGTTAGACGCGTCATGCAGAGGTGTGAAGGAGTACGAGGAGTTGAGCAAAGAGGTAAAAGAGTTTGTAGCTCAGGTTGAACGGGACACACGAGTGCCAGTGAAGTTGATCTCTACGGGACCTGAACTCTCGGAGATAGTGGATCTGCGGGAGAAAAAATAGAAATTGAACAAAGAGGAATTGATGGTCATTCGCGAAAAGATGTGAATTTATCAATTTCTAAAAGCTAAATGTTCTTCTGGCTAGTTTGAACGTGCAAAGAAAAGGTGGGTGTCCCTGTGCAAAAAGCCTCAGGATTCACTCACTCCCCCACATATCCTGCCAAACGCTGTGCCTGTGCACCGGCTTTTGCAAGCAATGTAGGCATCGTCTCTTTCGTATATACCTCAGCATTTATAGAGAGATTACGTGCTTCAGAATATGCCTTCTGAAGCAGTGGCTTTATGGTCTCCGACGTTGGATACGCAATGTTAAACGCCAAAGCTACTGACTTGTCACTTGCCTCATATAATAAATCACCAATAGTATAATGAGTCGGATACTCATACTTCAGGTGTGTGGCAAGCGAAAACGCAGCTTTCGTTACTTCCTGCACGTCCGACACGTACTTCTCGGCGTCTACATGCAGAACGTCAGGCGTAAATAGCACGCTTCCGTCGCGATCATACACGGCACACAAGTCCAGTCCTTCCTTCATCGGGTAGATTTCGAGCCGTGCCAAAATATCTGCAAGCGGATGAGAAACTTTTTCGCCTTCCTTCACTGCTACTTTCCGTTGCTTTATCACCACCTTGCCACTCGCGATTCCCGCAGGTATGCCCAAACTCTGCAAATCGCCTACGATCGGTCCCGGCGTGAGTGAGGTCGGACCGTCCTCTATGGCAATATCAAACGGAGCGACGGCACCCGCTTTTATCGGCGCAGGTATTTTCCCCTCTTCCAGTACGTTATACAATTCAAAAGCATCGAAATTGGTAAAGATTAACGCCATCTGATCGTCTATAAAATCCACCATATCATTCATTCCGCTTTCATTGAACGAAATAGAAATTAAGCTATTTTTCGACACGCGCAGCAGCACTTTTCCCTGTAAATCTTTTCGTATCCGCTGTACCTGGTTAGAGCCCAATCCTCTTATCTTCGCTATACCTACTGTTGGATATGCGTCCATCTGGCTTTTTAGAGCAGCGACCTGCTCATTCTTCCATTGCTTTGCTCGTTTGACTTTCTTCTTCTTCATCTTTCTTCCTTCCTCACTCTACCTTCACGGTGGGACCCATTGTGGACTTCATGTAAATAGAACCGATATTCTGCCAGCCACGCTCTAAACGCGATTCGATCGCTTTGAGTACCGCAGCGGCATTCTCTGCTATGTCTTTCGCATCCATGTCCCTGCGACCGATGTTCACCCAGATCGTTGTGGTCTTTGACTTCACCCGTGCGATTTCCGCTAATCGCGCCAATACCTGTGCAGGATCCACGCCCGGTGGAAGCGGTTGCGGCATCTTACCACGCGGACCTAAAATAGTACCTAAACTCTTACCTATAAGTGCCATCAGAGAGGTATCGGCAACGAAAAAATCGTACTTCTGTACCAGATCCCGGGCCTTCTTCTTATCCATCCGCTTAAGTTCTTCCGGGTCTATCACCTCGGCACCAGCCTCCTTCGATTTTAACGCTACCTCACCAGAAGCGAAAACGCCAATCTTCGGCTCCCTGATCTTTTTTGGTAAAACGACATCCACATTTATCCTGTTCTTCGGCTGTTTCAAATCTACATTCTTCAAATTTATGCAGAGGTCTACACCCTCAACAAATCCTCTCTCCTTTGAGCTTAAAACTTTCTCCACAGCCCCTACCAGCTCTTCTGCTTCCATATTATTCGCCTATCACCCCATCATAAACGCCTTCGTCTATCTCTTTCTGTATCTCCTTAGGCTCCTTCCCTTCTACCTTTAAACGCATTGAAACACACGTGCCTATTAACTCTTTAACCGCTGCTTTTAACGAAGAGGCTAACATTCCTTCTCTCTTCTTCTTAGCGACTTCTTTTAGTTGCTCTATAGATATATCGCCGAGATAATCGGTTGTAGAGTCAGTCTGTGCCTTCTCAAGCCCTATCTCTTCCTTTATCAATGCTGCGGTCGGCGGTACACCCACTGTTATGTCCACCTTCTCACCATCAATGGTTATCTTCACGGGGACTACCATTCCCGCATAAGCCTCCGTACGCTCATTTACAGAGTTCACTATCTCTTTTATATTTACCCCCAGTGGACCAAGAGCGGGCCCTAACGGTGGTCCGGGATTCGCTTTCCCTCCTTCTATCAAGACTTCAACGACGTTCATTTTTTCCTCTTCGTGCTAAGTAAGCAAGTATCAGGTCTGACGGACGTATCCAGTTTAAGTGATACGCACATCTGAGACCTTTATAACTATACCTTACTTTATTTTATTTCTTTCCTCTTAAGATATTTGTACAGTACAGAAGCATAAAAATGGGTGTCAATATCGCTGAGTTGGTAGAGCCAAAAGAGACGAGTTTAGAGGCTATTTCAGGTAAAATCGTTGCGATCGATGCCTACAACACGCTTTACCAATTCTTAAGCATCATTCGCCAGCCTGATGGAACACCATTGCAAGATTCCACGGGTAGAGTAACCTCGCATCTCTCAGGGCTGATATACCGCACGACAAATCTGATGGAGAATGGAATAAGGCCAGTATTTGTCTTTGATGGCAAACCCTCGGAGTTGAAAGCAGAGGTTATCAAAGCCAGGTCGGAACGGAGAGCAGAGGCAAGGAGGAAATGGGAAGAAGCAAAGGTGCTGTATCCTGAAGAAGCGTTTAAGTACGCGCAAGCATCCGCACGGATTGACGCAACGATAGTAGAAGATTCGAAGACGCTTTTAACGTACCTGGGCATCCCGTGTGTGCAGGCAAAAGCGGAAGGGGAGGCGCAGGCTGCTTATATGGTTCAGAAAGGAGATGCCGAGCTCGTTTCCTCTCAGGATTACGATTGCTTACTCTTTGGCGCGCCCATTATGGTACGAAATCTCAGCGCTACAAGAAGAAAGGCAAAGCCCGATGTCGTTTCGTTTAACGAACTCGCAGAGAAGTACAGAATAACTAGAGGGGAGCTTGTAGACATTGCAATTCTCATAGGCACTGATTTTAATCCTGGAATAAAAGGGATTGGGGTTAAGAGAGCGCTCAAACTGATAAAAAAGCATCATAGCATCGAACGATTATTAGCAGAATCTGAAATCGAGGCGATTGAGAATTACGAACTCGTTCGAGATATCTTCCTGCACCCGGATGTGAACGAGTCGTATGAAATAGTATGGGGAACGCTGGATGAGAAGAAAGTGAAAGAATTTCTCTGTGAGGTGCATGACTTCTCAGAAGAGCGTGTGAGTAAAGTTCTGGAAAAGATCGAACCGCAAAAGACACTATGCTCGCAACAGAAGAGCATAGAGCAGTGGTTATAAACATCGCGACTGTGGGTTCTTCAGTATAGTTCGCTTTTCGTAAGAGGATGCCAAAATAAAACTGATTAAAGAATGCCAAAACCCTTACTTATACACAAACTATGGAACTTATAACCGCAGTCATCATTCTGGCATTGACTGGAGTAGTCGTTGGATTCGGTGAGGGTTTTCTCGGTGTTGGCGGCAGCTTCATCATGGTTCCTGTGGTGTTCTGGCTGTTTACCGCACTGGGTGTTGCACCTGATATAGCAATTAAGCTTGCATTTGGCTCTACGCTCCTTGTCATCTTTCCAACGGCAATCAGTGGTGCTTTGGCACATACGAAAAAAGGAGCGGTATGGTGGAAAGCAGGAATCATTCTGGGTGTTTGCGGCACGATTGGCGCGTTTATAGGCTCTACCATTACTTCATGGTTCCTTAGCGCAGAGATATTGAAACCTGTATTCGGACTCGTAGTTGGTCTCGGTGCGATACGGATGTTAACGGGAAAGCCTCCAGGAAGTGAGGACGGTTCGAAAGAGTTGCCGCTTATCTGGGCTTGCTCTGGATTCCCTATCGGCATTATTTGTGGACTGATCGGCATTGGCGGTGGAATAATCATGGTTCCCGTGATGACGCTATGGTTGAAATTCAAGATGCATCATGCAGTTGGCACTTCGCTCGCAATGATGATCTTCACGAGCTTTGGCGGTGCACTCGGCTATCTCATACATGGACTGTCAGTGCCTGATTTACCGCCGTTTTCTGTTGGTTATGTCAATCTACTTGCCGGGGCTTGTTTGGCGGTGACAAGCATTCCTGTAGTTCGGATAAGTGCAAGAACTGCGCATAGACTACCGGAAACGCAGCTACGGTATATCTTTACCGCTTTGATGGTTTATATCGCATTGAAGATGGTCGGAGTATTTGAATGGCTGGGCTTGCCGTTATAAATCAAATTTATTCAGCCAGTATAAATCCTTAAGGCTGCTTTATCTACTCTACAATGTAATGCCCCCATCAAGGGCTTCCCGCACGATTGTTATCCCCTGCGATAATTTCCTGAATTCTTTCGGAGTATAGCATAAAAAATCTACGGGGTACCTTAAATCCCAATAGTCGTACATCTTAGATGCCCTCTTAATGAAGTTCATACCTTTAAACCTGTCAGATACTATAATAAGGTCTATATCACTCTCCTCTGTAGCTTTACCGGCCGCCATGCTGCCGAAGAATATCATGCTCTTTACTGGGAAATCCTTGTTCACTCTATCCTTAAATTTCTCCAGCACCCTCTTTATATCTTCTCTTGAATCCATTTTAGTATCTTCTCCGCGTGATGTATAAGGTCTTCGGATACCTCTTCTACATCCTGAATCTCAATAACATCCGGGTATCTCGTATAAGTATAGGCAGGCAGGGCTTAGTTCCTTACACAACTCCACGAGATCGCCTGGCAGATTTAGTTCGGTTGCCAATAAGAAGAGATCGTGAGCCTTTTTAAGTTTCCTGAATCTCTTTATATAGAGGGCTTTCAATGCCTTCTCTGCCGCTTGCTGGGAGAAAAATGCAGCCGCTCTGTATTTCTCGCCTCGGAAGTTGAACTTTGCGGTTTCTAAGTCTTCTGTAGCCCTATCCCTCCATCTCTGGATATCTTCTTCCATATTATAGAATATAGTGATATAACCTTTTTAAGTACACCTTCTAACAAACGAGAACGATTTCGTTATCTATGCGTTCATTTCGGTCATTTATTTCTCTATGCTCCAATCACCCCTCGCCGTACTGAAATAGGGCACATCCATTTGTCGTAGGTGGGGATAAATACCTATTTCAATAGAAATGGATAATTCTGCGTAATCTTTGGTAAGGCCACTTCTTCTTTAAATTTGACATCCTTCTCGGACTTTTCTATTTCTTTACCAAAAGGGTGTCTCCTTGTATGTTTTCTCCAAAAACTAATAAGTCTCTTTATCTTCTCTTTTTTGGATATCACAAATTCCTCATCCCATTCTTTGTTTACAAGGGGGATAATAATCTGCTCTTTTACTATATCCCTTGCTACTCTTGCTGTTTTCTTTTTAAATAATTCGCCACACCCATCAGCAATCCAATCAAGCATTCTATTCCCAAATTCTACATCAACTAATTTTTTATTCGTTAGATGAAAGATTATATTTCCCTCAAAGTCCACTTCATAAAACTCGAGTTTCTCCTCAGGAAATCCAATTTCTCTTGCTCCAATAAGCGTTGCCTCTACCATGGAATACATGGGAGGGGGAAATACAAACACTACCTTGTCAAACAAATTTGGGAAATGTAAACGCATAATCTTAAGCCTTTCAAGTTTTTTCTCGCTTCTTTCTCCTTTAAAAACTCTTCTTCTGTTAATATATCTCCTTTTACCCACTGATAGCTTTCATCTGTAAATTCGTTCCCTTTTTCTTTAATGACTTTTTCAATCTCTTCAAATGCTTCTGAGGAAAGAGATTCTTTTTCTTGGACACATTTTCATATGTTTAAATTCATCTATTGCTATTGGCATGTATTTTACCTATATTTTACCATTTGTTGAAACACCATATAAAGCGTGCTATCTTATATCCGTATGTCATAGATAAACTGCATTCTCTGTCAACAGATTATCCTGTACACTTAGTTTGTAATAAAACCCTCCAAACACCTCAAGACTTCACATCAACGGCAAAAGAGCAGTACCGATCTCCATTTGCGATACAGCTCTTTAGCTCAACGCTCGAATTGAGTAAACTACTGATGGAGCTCCGATCGAACTCACACACGGTATCTCCGAACTCCATGGCAATCTCATAATCCAAATGTATGTTGCGATGTTCCTGGCAGTATGCGAACGTTGAGTGCCAACAAGTTAGTTTCCAATGACTCAAGAAAAACCTCGAAGATCGTAACATTTAAATGTACAAGAACATTGGAATTAAATGGTGTGGGGAAGTTATAAATGAAATGGTCAATCCAAATTGGTAGTATCCGAGGGATACCGATAAAGCTGCACTTGACGTTCCTGATAATATTCTTGTTTGTTATCTGGATATTTGCAACTAACGATTTTGTCGTACTTGGCATTACTCTTGGGTTCGGAGGCCTGGCGATTTCAACAGAGGTCAAATACCTGCTGGGCGCTATTGCGTCGGTACTCTTTTTCTCAACATTATTATTTCACGAACTCAGTCATTCCTTCGTTGCACAGGGTTATGGCGTAACTATAAGGAGCATAACCCTGTTCGTCATCGGTGGCGTGGCTCAGATGGAGGAGATTCCCCGGGAACCACGAAAGGAAGCACGGATTTCGGCTGCTGGTCCTGCTCTCAGTCTGGGTATTGGTATCGTCTCCTATGCCATTTACTACCTCTTCGGTCCGGTAAGTAGGACGGTAATCGGGGATATGACGATAATCGACGCGACATTCAAGAATGCTGCACTCATCGTGATAGGTATAATTGCATTTTACAACATCTTACTCGGCTTCTTCAATCTCATTCCTGCATTCCCTATGGATGGCGGACGGATACTCCGCGCCGCATTCGCTATGCGCATGCCGTACATCGATGCAACCAAACGGGCAGTTGCAGTGGGCAAGAGCTTCGCCTTTGCTATGGGAATCTTAGGACTGTTCACCTTTCAATTCTTCTTGCTTCTTATCGCCTTCTTCATTTACTTTGGTGGTGCTGAAGAGGAGAAGGCAACGGTTGTTTCGGTTACCCTGGAAGGGGTTACGGCCAGAGACCTTATGACCAGCGTTCCGAATGTCATCTACGTGCCGCCAGGCTGGACGCTCGATCAGTTAATCGAGGCGATGTTTAAGACAAAACATATGGGCTACCCGGTGCAGGAAAGCCTGGATTCCCCGGTGCTTGGCGTGATAACCTTCTCGGACGTCCAGAAGGTACCCGCCCCGGAACGAGCCACTACTCTGGTCGAAGACGTTATGAAGCGTGAGATAATCTCAATCCAGCCGGATGCAGATGCCTATGATGCGCTCAAGCTCATGTCCACGCATAATTTGGGTCGCTTGATGGTCATGAAGGACGAGCAGTTGCAGGGGATAGTCTCCAGGACAGATCTCGTGAGGGCTATCCAGTTCAGAGGCATATACAAATAAATGAGTGAAGAAGAGCCTATTTAAGATCTTACCCCCTAATTCATTTTCCATATCATTCCCGGATTTCTTCCCAATAGTCTTTCGCTGCCTGTTCTGGATCGCTATTAAACTTGTCAATCATTGGAAAAGTTAAGGTTAGAATTACACATCATCGCTCATAAAAACAGTTCTCGTAATTTCGTGACTCCTTGCCTACCTTTAAAAGTGAATGTGCTAATCGTTATTTTTCCTGTTCTTTCATCCATATCAAATCTCTTTTTATCCCGTGTTTGTAACAAAAATAGTAATTCCGCATGCTCACCTGAAACTTTAACGTCTGGACTATTATGTAATCCACTATACAAAGAGACAGAGCCCCCTTTTTGGAATATAAAATGATAACTTTCCTCTTCATCAGTTTGGAAATTAAGAACCAAAGGCATCAACATATTATACAGAAGTGCTTTTATCGATCCCGGTGGATCCGAAAGCTCTCCCTTTACTTTGCTCTCCGCTTCAGTTTCAATCTCTTTTAGCACATTATACAAGTGTCCTTCCATTTTAGCTCACCACTACACCTGCTGAACTAAGCTTTTTCATAGCCATTTCTCTCCTCCGTGTTAAACTATTAGATTATTGATGAATAAAGCAGTCAAAAATATAGTATATATACAACATGAGAAATACTATACCTTCTATGTGCCTTATTTCCCCGTTACTTTTTATGAACGTTAAAAGCAAGATGCACACACATAAAACACCATTTCTTGTTACACAATTTGAATAGCTCTATGTTCAATTATAAGCTTTGCCGATGATGGTGTCGACGAGTAACTCTTTTGTGTCATTGAAGGGATTATAACAAAAAATAAAAAGGGGTAAGCTCGTATATGCTGTACCCCCACACTTCATCAAACTTTTTTTATTCTATCGCTTGCAGGACGTCTTCCGCTTTCACGGTCTTTCGTCCGGCATGCTTAGCGAGACTTACGGCTTTTTTTGCTATTTTCTCGCCGTATTCCTCTAACAGTCTCACCAATTCCTGACTTGCGTCTTCACTTACTCTCTCTGCTCCTGCGTTTCTAACTAATCTGGTCACAGGTGCTATAGGTAGTTCAGCCATTTTTATCACTATGATCAAGTAATAGGATGGTCTATATAAGCTTTCCGGTTTTTTACCCTCAAAAACAACATCAACGCCGATGTATGAGTGCCTTCCGCCTCACTTCTTCAAAATAGGGGGTGTCATAGCGAAAAAGTTGTAACACCCTCTGTGCAATGGTATTACTTTATTTTGAACAGAATAAGTGTAAGAAATATAAAAACGAATCAGGAGTTTTTGTCCATAGCACCAAATATAGTAAAGGTTTAAATACTGGAATATTTTATCTTACAGTGTAAATATCTATAGTTAGTGATGTGTTTTAAAAGGGGGTGTATGAGGATTATCTATTGCTCTTTAAAGAAGTGGAGGTGTAAAAAATGGATGCAGAAATCGTAATAAATGAAGACTCAACTGCGGAAGAACTCGCACCGATAGCAAAGGCAGCGAACGATTTGCTTGTAATACCCATAACACTGCGAAGCAAGAATAGAAAAGGTGTTCGAGTGGAGAAAGGGGACGTTATAGATTTTGAATACACCAGTCCTGTATTAGAACGTGTGCTCGATGAGAATCGGGTGATACGGACAATACCTCTTACAGGGAGTTATGCGCATGTGCCTGTTGTTGTTGCTCCAATTCGGAACAGGAAAGGAGAAGTTATAGCAGCTTTGGGCGTTGTGGATGTATTAGGAACGGCGGATTTAGGAGCGGTGTTTGCTGACTCACCTCGTGTTCTCGAACAAATTAAGTTGCATCCGAGATATCCGTTAAAACAGGAAGAGGGATAAAACAGATATGCGTACCAAAGAAGTAGAAGTAGATATGAAAGTTCGTGAGATAATGAGCCGTCCAATCGTCGCCGAAGATGAAGACGCTCTTGTCATAGAAATAGTGAAGAAGATGGCAGAGCTGAGAATTGGCAGTGTCGTTATAACATCGAAAGGTAAACCTGCGGGAATTATTACCGAGAGGGACCTCGCGTTAAAAGCTATATTGAAGAATAAACGTGCAAACGAGGTAAAAGCAAAAGAGATAATGTCTTCCCCTCTGGTAACTATCGACCCAGAAGCCTCTGTAAATGAAGCAAGCGAGTTCGCAGTGAAAGAGCATTTAAAAAGGCTACCTGTGGTTGAAAACGGCGTGCTCGTAGGCATTATAAGCATTAGAAACATATTGACACGGAAGCCAGAGTATGTAAAAAGATTCTATCCAAGGATGCGTCTTTTAGCAAGTGGCTGGACCCTTGATAGACTTGAGCGGACTTTAAGCGACTGCGAAGTATATTTAGTGGGAAAAAATGTTGATAGTTTTAAGAAAGCTTTGAAAGACGTATATGATGAATTGGAGGAACTCGTAAATCATTATGTGGATGACAAGGAGCTCAAAGATATTTTTGAGAGCATGGACCAGTTCTATCATGAAGTTACGGGTAAAGGAGAAGGTGAGAACGAGATTTCGTTGGAGGAGCAACGGATGAAGTTAAATGCAATTTTGAGAAAATTCAGGCATACAACGTACGCAAGGAAGCAGCAAACACTCTCCAGCTTCGCGGGGGTTTCACGGTTAGGTGATTATCGGCATCGCACAGGCAAAGAGCTTCGTCTGCCCTTTAAAAGAACTCGACCGTAGTGATAAGCTGCAGATAATGAGAGAGATAGAGATATAGAAGGGGTTTAGAAAAGGCGAAAATTGTTTCCCTTTGGTTCTTATCTCTCTTATTACTAAATATCTACAAATAATGCAATCAGTCCATAGTTTAATTATGTAAATTCTGATTAAGCAGTCCTACCATTTTCCGGAGGATGCACCGGAAGGAAATGAAGGAGTAGCCATAAATTAGAATGAAGTTATTTGGGGCATACAAAACATTCAACGCTTCTGCTTCGTCAATTTATTGATGCTCCCTACCATTACTTTGCTAATTCTATTGCCGTGCCTGGCGAAGAAAGAGCCGATGATCGAAAGAATGATTACGTAAGCAATGACGAGCGAAATTAATAGCTCAGAAATGCTCGTTCCCATTCCGATTGCAACAGCCAGCAGCACAATTGAAAACTCGCCCCTCGGCGTCGTGTATGCGCCGATTTTCAACCCGGCTTCAAGCGAGTTGTACAGTCTTTTCCCAATAAGTGCGCCACTGGCGAACTTTCCTAAGATGGAGAGGGTTATGAGTGCAAGGAGTGCGAGGACAAAATCTGCCGAGGACAATGTTGCAAATTGGAACTGGAACACCATTCCGAAAGAGAAGAAGAAGAGGGTTAGGAATAAGTTCTTAAATGAGATGATGGCTCCGAAGGGCTTCTTGAAGGACTTGACTCCAGAGAGTGCAGAGCCAAGGAAAAATGCAACAATTACCTCAGAAACATTCAGGAGATGTGCAATTGCTGAAAATCCGAATATGAGTGCGAAAATAAGCAGTATGGGTATTTCATCGTCACGCTCGAACAGGGGCGAGATGAAGTTGCTTAGCCTTCTGATGAGAACCAAGATGAATACGATGAGCAGCAAAGTCGTTGCTAAGGACACGGGAATCATGGCGAGGCTGCCAGACATAATGGACGTTAGCACCACGAGCAGAATCGCCAGTATTATGTCCTCGAATACCATCAGCCACACGACGGTCTCTGCTTCCGGGTAGATCAGTCTCTTGTTCTCTATCAGCGAGGATATGACTATTGCAGAACTGCTGATATAAACTGCGGATGCTAATATGAATGCCTCTAGTAGGCTCAAGCCAATGAGGAGCCCCAGCAAAAATCCTGCAATAAAATTCACGAAGAAGTCCGTGTAACCCGCGAAGAATCTTCCTGGCTCTTTTATGCCTTTGAAGTTGAACTCATGCCCTATGTAGAACATCAGGAGAATTATACCGATTTTACCCAGCCACTCGACGAACTCGTATGAGGATATTAAGTCAAAGCCACTCTTTCCGAGGATTATTCCTGCAATTATGTATGCAGGGATCGCGGCTTGCCTCAGATATTTCGATGCCAGTCCAAGGGCTAAGCAGGAGACTGTTATAATGCCCAAATCCACCAGAAAGGTCATTTAACCTCGTCCCAGAATCAGTCTCTGACATGCATTTATTTGCTCACGCTCACCTATCGCCACTATCAGGTCTCCCTCTTCGAAGACCGTTTCCGGTGGCGGGCTGATGATGCTCTGTCCCTTTCTCGACAGTGCTACTATCGTGACGCCCGTCCTCTTCCGGATTCCCAAATCCTCGATGCTCTTTCCCTCCATATCCTCTGTTATTGGACATATGTGGATATTTATTCTGAGGTCCGCGATTTCGGAAAACGAGACTTCAACGTCCTCACGCTCTATTGTGAGCATCGCTCCGGTGAGAACGCTTCCGACACGTCGGGCTTCTTCCGAGGTCAGCCTTGTAACCGAAGGCTTATCAGCACCAGCTTCTAATACGTAGAGTTCTATCTCACCACTCGTCAAAAATATGACCGCTACTTTATCGCCTTTTGGACTTTCTATCTCATACTTCGTGCCTATCTCAGGAAGTTCGGAGATTCGCATTTGACAACACCCTCTTTTTAATATTAGAGGCAAAGGATATATTATTTATGCATGGCACAGATTTAAAAGTGAGGAACTCGAAAGCTTTACCATCCAACTTTCTTTCACAAAGAAAGTTGGATTAAACCTTTTTTAAAGGTTTGACTTACCAACCCTCCTAACCCAAAAAAGCTAAAGACTGCTAATTTTTGGCACACACCTTTTTAAAAGGTGTGATTTGGATTGCCCCTTTTTCTAAAAGGTTTGTAAAAGAAAAAGTGTAGCAACAACTTTTTAAGCTCGCTTCGCATTCTTCTTCTCTATGCATCAATCACTCGTACAAACCGTAATCCCCATATTCTCAATCATTTTAGTCGGGTATGCGATCGGCAAATACAAAAAAATAGATATTCAAGCCTTCGTTAATCTAATCGTCTATATCGCAGGCCCGTGCTTAATCTTCGCGTCTATCGCACGAAGTGATATCAACCTAACAGATTTTACCACAATAGCCGGCGCAGCATTAGCAATCATCCTCATCATGGCCCTTGCCACTTATCTCATCTTTAAACTAACCAATTCAGACAGAAAAGGATTGTATTTACCAATGGTCTTTGGCAATACGAGTTATTTAGGCTATCCAGTTGCATTATTCGCTTTTGGCATGGACGGCTTGTCACGAGCGGTTGTTTATGATATGATGAATTCTTTAGTTATCTTCAGCCTCGGCATCTATATCGTGCATCACAAAAACGAGCTGCAAGAAGCATTCAAAGTTCCGTTACTCTACGCGGTGGTAATTGGCTTGGCAGTCAATCTCTTACAAATTCCCGTTCCCGATTTGGTATTCACACCAATTGAACTGATCGGGATGATCACCATCCCCTTAGCATTGCTCGTGCTCGGCTATAAACTGACGGAGATAAAGATAAGCGCAGTGAAAATAGCAATTCTCGCCTCTGTATTCAGGATTGGTGGCGGAGTTTTGGTTGCCCTTGCGATAATTAATCTCCTGTCCATAGACGGATTAGTAAAAGACATCATAGTGCTTCAGGCAGCAATGCCATCTGCGGTGATGGCAATGATATTAGCCGCTAAATACAACAGAGACGCTTCGTTAGTCGCCTCGGTTGTTCTCATTACCACTGTGCTTAGTATGATCTCTATACCACTCATCTTGTATGTTCTATAACCTCCTTGGTTATTATGCTCACAAAAATTGTGGAAACCGCCTGGTATGCTTACCGTTACTTACTGCCTTTTCCCCGCTCAACTGGACTGCTAATATAGGGTAAACTCACAGTATTTATATTTGTCTAAAAACTAACTTGTTGAGACACTAGACTACCTTTATCTTCGCACCTCAAAAAACTTTTCTTCGCTCTTTTTCACGTCACGTTCAAACCTCAAAAGTTATGTTCTCAGTATCTGCTCAAACTTCTGTGCGATCATGACCTGAGTTCTGCCCGGTGTAAGGTTCCGCCCCACGACCCCGAAAACCCTGCTCAACTTTTCTTTTTTCCGCGAAGCCGCGAAGCATTTTTGGTCCAACTTTCCTAAAGTTTGAAAAAGAAAAAGTGTAAAGCAAGCGCCAAGAATAGTTTTTTCGTTCCAAATCTATTTATCGGATAACCTCACTCAAGACTGAGATCACTCTATCTACTTGCTCTTTACTTATAACCAGCGGCGGCACTAACCTTATCACGTTACCCGCAGTGCAATTTATCAAACATCCTCTTTCAAGCGTCTTCTCCACTATTTCACCACAGGGCTTCGTTAATTCTATTCCTATCATCAGCCCTATTCCCCTTATCTCTTTCACTATTGGCTTTGAATTGATCCCGGTATCGTGAGCACTTTTCATGAAATATTCACCAAGCTCTCGGGACCGTTCCACCAACTTTTCGTCCTCTATCACAGTTATAGACGCTAATGCAGCAGCACACGCCAGTGGATTACCGCCAAAAGTTGATGCATGTTCACTGGCTTCAAATTCTATTCCCTCTTTTGCAAGCATTGCACCAATAGGGAAACCAGCACCAAGTGCCTTTGCCACGGTCATTATATCCGGCTCTACGCCTTCATGCTCCTTACCAAACCATCTCCCGGTACGACCAAACCCCGTCTGGATCTCATCCAAAATCAGCAGAACATTTTTTTCAGTGCATATCTCCCGTACCTCTTTCAAGTAGCCTGCTGATGGGACTATTACACCAGTTTCTCCCTGAACAGGCTCTAAGATAACTGCCGCAGTGTCATCATCTATCGCCTTTCTAATTGCTTCTGCATCGTTGTATCGCACGAATTTCACGCTCTTCAACAGTAAAGATTCAAATGCGCTCCGGAATTTCGGTTCAAACGTTACACTCAATGAGCCAAGTGTTCTGCCGTGAAAACTGCCTTCCGCAGCTATAAAATTATGCTTACCGGTCATTTTACATGCCAATTTCAATGCTGCTTCTATGCTTTCCGCGCCCGAATTACAGAAAAACGTCTTAGCCATGCCAGTTATCTCAGAGAGCTTCTCCGCGAGTTTTACCTGCGGCTCGGTATAATACAAATTCGAGACGTGCATGAGCTTCTCAGCTTGCTTCTTTAGCGCAGCCACTACCACCGGATGGCAGTACCCAAGCACATTCACTGCAATGCCACCAACGCAATCAATATACTCGTTCCCAAAAAAGTCCGTTACTATCGCGCCTTTGCCCTCTTTTATTACTATTCGCTGTCGCTTGTACGTTTGCATTATGTACCGCTTCTCTTTCTCTATAACCGCTTCCTGAGACGAAAACATATTAATCACCGCACTACCTTCTTCAACAATTCCCTTGGATTCTCTTCCATCACATTTGTCACTTCGTCGTGATCTAATCCTGCACCGGCAAGGATTTTTGCACCGAGTTCTTTCGTTAGAAAATCATCCGGTGAATGCAAATCAGAATTGAGCAATAATTTCGCTCCTACTTTTCGCGCAACTCTCGATACATGCCCGTTTGTCAGGCAATGCCCCTTCCTTGACGTAATCTCAAGATAAACGCCATTTTCCTTCGCCAGTTCAGCGTCCTCTTCACTGATAAGTCCTGGATGTGCGAGCAGGTCCACCGAGGGATTGCTCACGGCTGCTCTGTTTGTGCCGCTCTCAACAGGCTCCACTATCGTCTCGCCATGCACCACCACCAGTTCCGCACCCAGATCCTCTGCCTTTAATACCAGTTTCCCTATCTTCTCCGGTGGAACATGCGATATTTCAACGCCTATTATCACAGTTATATCGCTGTTTGGTTTGCCCCGAAGCTCCAGGTTCTTTAAACTACCCAGCACGTGCTCCACGTTCGTGAAGTCCACATGATCGGTTATTGCAATCGCTCTGTAACCATTAAATACCGCTCTCCTTACCAATTCGCTTGGGATGAGCTCGCCATCACTAAAAAGTGAATGTGTGTGAAAATCAAACATTGTTACTTTCAGCGCCCTCCGCTCTTAGTCTTAGATTTCTCGCGCAGCTCTTTTATCCCATTCGCAATCTCACGTACCATCTCCGCTTTTCGCCCTCGTTTCGTCACTAACACCCTCCCACTTTTCTCCCAGTGCGTCTTCGGATATGCTTTTTCTTTCTCCACCTCGGGCTCCAGATTGAGCGTCCGCGCAACCCTTTCTATCTCCTCGGCCTTTGGCGATTTTACCGCATACTTTCTCGCAACGATTCTTCCTTCACTCTTCGTCTTCCCCGCTGTTAAATACGCAGGCCAGATGACCATCTTCTTTGCCATTTCATCAAAATGTCTTCTAATCTCGTTTTCCATTCTGCCAGTTCCTTCTCCAAGCCCTCATAGTTCCCTCACACGTAAGATTTATGTATAGTGGTACATTTAACACTTCCGATTTCACAGGGTTTTCAAAACGGTTCGCTGTTAATCAAAGTTTTAAAGAAAAAGTGTCTTCAACCCGAGCCATATATCCTGTATATTTATACCGATTACCTGCCCCACAACATAAAGCCCGATGAACGTGCCTGCAATGCTCCCTATATTTGCCAGTGCCGCGACAAGAATGACTTTAAATAGTCTGTTGCTCATCAACTCTCGTACCGAGTCCACATTCAGCATATTCTTTGCATCTTCCATTGACGGCTTTCGGAAATGAGCCTCTGCCAGGCCTGCAAACCAGCCCGCCGCTAAAAATGGGTTCAAAGACGTAAGCCATGCCACGCAAAAAGCGGTAACTGCAGAAAGCGGATGCCCACGTGCGATCACCACACCAGCCGCAGACAAAACGCCGTTTATTATGAACCACCACAAAAACGCTCGAAGAAGAACATGAAAAGATATGTCCGTGAAGATGAACGCTAAAAGGACGATCAGGAAAGCCGCACCGATCCCAATCCCCAGCAATTTCCTTATTGATATATTAACCCGTTTTTTAGGAAGCGTGCATAACTCCTCCTTCGTGGGTAGCAGCTCTGGCTGACTGAGAAATTTCTTTATCCCCGTCACATGTCCCGCACCAACTACCGCAACTATTTTTCCTTTTTCGCGGGGAGCCGTTTGATCCCAGGTCTCTAAAGTATGTTGCGTAGCATTTTGATCAAACTTTTCTAAAGTTTGATAGGCGGAAGCTTGCGTAACGCTTTTGAACGTTTGAGTTTGGATTTCGAGCAAACTTCTTGCAATATACGCATCTCGTTCATCTAACAGTGCTGTTGCTGCACCCGGTGAAAACTCCCTTAGTTCTTTCATCAACTGCGTAACTACATCGTCATCCGTCAGTCTATCAAGCTCTATCTCATTATTCATGCCCATAATGCCAGTCATGATCTTCTTATTCCCTTTCTCGTTTTCTCCCTCGCCACCCGCTTTAAACGTTCCACCGCGTCCTATAGTGACAATCGAGAAGATGATAGAAAAAAGCATCTTGAGCTTCTCCCAAAACCGCATCTTCTTCCAGAATCGCTGCATCGTTATTTCTATAGGGCGGTCAATCAACGCAATCTTACAACCCTGCTCCTCTGCCTTATTTATCGCCGCCAGCATATCTGCTCCGGGTTCAATACCCAACTCTGCGCCCAGTTTACGCTGCACGTATGCAAGCAGCCAGTGAGTGAGTATCATAAAAGGATTGCCAGAGCTGAGCATTTCTTTGGGAGAAACTTCTCTCATTTCACCTTTCAATGCATTGTATCTCGCTTCACACAATTCAACAGCGACGACATCAGGCTTTTCTCGCTCTATTACCGCTTCTACTTCCTTCACGCTCTTCTCTAAAACGTGCCCGGTTCCTATCAATAGTATATTACCCGCATCATGCTCGCTCATATCTACTTTTATCCTCTCGTTGCCTGTCCTGCAATTACGTAATATTCCTGCAGATTTATAAATCCTAAACCCTCTCTCCGTCTGAACCATATTCGATTTATTTATTGAGAACTGAGTGCCGGGAATTTAGACCTGCTTACCGCTATTGGGTATTATATCCCGTTGTTCTATATCGCAATATCGCAGCAACACCGCCAAATGCACGCTTTAACTGTGCGCCTTCTTCAAATTCTGCTGAGATGAATTCCATGTTAGAGCCGGTCATCTCCGCCTTTTCTACTAATTCGTGCACGAACTCAGCGTCGAGTTCTTCCGAGACTAAAAGCGTGTCCACCGCACCTATTTCCAATTTCCCTTTCACTTCTTTCTCACCGTACGCCACCATTGTCTCGTTACTTGCGATGAGTTCCATGAATCGTGCCATGAGCTTCTTCTCCCTCATCAAATCCAGTCCTTCTAAAGCATCCTCTGCGGCGTCAACGAGCTCATAAAGGCCTGATTCATCAGTATACGCGACATCAAACTCACCGAGCATCTTATTTTGCAGCTCATAATGCAAGTAAGACCCCTTCATAAAATCATCCTTCGTTGGACTTGGACCACCGATTATAATGCCCCTGAGGTCTTTGATTTGAAGGAAAATTTGTGATGCGTGTTTGCCTATCCGCTTATAAAAATCATCGGTTGCGATCTCTCGCAGTCTTTGAAACCGCTGTGCGGACTGTCCTCCTTTTCTTATCTTGCCCGGAACTGAAGAGGTGAGGTGTTTCACCGATTCCACAACCTTTCCGCTTAAGATACCAATCGTTGCTTCTCGTTTGTCAAGCACGAGCAAGCCATATTTATCCTTCTCCTCCACGAGTTCTTCCAGCGGCTCGAGGAAGAAGCTCGAATCACAGTGATAGATATAAGAATATATTTTTGCCGGTGGCTCCACAATGGAAGTTTCGATATCCGTCTTGTATCCACCCTTATCTACAGCACCACAGAATATCACCAGACCATTTTCTCCCACACTCACATACCTCAGCTTGGATAAAAGAGATTCCAGAGAGCTTTGAACGTTAGTACGAGTAATTTTACTCTTTATGTTCATTGCTTGTCCGTGTTCATCACGGAGATGAGACGTAACATCTGATATTTGCTTATCAGGCGGAATATAAACTGACACAAGTTCTGTGCCTCTTCCACTCTTTTTCCTCAGTTCTTCCAATACTTTCCTGAATTCATACTTCTTTATTTGATCCATATCTCATAGTCTCATTCCTATCCCGTATTCAGTTTGATCATATAATTAAAATCTTGAAGGGTGTTTTTCTTTCTCCAAACCACTTTTTCTTCGTTAAAACTTTCTTTTAAAAGAAAGTTTTATGTGGAGCGTTTTCGATCAAACTTTTGTAAAGTTTGATGCGGCAACCGGGGCTCGAACCCGGGTTATAGGCTTGGGAAGCCCAGGTCCTACCGCTAGACTATTGCCGCTTTGTACTTCTTTCCAAACTCCTCAAATTCTGATGCAAGAGAAGCAACCGCGGACTTTATCGCCTCTAAGGGATCCCCCTCCTTCATCTTCACATACAAAACGGGGTTGCTTCTCAATGTATGTTGAATGCTGTAGGTTGCGATATCCACCTGTTCATTCTCGAGTAGTTTGGAAGTTAGCGGCGCTAAAAGGGTATGATCCTCTCCTTCTATCTCTATTCTCACCACGTTTTCCTTTGCCTCTAATATTCTTACCTTCTTAGTTTCATCCCCATATTCTTCAGTTTCAGTCTCCATGCTTACATACATCACCGCCCTTTTCTCGGTATAAAGTATAAAAGGTTACAATAATCCCTTACCATAATCTTCAGATATATTCCTTACTTCTACCCGCTTGCAGCTCTCACACGCCAGCGTATTCCCTTTTCTCTTCAGATTACTTTTGCACTTCGCACATATCGCTTTTATCACGCCTAAATCTTTCCCTTCCGTGCTGAGTCTTAAAGCCGCCACGTCTATCACTTTCGCCTTTACCAAATCAAGATAGCCAAACTCGCGCTGCAAATCATTCACATACCCGTTCCTCACGTTAGATATATGAATAACCCCCTGCGTGGATGCCGCAATCTCTCGCTCTTCATGCCCTTTCAGGCATGCTATACTCACGATGGCAACAGTATCCCGTAAGTCCTCTATTCTGCATACAACCACATCTCCCTCTTTAAGCGTTGGCGGGGTCTCCACCTTTGGCTGGACTTCTATAACCCTCTTATCACTTATGCTAACTCCCCCAATAAGCGAAGCACATATATTCCCTTTTTCATCATACACACCCTCTCCCGGCGTGAATTCCTCTGAAGTACCTAAGAAATCTCCTGGCACTACGATTCCTTTTTCTTTTTCCATTCACTTCTCTCCTTTTCTCTTTCTTCTCTGCTCCATTAATATGTTACTTCTTCTCTATTTATTAGTTATGCGTGTAATTGGAATAGACCCGGGAACTGCAAGAACTGGATGGGGCGTTGTTGAGTTCAATAACGGCAGATTAAAATCCGTTGATTGTGGGTACATAAAAACAACCACGGAGCAATCAACCGGCGATAGATTGAAGAAGATATATAACGATTTGCTTGAGCTGATAGCAGATACTACGCCGGATGATATGGCAATCGAGAAAATTTTCTTCAACACCAATGTGAAAACCGCATTAAGCGTTGGGCAGGCACGTGGCGTTTGTCTCTTAGCGGCTGCTATCGCTGGAGTTACCATATACGAATATAACACCTCAGAGGTGAAAAGTTTTATGACCGGATATGGACGGGCAACGAAGAGTGAAGTGGCGAGCAAGGTAACGGAATTGCTTCAGTTAGAGGAAGTACCAAAGCCTGACGATGTCACCGATGCCCTCGCTATTGCAGTCACGCATATCGCGCTGGAGTCACATGTAGATTTTTAATTTAACAATAACGTGAATGTGACAAACCAGCAGAAAACGGTCATGAAAGAGATGTAAATCCAATCCTTTGCCCCCTCCATGTTTATATGTAAGAACGGATAGACGAATTTCTGCACTAAGACTAAGAGAATCGCAATGATCAAGCCATCTTCTGAACTGGGGTTATTTAGCACGAAGAATGATATGACACCTGCGAGAACACCAAATAGAGATGGTACCGCGGTCTTTATTATGCCTTCCGCGTATTCTTCCTTTTTTTTAGCCTCCCTGCTCTTCTCGTTCTCCATCTAACAGCCCACTTTTACTACTAATTATATCTGCTATATAAGTATTCTATAAAAACGAAGCGAAACAGGGGGATAGAAGGCGGAGCAAGCTTATGATGGAAAAAGAGGAACAAATGACACATAACCGCTCTCTATTACCTTTGAATCTTCGAGTCTTAAAGCTACAATCTTAGTATCTTCCATAGAAATATTTGCAAGTTTAGCTGCAGCCTCTATCGCATCGTCCAAGTTCCCTATTTTATCTACGAGACCAAGATGCAAGCTTTCTTCACCGGTAAACCAGCCTCCTTTTGCTATTCTCGTTATATTCTCCTCGTTTATGTTCCTGTGCTCAGTAATGCAGTTCAAAAACACTTCGAGAACGTTTTCTAACCGTCCCTCCAAATAACCTCTTTCACTCTCATTTAACCGGTAATCTGCAAACATATCTTTGAATTCGCCGGAGGGCATAGAAGATAGTTCTTCCGCTTCTTCTGATGCATTTATTGGAACGTCAAAAGGAAACTCTAAGGAAGCCCCTATACTTCCAACCATCGACATAGGCGTAGCTACTATCTCATCTGCTGCAACTGCAACTAAATATGCCCCAGAAGCACCGGTATTGCCTATAGATGCAACAACAGGCTTCTTTACCCTTTTTACTGCGCTATACATATCCCATGATGCCCCTGCTTCTCCTCCTGGACTGTTTATCCTTAGCACGATTGCTTTTATCTTGCTATCTTCTTCAGCATGAAGTAAAAGTTCTCGAAATTCTCCCGGATTTGTTCCTACTCCACGATTCTCAGTTATCTCCCCAGTAACCTCAATAATGGCTATTTTGTTTGATGGAGCATGCCACTTCTCACCAGGTAAAAAGAATAATACGAAAAATGCTCCTGCGAGTATCGCTGCTACTAATACCGTAACGATGATTATTTTCTTTCTCATTCGCCCGACCACATCTGCTCAAACAGCTTTATTGCATCTTTCTGCTCGATTTTACGAGGGTTCCGTGCTAAGTATCCCTTCTCCTTTAATAGTGCTTCAGCCAAATCAGGCAAGTCCCCCGCGGGCACATCCAAATCAGCAAGCCGTGTTGGCAATTTTAACGATTCCAATAGGTTCTTAACACGAGCAATAGCTTTAGAAGCTGCTTCTTCATCCGTCAACCGGGATACATCCTCACCCAGCTCTCGTGCCACCTTTGCTAACCATCCCTTAACTGCAGGTTCCTTCGCATTATATTCCATTATATAAGGCAACGCAAGTGCGGCAGCGATACCATGTGGAATTTTATACCTTGCTCCGAATGTATGAGCTGCTGCATGACCTGCTATAACACCTGCATTTCCAAATGCCATACCAGCCAGCATCGCTGCTATTGACATCTTTAAACGGGCATCGAGATTATCGCCATGTGAAAATGCTTCTTCTAAATTGTCTGCAATCTTCCTTATCGCTTCTAATGCAAAAGAATCGGTCAGCGGGTTTGCGCCAAGTGAGATAAATGCTTCTATTGCATGACTCAGTGCGTCCACACCTGTGGAAGCGGTCACCTCTGGCGGCATCGTGGCTGTGAACGATGGAGAAATTAACACAACGTCTGCGAGATTATAAGGACTTGCTATTGCCTTTTTCTTATCCTCAACAATGATGAGTGCGAATGGAGTAGCTTCCGCACCCGTTCCAGCCGTTGTCGGGATTAAAATCGTCGGGACGCTTGGGTTCACAATCTTGTTCGCACCAAAAAAATCGCTTGCACCCTGCTCAGGGTTAGAAGCTGACGCAGCGGCAACCTTTGCCATATCCAGCACGCTTCCGCCTCCAACACCCACCACCAGGTCATATCCCGCTGCTCTTGCAGCCATTGCAACTTTTTCTGCAGCTTCTAAAGTTGGTTCCGACGCCACGTTATCGAAGATGTCTACTTCCACTACCTCTTTCAAAGGTCTTTCCACCTTCTCGAGCAAGCCTGCTTTTTCAATTGTGCCATCGGTAACAATGAACGCTTTTTCCGCACCCAATCCTTTCGCTTCAGCACCAATTTTTTCCTCTACAACGTCGCCAAAAACAATTCGTTTTGGTAACTGAACTGCATACACCCCCATTTTTACCACCCAATTATTAAATACTGAGCTAAGGACTTATATAACTTATCTTTACCTGAAGCGCCTTTTCGTTGGAGATTATCATAACCACCCGTAGACAAAAAGAAATGCGCGTGGATTTGCAGGAGAATACGAAAAATATTTAACAAATGAACGCATACTAAAAACGCGGCATAGCCGGAGGAAACGAATTTGACAGAAGTTCAGAAGAAAGTGCCGGATGCACAAAAGAACGAAGGAAAGGAACGTGAAGAGGCTAATGTAGAGGCTACAAGCACTGATTTGGAGCGATTGCAGGCGGAATTAGAAGAGAAGACGGCGTTAGCAGATGAGTATTTATCTCGACTGAAATACCTTCAAGCGGACTTTGAGAACTATAAAAAGATGGTGGCTCGTGAGAGGAAAATGTATGAACAGTGCGCAACTGAAGAGTTAATAAAACGCTTATTGCCAATTATTGATACTCTTGAGGCAGGTTTTGCATCGGCTAAGCAGTGTGAGGATATAATGTCATTTGTAAAAGGGATTGAGTTGACATATAACGATTTAATGGCGGTGCTTGGCAAAGAGGGGTTAAAACCGATCAATACTGTTGGAGAGAAGTTCGACCCTTATAAACATGAAGTTACTATGACGGTTATTAACGATGATCTTCCTGAGGATATGATTTTGGAAGAACTTGAGAGAGGCTATATGCTGGGTGCGAAAGTGATACGAACATCGAAGGTTGGGATTTCAAAGAAGGCAGCACCTCGGAGCCACACCACTCAGAACAGCTCAGATAAAAAATCTTAGGAACGAGAGAGACAGAATTTTATCTTTAATCGCCTTTATATGCTCAACCGCTTCTCCACCTACATCTAACGGAGCTTTAGCCTCTATATCTGCCGTTATCAATGCTTGCTCATAAGGAATAGCTCCGAGTAAGGGTATGTTCATCTCCTCCAACTTAGTTTCGATCTTTTTTTCCATCTCGGAATCCGTAACTTTGTTTATCACTGCCACTATATTGTTTATTCCGATATCCTCGCCGAGCTTCTTTATTCTGCCTACGGTCTCTACAGACCTCATCCCGGGCTCCACCACGGTAAGCATTATATCAACCCCTTTTGCGGTGCCTCGGCCTAAATGCTCTATCCCTGCTTCCATGTCCATGATAACCGTGTTTTCCTTGAATAACACGTGTCGCAACAGCGCGCGCAGGAACGCATTTTCGGGGCATGTGCACCCGGTTCCGCCTTTCTCTATCGTGCCCATTACCAATAGCGTCACGCCATCAGGTCCTTTTGCACCATATTTCATGATTATATCATCCACTTTTGGATTTAATTTGTAGACTCCAGTCCCGGTATGAGCACCAGTCCGTTCAAAAATCAGATCCTTTAGTTCGGATATAGGCGGAGGGTTCTTTTCGATGCCCAGGACAAATTTCAAGTTCATTGCGGGATCTGCATCCACCGCGATTACGTTCTGCCCATCCTGCGCCAAGAGTCGAGCAAGCGTACCTGCAATGGTGGTTTTACCCACACCGCCTTTTCCCGCAACTGCTATCTTCATGCTTTATCGCTTTATCTCCTCCGGTTACATAGCCCAGTTTCATTTCTGTCTTTTTAATTGTGTCTCACCTAATATCCCGGTGAGTTTTATCTCCTCACCGTCAATGTCTACACGCACTACATCCTCCATCAGTAATTCTCTATTTCCTTCTTTCTCTATGAACACACTCGATTCGCACATTTTGAGTTTTTCCCTCTGTAATTCTTTACTGTGTTACACCTTTTTATTTAATTGTGTATGCAATTAGAACAATCCAATAACAGCAAATACTGCTCCCTGTTAAAGATTAAACTCTTTTAACACCCTTGGATCAATTTCATCCATGTTCAGCATATCTCTGATTCCTACTTCCTTGTTTACGTGAATTTTCTTTTGCAACTCGTTGTTTTCTATTTCCTCTATCATCCTAACCAGGCCCATCTTTTCCAAGCGTGACACGTAATAACTCACCAACTTTTGATCCCATCCGAGTTTTTTTGAGATCTGATAAATACTCAGCCCGTCATTGTTATCCATAAATTCCAACAGCTCGTATTCCCTTTCTTCTGGCAATGTCTCCTTCTTCAGTGCCTGAGCCTCTGTTGGAAATGCTACGCTTTTAGCTCCCATGTTTTCTAATTACATTTATAAGAAGATATAGCTTTCTCCGGCTTTGCACTTTTATTTGCGTCTGCACTTTTAATCGAGTTAAAAAGATATTTAAAATGCGAAGCCTACAAGAACATAATATAGTAATAGATTTAAAAAACCGAATGAAGGGGGGATTTTATGAACTATCACAAACATATTTTCAATCAAAAAACGCTTAACATAGTCCTGAGCCGAATCGGAGCTTCTTCTGAACCAAATCTAAAAGAAAAACAGGAAATTATATCGAAATGGATTCAATTTCTTCAAAGCGGGAAATTGGACAATATTAAAGAGACGTCCATTGACCAGAAATTTTTGGATGACTTTTTCGTGAGTGTGTTAGGTTATCAGGGCGTGATAGGAGGTTCGGAAGCGTGGAATATGATACCCCAACAAAAGATGAAAGTTACCACCAACCGAGCAGATGGGGCATTAGGATATTTCTCAAACGAGCAAGAAGACATACGGGCGGTGATTGAACTCAAAGATGCCAATACCGATTTAGATTCGCCACAGCACCGCAGGAATGATAAAAGAACGCCTGTTCAGCAAGCTTTCGGGTACGCTCCGGAAGCGGGAAAGAGTTGCAAATGGGTTAT
>JAUWQN010000080.1 GCA_030611045.1 Methanosarcinales archaeon
AAATCGGAGAAATCGAACCCGATTGCATTTACTGCAATCACAGCACCGACGACAAATAAAACTATGCAAGTCCAGAATGTCTTCGGCTTTTTTAGGGTCATATTCGTTCCTTACTGAAAAGTGAAATAATAGCGAATTAGCTTATAAATACTTCAGTATGTTTTCTAGAACCCGCGTGGGCTGCTCGTTTATCTATTAGATCATGAAAATTTATTGCCGCTCTTTTTTGATGATATTCTGGAATCGTGTGTTCGAGACATAATGGTCTACGAGCAGGTTTCCGTTATAGACCAAGTTGAATACAGCGTAGAGTGACGGAGCATTCTGAGCGTCTTGAGCAGTTTTTAATTCCGTTACGTGTGTGTAATTCCAACCCCTTTTTCGCTGCGATTTCGCGTAGATCGTTAATGGATCGGGCAACCCACGGGCATTGATTTGCATAGATGACGTGCAATCCCTTGTATTTACTGAGCTGCTTTTCCCAATCCTTGAATTGTGGCAACGATCCCTTTTTTAAGGGTTTCGCCATCAAATCAAAAGGGTTGGCCTTGGCCACAGACGTAAATCCATTTTTCACAAAAAGATCCTTGCCTGCCATGAACGGCCCTTCACTGGTAACCACTGCAACACCATATTTCCCTCCCTTCTCTGCGTCTTTTATGCATTCTTCAACGAGACGTGAACCGTATCCTTGTTCCTTGTATTTGTTCGGAGAAATCCATATGCAGTGTATGAACATATAGCCCGTGGCATCAACCGCTCGCCACGCATACTCGCCGGGTATGTATTCAATAAAACCAACAGGTTTTTTCTCGTTCTCCACATAGAGCAGCTTAATTTTTAGACCTTCAGAGAAACGCTTTTGTAAGAGTAAAACTGTTCTTTAACGCCGCAAAGACAATACCAATGATAGCGGGAGCGAGTTTGGTTGTTCTGGGGCTGTTTGTGGGGGGATGTTGGAATGGGTGACTTAATTAACAATTGAAGGCAGTAATAACAATTAACCCTGAATCAGATGATAGAGCTCCCTATCTTCCTTTATAAGCCCTAAACTCTTCATTCTCTTCAATACTTCAAGAGAGAACGTTAAATCATCAGCATCAAGAATTTTTACAACCTCATCTAAAGAAAGTGGGTGCTCTTCTAAACGATTCAATATTACTCCTATGCCCATCGCTATTTCGGCTTCTTTTTCTAACCTCTTTTTGGACGGTGCGATAATGGAATATTCTACTTCGAGTTCTTCCAAGCTACGATAATAATGTGGCAGCCATTTCCAATAATCCTGTTGATTTCTAAGTTCCTGTTCTATTATCTTCCAATCGAGACCATAACCTGCTATTATGGCCATGTCCGCTAAATCATCGGGTCTATTTGTAACACTTTTAAAAAGGAAAATGTCTTCCGGGGCAATTGCAAACAGTTGTAAATTACCGGACACAAATACCTCATGGGCACGGTTTTTCATGCCTTCCGTTAATTCCAAACAATTACAGACCGTATTCACGAATATGTCAAATCTGGAGCCATCATCTGATTCTAAAACCTGATGTGCCTCTAAATTGAGATACTCTGTTGTCAAATTTCTAGCTTCACGGAACCCAATATTCTTCATTGCTTTTACAAATACAGGTGCATTTTTGTGGGAATCAAAAACGATATCAACATCCTTGGTGACAAATTTAGTTCCGTAGGAAATCATTGCCAATCCACCTATGAGGTATCCCTGAATTTCTTTTTCTAATTTTTCCGAGACCCGTTCTAAAATGTCAAATAGTTGTAATTTCTCGAATTCTTTTCTTTCAGTCAATATATCCCCTCTTCCATTCTTTGATCTATTATTGCTTAAATATCGTACTTTTTAGCATAATATTGAATGATCCTATTTTTGATACTATTATCTTTAATTGCGGCTCTTAAGAGCCGAAAAATACGTGGGTTCTCAGAGTCTATTTTTATCGCTTGAACAAAAGCTTCTTCTTTACTCACCTCATCCAATTTTGGACTATAAAAGTAATAGTGCGAAGTATGTAATATTTCACATCCTAACTCATCCAGACGGGATGCGGCAGCGGCAATAAATTTAGGGTTGTCTATTTGGTAGGGGATTGAAAATAAAAATTCATCACGCCATTGCCAAACCATAATTGCTTCTGGGATAAGCTCTTCCAACAAGGTTCTATTTCTAAATTCCGAGTATGCCTTAACAAATTCTATCAGATATTTTTGTCGGGCATTAAGAGAATATGTGCCTGTTTTTTTGTCTGAAATCACTACACCCATACTATTCCATCGTACAAGTGCATCTTTTACCGTTCTTAAAGATCTGGATACTTTTGTAGAAATATCCTTTGGTTTATATCCAGGTTCAAGAAGTAAAGGCAGGATTAATAACCCTGATCCTGTTAGAATTTTATTGAGATTGAGGTGTGAACTTTCAGTCATCAGTAAAGAGAGACTCTTTCCTAATGGATTCGCGCTGATTGTTACGAATTTGGATAACCCCCGCTTCTCAACATCTATCAAGCCCATTCTTCTAAGGTGGCTTACGCGCTCAGAGGTCCAGGATAGTGATTTCCCTAATTCTCGTGCTATCTGCGATATCGTCATTTGTTTATACAGGAGTCGTTGGAGAAGTTCGAGGTCCGTTTTGATTACTGCTTCCTTCGCACACATAATTGAAATAATAGCGAAGTGGCATATAAATACTTCGGTATATTCTCCAAACAGCCCGGGGACACATAAATACCTTTTCTATTTGTCGCAAATGGGTTTGGGTGAAACTGAACTTTTAATCAGAATGCGGGATTTAGAGAACGGATTGCAGATAAAAGAAGTTGCAAAGCACTAAACTTACGAACAAAGCGTTATTTCGATTTTCGCCATTCTTGTACCGTGAGCAGAATGATTCCACCATAAATTATTATGCCGCCCGGAGTGTAGACGCTTAAGCTCGTATAAAGGGCTATCTGGATTAACTTTAAGCAGCTAAGGATAATTGCAAGTAGCACACCCCATTTCTTCATTAGCCAGAGTCCATAACCTGCAACGATAAAACCGATTCCGGTGAGGAGCGCAAAGATGGCTAAAAGCGTAAATCGCGGTAATTGCCCGGAATCCTGGAATTTCTTTAAAATCTTCGTAAGGGTTGGGGTAAGCACGTTATTCTGAATACCGGCGAGGAAGTCCGCATAATCTTTACGGTCTTTTGCGGACGCTGCAAGTGCGCCTTTCGGCGTGCCAAGCAGAATAGACAGAGGGACATTGGCGCCGCCTGCGATTTGCGAAGTAACTACATAATAATACTTCTCAGGGTCGAGTGCGCCCGGTCGGTTAGTTTCGCGGCTACAGCCAGGCGGAAGAACAAGAACCGTCTTAGCGTTAATCTCAGCCGTTGCTGCATCAATAGCGTCTATCTGCGCCTGGTTAGAGCCCTCGCCTGCAACTATAGTCGTCAGTCCCGCACCATGCCTGAACATTGCCTGGCCGGTGGACCAATCCATGTTCTTCAAAACGGTAAGAACGTCAAAGATAGAATGAAGGCAGGACTCGCCGTCTAAATTCTCTTCTATCGAAAGCGGCTGTAAATGCACGATACGCGAGGCATCTATGTTAACGCTTGGATTGGATAACACATATTTAGCGAGTTTTGGAGGGATGACCGTATTGCCCGCATTATCTTTTTCCGCAACCCTTTCCTGGATCCATTTGTTAGGAATGGAAAATAAATAATCTATTTTATCACGGGTATTAGCAACCTTCTCAAAACCTCCGGTGTCGCGATAGCCAAGCAATATCCCGCCGGAACCGTAAAGCCGAGCATATAAAATAGCTTTAAGAAGCGGTTGATGGATTGTAGATGCATAGAGTTCCTGCGTTGGTGCGTTTAACTGCTTGTTCTCTTCACCATCTAAGGTTGTTATCTCAAATCCTCCGGAAAGGACATCATAGGCCACGTCAAAAACGATGTTATGCGCAAGCTGGTTCCGCTTATACATTCCGTACAAATCGGTGTTAGAAATATTCACCTGGAAATAACCTACTTCTCCACCAGTCTTCGTGGGGTGTGGAGTGAGCCATGGGAAGACGAGTTTCTGCAATGCTGCGTTTAAAGCGTCACGAATAAAATGCTTCATGAATGAAAATAGATGAGAAAGCGTTTAAGGT
>JAUWQN010000013.1 GCA_030611045.1 Methanosarcinales archaeon
CCAGTAGAGCGGTAAAATTGGCTACTACCATAATCTCCTCCAACCTTTTATTTCTCCGGGCATCGCAAAGAGTCCGTGACTTATAGTAGCCCTGCTCCTACCAGTATCAGGATGGTGATAAGTAGTGAAAAGACTGCAAACGTCTCTGCCATCACGGTGCCCACCATACCCTGCCCAAATACTTCCGGTCTCTTCGCTGCTGCACCCATAGCAGCCGCAGCACTGATTCCCTGCCCGACAGCCGTTAAACCACCCAGACCCGTGGCTATTCCTGCTCCTATGCATAACCAGCCCATCTCCGGCGTTAACTCCACGCCCGCACCGCCTCCAAGTAATCCTGCGCCGAGCAAGATTAACACCGCAGCCAGGAACCCGTATATGCCTTGCGTTTGTGGAAGCGCCTGGTAAACCAAAGCGGGCCCAAATTTTTTAGGGTCTTCTGAGACCACTCCAGCCCCTGATGCGCCCGCGATTCCTACTCCCAAACCCGCTCCTATCGCTGATACACCCATCGCAATACCTGCACCTATAGTCGCAAGAGCTACACCTTCACTTATCATTTTCTCTCTCCTATTATTTCATTCATTTCTTTATCCTATTTAAATACCACGCTTTCTCGCTCTTTAAAAGGGTGGAATTCATTCCCTCCTGCCTCATAAAATTTAGTGAAAAATTCGACATACTCTAAACGAATGCCGTGAACGAATGACCCCAACACGTTTATTGCAAAATTGAGGGTATGTCCAAATATAAATACAATTACACCAAGCACAATATTACAAAGTCCCGCTAAAATGTTTACCGCCATCGCTATACCAAAAGTGCAGAGGCTGAGTGCCATAAGTCTTGCATAAGATAATACATCCCCAATAGCGCCTGTTATACCAAAGAAGAACATCGCTTTGTGACTCCATAGGAGTGAAATAAAGGAGACGATGAGGAGAAGGACGCCTGCTATCTGTAATATGCCATAAGATCCCTCGCCACCAGGATTCATAGAGCGCATTATGAAAGGTGTCATTCCAATTTGTGCAATGATGAACCATAAATTACCTTTTAATGCCTCTTTTGGCCTCCCTCTTTTTATATCGTATATTATCTTTGTAATAATCCCGATATCAAGATGGACAACTCCTATAAGCAACACAAACAACAGGAAAATATTCACATCCGCCAGCGGATCAAGTATGATTAATGACTTTAACACATCCATATGCAGATATTTAATTGCAAAGTCCCCAAACCATCCACCTGTCAACGCTCCTATTACGAACGTAGCAACACCAACAGAAGTGAGTACTATTGATGCATCTTTCATCATTTCGTTGTATCTTCCAATTCCCCGTAGAAGTAAAATCCCAAAAATCACGCATATCAGCCCGTAAAGCGCATCCGCCAGCATTAATGCGAAGAAGAAGATGAAAGTAGGTGTGAGTAGAAGCGTGGGGTCAATACCGTTGTATTTTGGTGTTCCATATAGCTTCGTAAGAATTTCAAAGCTCTTGAAAAACTTAGGATTCTTCAAAAGAACGGGAACATCTTCTTCCTCTTCAGGCTCTGGCGAAGCTGCATTAATAGCACAAAGACCATTTGATATTTTATTAACTTCTCTTGAAACCTCATCCACATTCTCCGCCGGAATCCAGCCACGTAAAAAAATCACTTGCTCGGTCTCGCCAAAACTCCTCTGAATATCTCCTCTTTCCTTTAATATCCTCAATAGCCCCCTATAAGCGACCAAATCATCCTCTCTCTTCTCGCCACTCTCCGCTAATATCCGCTTTACGTTCTCCCTATCGAGCTCCTTCTCCTTTATCCTTTTCTCTATCTCCTCTATCTCTTCCAGCGGTTTCCCCTCGAATTCCACTTCTATTCTTTCAAACCCATCCCTTCTCAACCTCGTTAGAACTTCCTCTACGTTCTCATTAAAGCAGGCAACAACACATGCAGATTCATTCTCACCACTTTTCACACTCTCGAAATAATACAACCCGGAAGTTACTTCCTCCAGGTCTGAGATTACAGTTTCGAGCGCATCCTCCGGGCACACACCCAGGAAGCCACTGACGTAATAGCCTTCCTTTACATACTTCAACACTATATCAAGCTCTTTTAATTTTTTCAAAGGCTCTTTTGAGGCTTGCGACTCGTTTATTTCTATCTCCAGCTCTCTATAAGCCACCAATGTCTCCTCTATCTCGCCTTTAACCTCCAGAAGGGTATTCTCCGCATCTTTTATTATCTCCTCTTTTTTTGCATTCTTTAAACTCCCTATTTCTATTCTATTCGGAAGTGAAGGATTGAAAAATTTTTTGAATATACCTTCTGAAGGCTCTGGCTTCACATCATCGTAAACCTCTATTATCTCACTCATCCCTCTTATCAGCTTTGATGTATCCTTTACAATCGTGTCAACAGGCATGCTCTTCAAAATCTCTTCGCTCTCACTCGAACCCTTATATTCCACGATTTGGACGATCCCGAGTTCATGTAACCTCTTGATTACCTCATCCTTGAACTCTTTCATCGCTGCTATCTCTATCCTGCTCATAGAAACTGGTCTTAACATTGCCTATTCTCTGTTTCCGATAATCCACTTAAATACCTTTCGGTTTTTTTCTTTCATATGTTTATCATAGTTAAAGGCCGCGGAAAAAGTGATAGGGCATCAAAGGAACATCTCTGCGATTTTTATAAAGAAAATAACCGCCCCTATAACTAAAGCAAGCATCGCGCATATTGATGCAATCCATGCGAGTATGTAAAGTCTTACCCGGTAATCCTCTTTCTCGTCAAGTACTTTTTTTAGCAGGAATAGCAGACCCTTCTTCTCCTTTCGCTTCATCTCTTGCCACCCTCAAACATTCTTATTATGCGGTATATACCTACAACTAACCCGAAAAGCGCACCTATTACAAGACCAAGAATACTGAGGGGGGGTACCTCGTTGAGCCTTCCTCCACAGATATAGTAACCTATGAGCGCACATAATGAAACGGTAATAGCGATATCAAAGCCTGCCCCTATCCCCCTTAGCCAGTTCATGTCCGTCTTCTTTCCGCTTTTTACCATAATCATTAGCCTCTGAATTGCTAACGACAGCATCTTCAGATGGGAAAACAGGTACAATCGTTCCGAACTTGCAGGCTTCTATACACGAACCACAACCGTCGCAAAGCTCATAATCAATTACTGCGAGGTTATTTTCGACTTTTATCGCCTCTTTTTCACACGCCTTCTCACATTGCTTGCAGCCGGTGCACCCGGTCTCACATATCTGCGCTACTATCTTACCCTTATCAAGTGAATTGCACCTAACAAACACTTTAGCATTCTTATCTACTATCTTTATCAACCCTCTTAGACACGCATCCACACATGCACTACATCCAATGCACTTCCGAAAGTCAACGAAGAACTGGGAACCACGCTTCTCAAGTGCACCAAAAGGGCATGCATGTACACAATCACCAAATCCCAAACACGCATATTTACATGCCTTGAACCCGTCCATGATAAGAGATGCCGCTGCACAAGTCCTTACGCCCTCGTATTCAAATTTATCCACGGATCCAGAACTGCAAGCTACGAGTGCAATCTCTTGCTTCCGCTTCCCTAACTCTATACCAAGAATATCACAAATTTCCAACCATGATTCCTCATCACATGCCTTACAATTATTGATTAGATAATGGTCTTCAACCACGGCTTCTGCTAATTCTCTGCATGCAGGAAATCCACATGCACCGCAATTGGCACTCGGAAGTAACTCTGTAATTTTTTCCACTCGCGGATCTACGTGCACCTCAAACCTCCTTGATGCACATGCTAAACCAACACCAAACACAATCCCTAAAACTCCTATTACAACTACTGCTTCTATCATTCTTTTTATCACAATATTACAATCTCATCCCGCTAAAAGCCATAAAAGCGAGTGCTAACAGTGCAGCAGAAATGAAAGCGATTGGTAAATCCTGAAATGATCTCGGGACATCAGCAAATTCAAGCCGCTCTCTTATTCCTGACATCAAGAGCAAGGCAAGCGTAAACCCGATTCCCGATGCAAAGCCATCCACCACGCTTCCAATAAAGGAATACCCCTCCTCTATATTGAGTAAGGCAACGCCCATAATCGCGCAATTAGTAGTGATAAGCGGTAGATATATGCCTAACGCCTTATATAAGTGTGGTTGATATTTCCTCATCACCATCTCGATTAGCTGCACAAAGGTTGCGATAACGAGTATAAAGGTTACTGTTCTCATAAATTCTATGTTGAATGGAATAAGGAGATATGTATAGATAGGCCATGTGATTGCAGATGCACAGGTCATCACGAATATTACCGCGGATCCCATTCCAAGTGCAGTGCTCGTCTTTTTTGATACACCAAAGAAGGGACATAATCCAAGGAACCAGTACAGAACAATGTTATTCACGAATATTGCTCCTACGGCGATAACGAGCAGGTCTTCCATTCTCTCTTTTCCTACCTCCCCTCCTTTCTTATACTTCTATAGTTGATCAAAGCCATGATGACCCCAATCGTGAGAAAAGCACCGGGTGGGAGGAGCATCATCACGGAAGGAGATGGTGTAAAGGTTGGAATGATTGTATAACCAAATATAGCAATCTTTCCCGTGCTCAAGGCCTCTCTACACAGCGCAATGCCCACTATCCCAAGCGTGAAACCGATACTCATCCCGATTGCATCTAAGAACGAATCAAAAACCGGTTTCTTGGATGCAAAAGCCTCCGCCCTTCCTAATATAATACAGTTCACCACTATCAGCGGGAGGTATATTCCGAGACGTTCATGAAGTTCAGGAGCATATCCATGCATAAACAGCTCAACGATAGTAACGAAAGATGCGATAACCACAATAAAACAAGGGATCCTTACCTGAGAAGGAATCCAATGCCTGAAAAGAGAGATGATAACATTTGAGCTTACAAGCACAAAAAAGACACCCAAACTCATCCCCAGCGCATTATCTACCCGCGTGCTCACCGCGAGCAAGGGGCATAGCCCAAGCACAAGATAAAATATCGGGTTGTACTTAAACACTCCTTTTGTAAGTTCATCGAGTTGTTTCATTCATCACCACCTCCGCTCTTTCACGAGCTGTATCTGTTATCGCACGAGAACTTATAGTTGCGCCTGTTATCGCATCTATAACACCTCCATCCTGTCTTAATCTTACATCCCCTATTCGCTTACCTTTGAACTGGTTCGTGAAATCAGGTTCTGCTATCCTCGTCCCAAGCCCCGGAGTTTCTGACTGGCTGATAACATAAATACGGCTGATTGTGCCATTTGGATACAACCCCACCATCGTTTTAATGGTGCCACTATACCCCTTTCCCTCGGCAATAAAAGCATATCCTATCTCCTCACCACCCATCGCTGCACTATAATAATCATCCGTTTCAGTAAAGCTCGCACCAGGGAAGACAATCGAGAGCGATTCATTTATTTTTTCCTGCTCCACCATCTCTATTCTTCCCTTTGTCAGGTCATGGGAGGCGGTAAGTGCCGCACCAGATATGATACATATAATTATCAATGGAATTGCGATTCCCACTATCCGTTTCATTTCTTCCCTCATTTCTCAATCTCACCTATTAGCTGAAGAGACAAAAAAACTTTTCCTTTTCACTCCGTATACCCGTGGTCTCACATGCCGGTCAATCAAAGGCGTAAACGCATTCATCAAAAGTATCGAGAAGCATACTCCCCCGGGATACCCGCCAATCAATCTTATCACCACCACGATTACCCCTGCTCCCACGCCAAATATAATACGACCTTTACTCGTTATTGGCGTGGTGACATACTCAGTAGCCATGAAAAAAGCTCCGAGGAATAAGCCCCCTGCAAGAATATGAAATAGCGGGTCTTGTCCAAGTATCAACATCAAAATACCAACCGTTCCTATGTATGAAAGAGGTATCCTCCAGTCAATGTAGCGTTTTGCAATCAAGAATACTCCACCTATAAGAATTGCGAGTGCGCTTGTCTCTCCAATGCACCCGCTAACATTTCCAAGTGCGAGGTTTATAGGAGGAGTAGCAATATTCTGCATCTTCCATAATCCGAGTGGCGTTGCGGTGGTAATCGCATCGTAAGTGAGAGGCTTAGTCCATGTGGTCATCGCTACGGGCCACGAAGCCATCAAAAACGCCCTCCCAACCAGTGCAGGATTGAATATGTTATGCCCAAGACCGCCAAATGCACATTTGGCAAAAGCAATGGCAAAAGCGGCTCCGATTGCTGCCATCCATAGTGGAAGCCCCGGCGGGAGGCACAAAGCGAGCAAGAGACCGGTGATCACTGCACTCCCATCCATCACAAATTTCCTACCCATCAGTCGCAATGCAACATACTCGGTAAATAATGCAGAAAGGATGCAGGTGATAATGACATATAAGACGTGAACTCCGAAGAAATATACACCGCATGCAGTTGTGGGAATAAGAGCAATAATCACAGAATACATAATCTTTTCAATTGAGACATCGTTTCTTAAGTGTGGGGACGGTGATACAATTAACTCAGGCATTTTTATCTCTCACTCCCTCCTCTTTATCTCTTCTTTTCCATACCTGATGAGCTGAACAAGGGGTATCTTTGAGGGGCACACATAGGCACAGCTTCCGCATTCCATGCAGTCAAGGATATGGTAATCCATACACTCTTCAAACCTTCTCTCGCGTGCAAGTTTTCCAAGAATCGTTGCCATAAGTCCGGTTGGACAGACATAAACACACATCCCACAGCTTACACAAGTCCTTTCCTCAGGGATCCTCGATTTTTCTCTATCAAGCACGAGGATACAACTACTGCTCTTAATTGTCGGGACGTTTCCGAATTCCGCAACGCCCAGCATCGAACCGCCGCATACGATCTTTCCCACGTCACCTTTAGATCCCCCGCATTCTTCTATTAGATCATAAAAGGGTGTGCCAATTCTCGTTAACAGATTTTTAGGCTCTTTTACATCTCCGGTGACCGTTACAACCCGCTCTATAAGTGGAATACATTCATATACTGCATCGTGTATCGCCTTTGCTGTCGCTACATTCTGAACTAACACACCTATATCGTAAGAATGGCTACCAGAAGGAGTCTCTCGATTTAATAGCGTCTTGATAAGACTTCCTGCTTCCCCCTGTGGATATTTCGTCCTCAGCGAAATGATCTCTATCCTCTTACCCCCTTCTCTTTCCACCGCTTCTCTCATCCTTTTTATTGCATCTTTTTTATTGTCCTCGATTCCTATGAAACCTTTATCCACGTCGAGCACGTTCATGATGATTTTCATGCCCTTTACGATCTTATCTGGTTGTTCGAGCATCAAACGATGGTCTGCGGTTATGTACGGTTCGCATTCCGAACCATTTAAAATAACCGTATCTATCTTTTTCCCTTCTGGTGGACTTAGTTTTACAGATGTAGGAAATGCCGCGCCTCCAAGACCTACTATTCCTGCTTCTCTTATCCTTGCCAAGATTTCACGCTTTGACGCAGTTGCAGGGTCAATAGCTTCCATTTTCGCACTTTCATCCCTTCCATCGGATTCAATAATTATACCCTGAACCTCTCTGCCAATAGGCGATTGCTGTGTGCTGATCTCTTTCACCACACCTGAGATGCTGGAATGAACTGGAGCGGAGACAAAAGAATCAGAATCTCCTATCTTCTGGCCTGCTTTTACCCCATCACCTTCTTTAACCAGAGGCTTGCAAGGCGCTCCGACATGCTGGTGAAGTAGAATAGTTACACTGGCAGGTAATTTAGCTTTTTCAATCGCTTTACTTGCGGTTATTTTTGAATCCGGTGGATGTATCCCACCGCGAAAACTATTGAACTTCAACATCAAACCACTTGTTGAATGTTTTTAAATAAACTTTTTTTCTTTTTTATTGCTATCCATGAAAAAACTGATAACGGAGTTAATCATCATCTCGCTTATAACCGCCGTATTGCTCGTGTGCATAACTGAATACGCGGGTCCGCCAGTGATCGAGAGAACGGAGCAGATGATGGGCACGTATGCCACGATAACGATAATTGATAGAGATACAAAAAGGGCGAATCTTGCGATGGACGCCGCTTTTGAAGAGATAAAAAGGGTAGAGGAGTTGATGTCGCGGTATAATGAAAACAGCGAAGTCTCTTCTCTTAACAGGAATGGCACTAACTGGACGGCTCTTTCGCATGATACGATTTACGTACTCAAAAAGGCGGAATATTATTCTGAAATATCAAACGGCTCTTTTGACATCACCTGCAATCCCTTGTTGGATTTATGGATGGTGAAGGTGAAGGTGGAGGGGAGGATGCCTACGCCGGAAGAGATAGCGGAAGTGAGAGCACTTGTAGGGTATGAGCATCTTATTATAGATGAAGATAGAAGCAGGGCGAGGTTTGATAAAGAAGGAATGAGCATCACGCTTGGTGGAATTGCGAAGGGGTATGCGATAGATTGCGCTTGTGAAAAATTGATTGAAGCTGGAATGAAACATGCACTTGTGAACATAGGCGGGGATATGAGAGCGGTCGGAGATAAGAACGGTATGCCCTGGGAAGTCGCATTACAGAATCCGAGGAATAAGAGCGAGTATATACCGATAATAAAGCTTGATAACGAATCTGTGGCAACGTCAGGCGATTATGAGCGGTATTTCTTCGAGGAAGAAAAGCGAGTACATCATATAATAGACCCAAAGACGGGTTATTCCGCAGATGAATGCATAAGCGTGACGGTACTCACACAAAATTGCGTTGACGCAGATGCACTCAGCACAACGGTGTTTGTGATAGGCCCTGAAAGCGGAAAAGCACTTTTAGATGAACTCGGCATAGAAGGGCTTATCATCTCCTCTGATAAGCGGATAATTAAATCAGATTTATCTTTCCTTTCTGCTCACCTATGATTGTATCAAGAGTTGCGATGAATTTCTTCTCAGACCCTTCTGGAATGGTCGCCCCCGCTGCAACGGGATGCCCGCCACCAAAACCGCCTACTTCTCCTGATGCTTTCTCCAGCGCCTTAGCGAGGTCCATTCCCACTGATACTGACAGCAGTTTCTTATTACACCGCGCGGATATCCTCGTTTCCGCCCTCTTTCCCTCTTCTCCCCGGTCTTTTTTGTTAAACACAATTACTGGCTTACCCGTGCATACATATTCCGCTACTACCCCGGCTAAAACGCCCGTTACACCACTCTCCTGCACGAAGAAATAGAAGATATTTTGCAGCTCCTTTATAGCCTCTTCCTCGCTTTCTATTCTACTCAACTCAGAAACAAGTTTGCTTTGAATGTTTACGTATAAAGAGGTTGCTTCTTCTACCAGTTTCTCCTCACGCAGGCACAGTCCGATTCCAATCCCCGATTTGCCCAGTCGCCCGCACGCATCTACCATTCTCATAAAATCCAGTCCATCCCTTATCACCTCAGAATGGAGATTGTACGTGGTTCCAATCAAAGCGTCATCGCCGATATCGGCTTGTGATTCTCGTAATAGTGATAACAACGCACTGGTCAATCTTCTTTCCTCTTCCTCATTCAAATCGCTTAAATTCCTATCGCCATCTATACCCTCTTTATTCAAAAACGCATCCACCCACTCTACCTTACCTGCAAGGGGGATATAGGGATCAGTAGCGAAAAGAATCAAATCCCGAATTTTACCATTGCCGAGCTTCAACCCTTTTTTAACGGAAATAACACCTTCTTGTATCGCCTCATCCAAAATCATCTTGTTTATTCCTGCATCGAACTCCAGCTTATCGCCTAATGTGCCTGCTATAGCAAGTCCAGCAAGGTCTATGTTACCTTTAGCGTCGCCTGACATGCACCGTGCCACGAGATAAGAGAGCCCAGCCGCGCAAATTGTGCTACCACGCTCATTGGTCATCTTACGTGCCTCCTCCGCGCTGACACAGCAGGGATTTATAAGGACTGCGAAAGCTGCACGAGATACTGGGACTGAGGTTGAGGGTGCATGATGGTCTATGATTACCACGTCCTTCTCTTTGAGGCACTCCGATAGCAGATCAGATTGCGCAGTGCCCATATCGCAAATTATGATCAGATCCTCATCCAAGCCTTGAATAAACGAGCGTTCCAGTTTGCCTACAATAGTTGTATGGAACTGTATACCGCTTCGAATCAGGGCATTACAGATAATCCCCGCAGAGGTTATTCCATCCGCGTCATAATGCGAGATTACCCGTGCGTATTTATGTCCTTTTATTATCTCTGCTGCCTTTTCCACGCTCTTTTGCAATGTTGACATATTATATTATTATAAGAAGTGCTGAAAACCTTCAATATAGTCTCAAAACCATTCGAAAAGAAAAAGCTTTTCTTAAATACCCGTATCTTTATTTTTTATCTCAGAATGAAAATTTTGACAACAGGGCGTGTGGCCTAGTTAGGATAGGGCGGCAGCCTCCTAACAATAAGCCCTTACAGGGCTTGCGGGGTCAACGGGGCGGAGCCCCGTTATTTTAGAAAAAGTTCGATCAAATTGGGAGAAAGCTGCAAATCACGGGTTCAAATCCCGTCACGCCCGTACACGTAACTTTTCACTGTCCACTACGATGACGTCCTTTATCGCTTTAACTGCATCAAACGGTATAAAGATATCTCCGTTCTCCTCTCTGAACCTGCTTTTGTCAAGCTCATCAGCAGGTTTAACCACGAGTTCTTTCAACATACCTGTTCCTGCCTCTGCCACTATATTGTGCAACGTACCTATTTCACTACCCTCCGAGTCCACAACCCGTTTATTACTCAACTTCAGTGCTGATATTTTTTGCATTTTTATTCCTCCTCTCCTCACACACACCTTCACGTTTTATGTATATCAACTTTTTCATTTTTCTTCTTCAATCCGTAATTTGTCACGGAGTTTTAAAAAATGCTTCCCCCATACTTTAACAAAAAGAGCTGGTTCGCCCCTCGTAATGCTAATCCTTTCTTCTTTTCCTATCGCCCTGTAAAACTGCCCATCTATGACCAACTCAGCATCCTTCATCTCCAAGAGTTCCACACTTATCTCACTGTTTATATCCACGACTGTGGGCCGTGCGGAAAGTTTAAACGGAGCAATAGGCACGATTATGGTTGCATCTACTTTTGGATCTACTATGGGTCCGCCCGCACTCATTGCATACGCAGTGCTTCCTGTGGGAGTTGCAAAAATAACACCGTCTGCTCGTAACCGCTCTAACTCCTCACCGTCAATAAAGATGGCGAAGTGGAGCATCTTCCCGGGTTTCGATGTTATCACGACCACTTCGTTCATTGCATAAGGCATCTTCGCCTTTGCCCCGGTTATCGCTGCAGAAAGCCGCTCTTTACGCTCGACTTCAAACCCTTCTAATAAGCTCGTGAGTGTAGAAACGCTGTTTTCTGGCTGCACTTCTGCTAAAAAACCGATCGCACCCATGTTTATTCCTAATACCGGTGTGGGACTTTTTAATGCGTGTAGTGTCCTTAGAATTGTACCATCGCCGCCAATGCAAATCAGAAGATCCACATCCATCTCTTCTATATTCATACCGTGCTTTTGGAGTTTATGTGCTGTTGCTTCGTCGAGTATAACCTCAACTCGTTCCTCGACGGATTCAATCAGCCTATCTAATACTGATACGTCCTCGTCCCTACCCTTACATACAATCCCAATGCGTTTCGGCCGAATTAAGTCCATTCTTTATTCAGAGAGCCGGAATATCGCTTCAGCCAAATCACCCTTTGTCTCGGTTAATGCAGCTTCCGCTTCTGTCCCGCTGCAGCCTGCCTTTTCCATCACTATTTCCACATCCTCTTGAGATATACTCACCTCAGGCTCAAGTTCAAATTCAGTCCGGGGACGTTTTACCGGTGTGCCGGTTATTTGATACATCTTCGATCCCGGTGCGTCCATAACAGTAACGACAGCATCCTCAAAAACGAGTTCAGCATCTGCGGTTTTTATCACCACTTCCTCGACATCGCTTATCTCTTCTATGCTTATGCCCATTTGCTTCATTTGCTGGCTTAATATCTTGGGATTCAAGCCTGTTCCCTTTCTAAATCCACCGCGCATTTTTCTTTGGCTTTCCTTTTTATTTTTTAAAAATACCGATATCGTATGGTATGTATTGTATACTATAAGATATAAAGAATACAAGAAGCGGATTACGCTTAGTTATCAGTGTTACCGCTGTGAAAATGATAATAGAGCAGGTAGGTCAGAGAGATAGGGGCCCGTGGTCTAGTTGGAATGACGTCGCCTTGACATGGCGGAGGTCATGCGTTCGAATCGCATCGGGCCCATAAATCTTTTATTTCAATCACAACACTTCTTTTAAAAAGGTTAATTAATAGCGCCCTATGAAATTTTCAGGCTCGTTATCAGAAGCAGATAAGGAAAAAGCATGGTATGAGTATGAATTGGTGGGCGTGCCTTTTGACGGCAATGCCTTCAAGAAAGGCGCAAGAGAAGGACCAAAGGCGATAAGAGAGGCTTCACAGCGACTTGAAACGTTTCTATGGCACAGAAAACTCGAATTGTCAGATTTGCGGTATTATGATCGCGGTAATATAACGTTAGAGCAGTTTACCAAAGGCGTAAGACAAGAACGAATTGAGGATTTTGACCTCAAAAAAAAGAAAATTTTTATCGGTGGTGACCATTCCATCTCCTATCCCATAGTTAAATACCTTTTTGAGCATGGTGAGGTCGCCAAAGTGATAATCGTAGATGCACATGCTGATTTTAGAGACTCGTATAAAAACAATAGATTTTCCAATGCGTGCGTAACGCGGAGGATAGCGGAACTGATAGGGTTCGAAAATATAATTGTGATATGCGTCAGGTCTTCTTCTGAGGGGGAGTATGCTGCACCAAACCAAATAAGGATTTACGATACGGAGTTGCTAAGAGAAAAAGGCGTAGAAGGGTTATTGGATGCAATAGGGAAAGGAAAAGAGAAAACGTATCTTTCCATTGATATTGACGCACTCGATCCCAGTATAGCGCCCGGTGTAGAACATCCAGAGCCGTGCGGCATGTCGCTTGAAAGTCTGATTTCCTTGATACAGGAGATAATAAAGAGAAGAAATGTAGTTGCAAGCGATGTGGTGGAGGTAAATCCACGATTAGACAACGTTAATGGAATTACAAGCATTACCGCCGCACGGATTATATTTGAGATATTGGCATGCTACGGGGAAATGGATAATCGTTTGTAAAAATGACCACCGAAACTAATTTATGGAATGATTAGATAAAAAAATATTGCTGTGAAAAGATTAAGCACAGGTTTTCTGCGAAGCAAAAGGGTTTTTTGTTAAAAGAAAAAGTGTTTTTGCAATCTCTTATGCGTGAATCCCTTCGCATCCGCGCCTACATAGGACGCTACTGTGTGCCCCTTGCCAACCACGAGATATTTATAGATAACCAATCCCTCCAATCCAACAGGACCCCTCGCATGCACCTTATACGTGCTTATACCTACTTCAGCGCCCTTGCCATATCTAAAACCATCGCTGAACCGTGTTGATGCGTTATGCATTACTGAGGATGAATCAACAAACTGCATAAACGTAAGCGCGGTTTTTTTATTTGCCGTGATGATTGCATCGGTATGCCCCGATCCGTACTGGTTGATATGCTCGATGGCGTCGTCAACGCCGTCAACCACTTTGATGGAGATAATTAAGTCATTATATTCAGTACGCCAATCCTCTTCTGATGCGGGCTTTAGCCCTTTCTTTCCTTCCAAGAGTTCCAGTGTTTTTGGACATGCTCGTACCTCAACGCCTGCTTTCAGATACCGTTCGACCATCTGTGGCAGAAAATCGCGTGCAATTGCGGAATCTACAAGCACCGTCTCTGCAGCATTACAAACCGCAGGATACTGCACCTTGGCGTCGTAACATACGTCCAGCGCCATATCCGCATCAGCATCCCGATCAACATAAACGTGACATATCCCCTCAGAATGCCCTAAAACCATGATACTGGAGTTATCCTGTATGTATCGCACAAATTGGTCGCTACCTCTCGGTATGATGAGGTCTATATAACTATACAATTTTAACATCTCGCTGACATCTTCTCGCGTTTCAAGTAATTGAAGCCAGCCTTCAGGTATTCCATCGCTTTCGGATGACGCCTTCGCCACCACCTCAAATAGCGCTTCATTTGAATTGCGAGCTTCCGACCCGCCCTTTAGCAACACTGCATTGCCGGTTTTCAGACAGAGCGAGGAAATTTGAACCAGCACATCAGGTCTCGATTCGAATATCGCACCGATCACACCAATGGGGCAGGATACCTGAAAGAGCTCTAAGTCTTTATCCAACTCGATTGCGGACAGTGTTTTCCCAACCGGATCTTCTAATTTTGCAACATCCTTCACACTCAATATCATCTCGTCTATCTTCGCATCGTCTAATATTAACCGATGGAGAAGGGCATTGGACATCTTCCCTTCCTCTACTAAGCTGCGAGCAAGGGCAATATCCTTGTTATTAGCCGCCAGTATCGCCGTCCGATTCTTATCAATGGAATCCGCGATTCGTAGCAAGGCGTTATCCTTCTCTGCGGTTGTAGCGTTGGCCAATTTAAGCGCGGCATCTCGCGCCATCTTCGCTTTTTCTGCTATGCTTGCGCCTACATCTATGCTCAGAGCCATTTTTAAGAACCTCCTGCAAAACCACCCGGTTTTAGGTAGATAATAAAAGATATGAATGGTAATTCTTTATAGGTTACTATGAGTTTTAAAGAAGTGTTTTTACGTACAAATGGCACTTAAAGGAACACCAGATTGCCTCTATACACGACCTCAGTGTAATCTTTACGCCCTAAAATGTGTTCTATGTCTTTCGATTGCATGCCTTTTATCTTCTCGATATCACTGCTTGAGTAATTTGAGATGCCCTTTGCGAATTCAACGCCCTTGGGGTCTACAATGCTTACCGTGTCTCCACTTCTGAACTCCTTTTCAACGCCGATGATCCCAGAAGGAAGCAAGCTACTGCTATTTTTAATCAAAGCGGTTTTTGCTCCATCATCCACTTTAATCCTGCCCTTTGGCGAGGATGCAAAGAGAATCCAGTGCTCTCTACCGTTCATCTTTCTCGTTGTTTTTGGCATGAAGAGCGTTCCAACACGTTCCCCCTCTATGATCCGTATGAGGATATTCTCTTCACTGCCGTTCGCGATGACAAGCGGAATGCCTGCTTTCATAGTGACCTTTGCGGCTTGAATTTTCGTCTTCATACCACCCACGCCGGTTTTTCCGCCGGTTTCTGCAATACGCTCAATCTCCGGAGTTATCTCATCCACAACCGAGATGAGTTCTGCTTTCTTACTCCGTTTCGGGTTCGAGGTGAACAAGCCATCAACGTCAGACAGGATAATGAGTAAATCTGCATCGAGATTGCTTGCTACCAGCGCGGATAAATTATCGTTATCTCCTAATTTTATTTCATCCACGGCTACCGTGTCGTTCTCGTTGATTATTGGGATTATACCGGACTTAAGTAAGGTGACTAGGGTATTTCGCAGGTTAAGGTACCGCTGTCTGTTAAAGAAGGCCTCATGTGTTAACAAGACTTGAGCGATGATCTGGTCATAATTGGCGAAATATCTATCATACGTGCTCATCAGAATGTTCTGACCGACCGCAGCCGTGGCTTGTAATACCTTGATGTCTCGAGGTCTTCGTTTTAGGTCAAGTTTACCAATACCTGCACCGATAGCACCCGAGGTCACTAAAATGACTTCTTTACCACGTTTTTTTAATTCGACTATCTCTGTAGCGAGTTTTTCAACCTTCCGTGGCTCAAGCCGGTAGTTCTTATCGGTGAGGTTGCTGGTTCCAACCTTTATTACGATTCTCTTCGCTTTTGAAAAATCCACAACTTCCCTTTCCGTGGATTTTACTGCGGCTTCAGTCGTCATATCCTTCTCCAGTCTTCAATTCTTTATCACTACATTATCTTTGTGTAAAAGAAAATGTTATAAAGTCTTTTTTATCGTATGTCGCCCATTCCAGCCCATTCAGTTCCACACCGCCCTCAACGCCAAGAATCTCCGCACCATCAAATTCCGTCATGCCACAGAGTAAATGCTGCTCTGGATGCGTCCCAGGTGTTATATCACAGCTCAACACGATCCTCTTGCCCACAGATACTACTATTTTGAGACGAGCGGATGCGGGATGGTTCTTTGGCAGCACAATCAGTGGCGAGTTCACTTCTCTAATCATGTACAGCACACACCGTAACCCATTCACCATTTGTTCGTCAGTGCCAAACCCGGAAGCTACAAGCAACGCTTCAGGTCCCATTGCCAACACAATCTCTCGTTCAGGAGTGTCAACGAAGAACTGCCTTTGTTTGCCTACCTTAACCACTGCCAAGGTACCGCTGTTTCCACGCACCAGCAGCATCTCGTTGCTGTCTAACGGAATCATGATCATGTTCTATTATAGTATATTGTAAACTCGGTTCTACATCACTACGGTTTCCGACTGGCATAGCGGGCAGACTACTTTCTCACCCATCGCATCAAACTTGTTGCCACAGTCACTGTATTTGTCTCTCTTCAATCGCAAGCCCAAAGACCTACATTGTCAGTAACATATGGCACGAGAGGATATAAAACTGTTTGATTTCGGCCAGATTGATTTTAGAAGCAAGGTACTACCAGAAAAATGGAAAAGCTTTTACAAACTCCTTAACTTAATAATACAAGGCATGCTACGTACTTAAGTATGGGGTATGGTGACTTCCTATGACTGAAGAGCTAACAATCGAGAGTAAGCAACTGTACAAAGGAAAAGTTGTTCAGTTACGGCTCGACACCGTTTCATTACCCAATGGAATGACCAAAATGCGTGAAGTCCTCGTCCATCCCGGTGCAGCAGCTATTGTTCCGTTGATGAACGAAAAGCTCTTGTTAGTGGAGCAATACAGAGCAGCAGTTGGACGTAAAACGTTAGAGATACCCGCAGGCACCCTTGAAGAAGGCGAATCACCTGAGGAATGCGCCAAGCGGGAACTAATCGAGGAGACCGGTTTTCAAGCTTCAAAATGGGATACCCTGACCGCATATTATCCTTCTCCTGGTTATAGTAGCGAGATAATTCACATCTTCAAAGCAAGTGGTCTGAAGAGAGTTTCTGATGCTGAAGCCGAACTGCCGATACAATATATGGCGTTAAATGAGGTACAAGCAAAGATAAAAACGGGCGAGATAATGGATAGTAAAACGATAATCGGGGTGTTAATGGTTATATGAATCTAAAGCCAAAAATATGTATATTGAGAATAGAAGGTACGAATTGCGAATACGAAACGTTTCTCTCTTTTACGCGACTGGGTGCATCGGCGGAGATTGTGCACCTGAAGCAATTGATCGGAGCCGTAAAAGAGCGTGAACGAAGGAACTTAAAGGATTACGACGCGTTAGTGATACCCGGTGGCTTTTCTTCTGGCGATTATATACGAGCGGGTGCGATACTGGCTGCGCGAATAAACGGGGCGGTAGGAGAAGAAATCGCGGCTTTTATGAAAAACGGGAAGCCTATATTGGGGATCTGCAATGGCTTCCAGGTGTTAGTTGAGATGGGTTTGCTTCCAGGATTAGGATTTTGTGCTCATGACGAAATTGGGTTGCAGCAGGCTGCCTTGACAACGAACGATTCCGCTCGCTTTGAATGCCGTCCAACACTTATAAAGCACGAAAACAATGGAAACTGTGTCTTCACACGGGGAATAGAAAAAGGTTGCATCCTGAAGATGCCATGCGCGCATGCAGAGGGGAAGTTCTTCATTGACGAGAAAAAGAGGGAGGAGTACTTACAACGTCTGGAGGAAAATGACCAGATAGTCTTTCGCTATGTTGATCCAGAGGGGAATTATGCATCATATCCGTGGAATCCCAATGGATCCCTCTATAATATTGCTGGGATATGTAACCCTGAAGGGACGATATTAGGATTAATGCCGCATCCAGAAAGAGCGTTTTATGTCTTCATGGACTCTGAATGGTCAAGAAGAGCTAAAAGCGGGATAACGGAGAGAGAAAGAGAAAAAACAAAAGGAGATGCATACGGTGACGGGAAAAAGATATTTGAAGCCGTTTTGAATTACCTTCGCAGCAGAGTAGATGAGTAAGGCTTTTATGTTAATATTTCCTTTATACGAAACGAAAGAAAAAAAGGAGCGTGAGCAGAGCTGGCAAAGAAAAGATTGAAGGATAAGTGGAAAGCGAAAGAATGGTACACCGTATTAGCACCGAAGATGTTTGGTGATGTAAAAGCGGGGGATACGGTAACAGACGATCCATCCAAGTTAATGGGGAGAAGGGTAGAGATGACTGTAGATGAACTCACCGGCAGGCTGATAAAGAATTCAAATTTGAAATTATTGCTTGAAATATATGATGTAGACCATACTAACGCTTATACACGATTCATAGGGCATAAAATGGATGGCGATTATCTCCGCAGTTTAGCGCGGAAGAGGAGTTCGAAGGTAGACTCGAATATCGGGGTCGTGACAAAGGATGGAGAGATTCTACGTGTAAAATCGTCCTGTTTTACACTAAAAAAAGCAAGTGAAGCGCAGATAAGGCAGATACGAAAGCTAATGGAAGATGTAATCAGAAGTAGAGCGGTTAGTTTGGAGTTAAATAATTATCTGCAGGAAATAATACTTGGGAAACTATCGTCGGACATATATAAGGTCACGAAGAAGATATATCCCGTACGGAGGGTGGAGATAACTAAGACTGAACGAAATCTTCCTCCCGCATGAGGTAGGTAGGTAGGTAGGTAGAGAAGAACAGTCATAACTTTTTGAATAGAAATGAAAATAAAATTTCTCGGTGGTTGTAACGAGGTAGGACGTTCTGCAGTATTGGTGGATGATAAGATTATCATTGATTATGGCATGAGGCCGTCAGACCCTCCTGAAATACCTTTACATAGTGAACGTATCTCGCCAAACTCCGTGATTCTATCACATGCGCATCTCGACCATTCTGGCATGGTTCCGAGCTTAATGAACCAAGCTAAGCCGCCTGAAGTGTATATGACTCCTGTAACAAAGGATTTGACCATGCTTTTGGGAAGAGATACGATAAAAGTAGGGAAAGATCAGGGGTTTGTTTTTTTCGGGGAAGAAGACATCATGAAATTGGATGAGTATACTCATACAGTAGCTTATGGCGAGCGACTCACCTTAAACGGTTTAGATTATGAGCTTGAATTGCATAATGCAGGGCACATACCGGGTAGTTCATTGGTGCATCTAAGAAAAGAGAGTGAGGATATGAGCCTGCTTTACACGGGGGACATAAAAACAGGTCCGACTCGCTTAATGGAAAGCGCTTCCCCCGCTGATTTCCCCGCATCTGACATTTTGTTTATAGAAAGCACCTATTATGGCCGGGATCATAGGGATAGGGCGGAATTGGAGCGTGAGTTTATAGACTCTATCAAAGAAACTTTGAATTCCGGAGGTAATGCTATTGTGCCGTGCTTTGCCGTAGGTAGGACACAGGAGGTAGTGATGATCCTGCATTCGTATGGACTTACGCCTTATGTGGATGGTATGGGTCTGAGCGTTTTCAGTATCTTTAAGAATCATCCTTCGTCCTTAAAAGATGCGGAGGCGCTGAATAATGCTTTTGGTGATGCGCATTTTGTAAACTCGAAGAGGCGTAAGAAAGCCATTTCTGAACCTTCCGTAATTGTCACTACTGCGGGAATGCTTAACGGTGGACCTGTGCTGTATTACCTGAAGAAGATACACGAAGACCCAAAGAGCAAAGTGCTGCTCACGGGATATCAAATAGAGGGCACAAACGGGCGAATGTTGGTAGAGGAAGGATGTGTGGAGGCCGATGGAGAGATAGTGAAGGTGAATGCAGGTGTTGAGTACTACGACTTCTCTGCTCACGCCGGCGATTCCGAATTGAAGAAGATAGTATCACAATTTTGCAGAAATGGCACGGAAGTTGTATTTATGGTTCATGGCGACCACACGGAAGAATTCGCAACGTGGACAAGAGATAAATTCGGGTGCGAAGCAATAGCGCCGAATAATGGAGAAGAGTTTATAATAGAATAGTGTAGAATAAAACAGAATAGAAAAAGAAAAAATGCGCCGGTAGTGTAGCCTGGTATCACATAGGCTTGCCAACCAACTAACCTTTCTTTCTTCGAAGAAAGAAACGTTGACGAAAGAAAGAACTTTTAGAATGAAAAGGAAGGGTGGGCAAAAAGCCTATAACCCGGGTCCAAATCCCGGTCGGCGCATCTCACACACCTTATCAATTCGTTATCTATCTAACTGTAACCTCCATGGTGGTATCCATCAGCGTATCGAAATTTAGCTTCTTATCCCAACCTGCACGCTCAAAAATGTTCATGAAGCTAACGCCGATGATCTTAGGTTTCTTCTCTCCTGACAAAGCTTCGATCATCTGCATGACATCCTCGGGTGCGCATCCAAATTTTGGCATCGCCAATCCACCAAGCACTACAACCACATCAGGGTTTTTCGGATCGCCCTTTTCATCAACAACGCTGTACCCTATATTCGCTATCTCTTTTATCTTCCTTGCCTCTGTCGCATTTGCGGTCGGCACGTATAGCATATCAAACCCTTTATCTCTCACCGTGTAAGCGAGCAATTCGATAAATGGAGTGCACACTGCTACCGAACCCGTAAACACCACCTTGGAACCTTCTTTTATATCGCCTATGCTCTCTCTAAATGTTCCCGTAAAACCTATTATCCCACTTCTCTTTTCCATATTCTCTAACTCTCCCCCACTATACCATACCCTATATAGAAATATAAGGTGTGGATTTACTTTAATTAATAATCTAAGTTTTTATTTCTGCCTTCAAATGTGAAGGAGGATGCATAACAAGATGAAAGGAGTGGACATTCACGGTAATAATACGGGTAATAGGATAGTAGAAGTCTTTGATACCACGCTGAGAGATGGAGAGCAAACTCCGGGCATTTCGTTTACGAACGAGCAGAAACGAACGATTGCACGGCAGTTGGACAAGCTGGGTGTGGACATCATAGAGGCAGGGACCCCGATCACCTCAAAGGATGAGAAGGAGATAGTGAAGCTTATCTGTGATGAGGGGCTGTCAGCAAAGATATGCGGACTGGCGCGGGTCTTAACGCAGGATATTGACGCTTGCATTGATTGTGGAGTTGATTTGATTCATATATTTGTGCCCTCGTCCAGGATTCAGCGTGAACATACGACAAAGATGAGCGAAGAGGCGGCGAAAGAGCAGGCATATGCGATGACGAAGTACGTCAAGGAACACGGGTTTTTGTGCATGTTCTCTGCGATGGATGCGACACGTACAAGATTGGAATATCTGATTGACTTATTCAAAACTGCGGAAGAAGCAGGTGCAGACATTTTAAATGTTCCTGATACCGTGGGCGTGAGTGAACCGTTTTCCATCTTCACGCTTGTAGATGAGATATATCATGCCGTAAACGTTCCGATTAGCATACATTGTCATAATGACTTCGGTCTTGCAGTAGCGAATAGTTTGGCGGCAGTGAAAGCAGGTGCTTCGCAGGTTCAGGTCTCGGTGAATGGGCTGGGGGAACGAGCAGGAAATGCAGACCTCGTTGAGACGGTGATGAGCTTGAATTCGATATATAGGCTCAAAACGAATATAAAGACGGAATATCTGTTCAAAACGGCAAAGCTGATTGAGCGGTTCGCCGGCGTACAAATCCCTATAACCAAGCCTATTGTTGGTGAGAATGCGTTCTCTCATGAATCTGGAATACATGCACACGGAGTGATAGAGAAGAGCGAGACGTTTGAGCCCGGGATAATGACACCGGAAATGGTAGGGCATAGAAGACGAATCGTGCTTGGGAAGCATACAGGAAGACACTCGATCGAGAAGAAACTGTCAGAGATAGGGGTGACACCACCGAAAGAACAGCTTGATGAGATACTCGAACGGGTAAAGGCGCTTAGTGCAAGTGGTAAAAAGGTCACTGATGATGACCTGTTTACCATAGCAGAAGTTGTAACAGGTGAAGTGGCACGGCACGAGCGCGTGGTAACGCTCAAAGAGCTCTCGGTAATGACCGGGAATAATGTGATACCCACAGCATCGCTGAAAGCGGTCGTGCGAGGAAAGGAATGCACAAGTGCGCAGATGGGTGTGGGTCCTGTAGATGCAGCGCTAAAAGCGGTTCAGGAGATAATAGGCGATGAAATAGGCGGTGACATAGAACTCAAGGATTTCAGGATAGAGGCAATAACCGGGGGTTCGAATGCACTTGCAGAGGTAATCGTGGGTGTAAAGAAAGGTGATAGAGTGGTAACGGCACGAGGTGCACGGGATGACATTGTTATGGCTTCGGTAGAGGCTTTTATCAATGCGTTGAATCGGTTGTTACAGAGGTAAATACGCTAACGCTACTTCTGCGTTTAATAGTCTATATTGTATTCCTTATCTACTTCTACGATTGGCAGTTTACTCTTTCCTCCTTCACTTCATCGAGAGATATAAAGTCACATACGCCATACTTAAAACGGAGCCTATAACTCAAGCAGACATACATAACTGATTCATTCCCGGTATCGCAAAAGCTTTTGTCATTTAAACCTCCTGCTGAGTAACTTCTCCATACTGCGTGGCCAACCCATAGTGTCGCGAAGAAGCATTTTATTGGTCAATCTTCTATAAGAGTTATCTTCAAATTGTGAAAGGCTGAAGGTGAAAGCGAAAGCGAAAAGATGAGAAGAAGAAAGAAGACAGATCCGACGATTGAACGGTTAATAACGGATTTAAAGCGGATTTCTAGGGAGCGCAGCGCGCCTCTATGGCGGGATATAGCGAAGCGATTAGAGAAGCCGCGAAGGCATTACGCTGAGGTGAATCTGAGCAAGATAAATAGATATTCCGCGGCAAATGATACGATCGTGGTGCCGGGTAAGGTGCTGAGTGCGGGTGCGATCGAGAAGCCGGTTACCATTGCAGCGTTGGGATTCAGCAAGAAAGCGTATGAGAAGATCAGCTCGTCCGGGAAGTGCGTGAGCATTGAGGAATTGATGGAAACCAACCCAAAAGGGTCAGGTGTAAAGATAATCGTTTAATAAATCTTTTTAGAAGCAACGGGTTATTGAAAAAGAGCAATGGGGATAGAAATAATAGATGGGGAAGGTCTCATCCTGGGACGATTGGCAAGTGCAGTAGCGAAGAAGTTGCTGACTGAAAAGGATACGGAGATCGTGATCGTTAATGCTGAACGCGTGGTTATAAGTGGTTCCAAAGAAAGAACATTTAAAGATTACAAAGTAAAGAAGGATAGAGGCTCAAAAGAGCAAGGGCCTTTCTTCCCTAAAATGCCTGATAGAATTGTGAAGAGAACAATACGGGGGATGCTGCCTTATAAGCAGGCAAAAGGAAGAGATGCGTTTTCGCGATTGAAGGTTTATCTTAGCATACCAGAGGAATATGAGTCGGCAGAGCGTGGCAAAGTGGAAAGCGCCTCTGCGGAACGATTGTCTCGTAAATACGTAACGGTAGGGGAGGTGAGTGAAAAGTTAGGATGGGCACAAAAACAAAGGTAAAGAAAGTCGTGAATGAGGTGGGAAAGCGGAAGACCGCGGTCGCACGAGTAACGATAAAAGAGGGCAAAGGCGTTGTACGAATAAACAAGAGACCGTTGGAAATCATAGAGCCTGAAGTGGTACAGGCAAAGTTAGCAGAACCTTTGTTTGTCGCTTCCCAGTTCCCAGATATTGATACTGAGAGCATTGATGTGGAGGTAACGGTGAATGGTGGAGGCTTTATAGGACAGGCAGAGGCAGCTCGTACTGCTATCGCGCGTGGATTAGTGGAATGGACTGAGAATGAGGAGCTGAAAGAGAAATATCTGGAATATGATAGGAGCTTGTTGGTTAGTGACATGCGGAAGAAGGAGATGAAGAAGTTTGGTGCAAAAGGCGCACGAGCGAAGAGACAAAAGTCTTATCGGTGAAGTCGAATGATCCCTGTTAGATGTTATACCTGCGGGAAAGTCATATCTGACGTCTGGGATGAGTATAAAGAGCGAATAAAGCATGAAAATCCGGGGAAGGTGCTGGACGAGTTGGAAATAAAGCGGTATTGCTGTCGGAGGATGCTTTTAGCGCATGCAGAGCTGATAGATGAGATAGCGCCCTATGAATAAAGGAGTGAATGGTAAATAAAGATGAAGGGGTTGTAGGGTAGCTTGGTCTATCCTTCGGCGTTCGGGACGCCGAGACCTGAGTTCAAATCTCAGCAACCCCATTCTCTCACCATACAATACATAAATAAAAAGGAAAGGTTGATATTCTTGACAGAAGAAAGAAAGGCATATACGAAATATGAAGAAGCACGCATTATAGGTGCACGAGCACTGCAGATAGCCATGGGTGCTCCCGTGCTCATCGAGACAGACGAACTAGACCCTATAACTATAGCTATGGCGGAATTCGAAAAAGGGGTTGTACCAATAACAGTGAGAAGAAGCGAAGGCTAAGTAACTAACCGGGCTCTCTCAATCTCATTTGGCGATAATAAAATTTGTGCGGTATTTAAGCTAAGCCCAGGCCTCACCATCCCCGAACCTGTAACAACTCCTCTTCCGCCAGAAGACTCACTTCAATTCCTTTCATCGGTAGCCCTAACCCTTTAGAAAGCGTTGCGAGTTTCTTTGCATCATCATAATTGTTCACCGCTTCCACAATTGCCGTGGCCATTTTGTCTGGCGTTTCTGATTTGAATACTCCAGAACCTACAAAAACACCGTCTGCTCCAAGCCGCATCATAAGAGCGGCATCAGCAGGTGTTGCTACCCCGCCTGCTGCGAAATTCACTACTGGGACTCGCTGCATTTCCGCCGTCTCTTGTACCAATTCAAAAGATACTTTCAACTCCTTTGCAACGTCTTTCAGCCCCTCTTCGTTTTTCCCCTTGAGTGATCGTATATCTCCCATAATCAATTTCATATGTCGAACCGCTTCCTTCACGTCTCCAGTTCCTGCTTCCCCTTTCGTCCTTATCATCGCCGCTCCTTCCTCTATTCTCCGCAATGCTTCTCCTAACTCCCGTGCACCGCAGACGAAAGGCACGGTAAATCCTCTTTTATCCACGTGATGCGTGTCCACCGGAGTCAGAACTTCTGATTCATCTACCATGTCTACACCCAGCGCTTCCAGTATCTCCGCTTCTACAAAATGCCCTATACGACATTTTGCCATCACAGGTATCGTAACCGCGTCAATGATTTCTGAGATAACCGCAGGGTCTGCCATTCGTGCGACACCTCCTGCCTTCCGTATATCAGCGGGAACTGCATGCAATGCCATGACAGCAATAGCACCTGCGTCCTCCGCCACTATCGCTTGCTCTGCATTCGTTACGTCCATTATCACACCTCCCTTTTGCAAGGAAGCGAAACCTCTCTTCAAAAGCTCTGTTCCATGTCTAAGATCCTCAATTACTATCTGTCTCTTCATTTTTGAGTCCTCTATTGCTCTTTGCTCCTGAGTGTCATTTTGTAATTTAAATATGTAATACAAACGCTTATTCCTTTTATAAAGGTTTAAAATGCAACTTGCTTTTGAACTATCGGGTGAGCATGAAACACTGCCAAAGGCAGAGGTTCTCGCATGTTTAGATGCACTGCGTGCTGCGTACGAGGAACGGATGTTCTCAGATAGAATTGTAGTGATTGATGCACAACTCCCACCCGAAAGTGAACTTCTCGATGTCCTTGCAAAGCGATTGGGGATGACTCACTATATTTACGAAGTGAAAGGCATGAGTGAGCTGGATGAGAAGGAGATACTGGAAATCGTTGAAAACGCGGATTTAGACGCGGTTATGAAGAAGGGGCATACATTTGCAGTGCGTGTTCGGGTTACGCATAAAAGCAGCTTGTATTCAGAAAGGGAAGAGTTACCAACGATAGTGGGAGCGTGCATAAAAAGAAAGGGGTATACAGTGAACCTTGAGAATCCAACTAAAACGTTTGTTCTCCTGTTAACAGCACAGGCATGTCTTTTCTGTGTGCTTTTACATTCGGTGGATAAGAAGCAATTTGAGGAAAATAAACCACATTTGAGACCATTTTTCTCGCCGGGCGTTATAATACCGAAAATCGCTCGTGCTCTGGTTAATCTCAGCGGCGTAAAGGATAAGGAGCTTTTTCTCGATCCGTTCTGTGGCACTGGAGGGATATTGATAGAAGCAGGTATGATAGGGGCAAGAATAATCGGTGCCGACGTGCAGGATAAGATGGTGAAGGGAGCAAGGAAGAACTTGAAATTTTTTGGAGTGATCGGGGACTTAATCGTAAGCGATGCCACTAAGATGCCCTTGAAGGATAATAGCGTTGATGCCATTGCAACGGACATGCCTTATGGCAGGTCATCATTTGTATCCGGGTTGTGCTCCATTATGACCCAATCTCGTTCCGTATTTCTGGAACAGTTACATCAGGATGCTTTGGATGAAATATATCGTGTACTTAAAACAGGAAGAAAAGCAGTCATTGTATCGAATTCACCTTCTTTTCTGTATATTTACCCTAAGCACGGTTTCCAGCTCCTCGAAAGGCATACATACAGGGTTCATAAAAGTTTAAACCGCTACATAACCGTACTTGAAAAAGAGTGAAGGAAACCTTCTTATTCTTGAGATTTTAGATAAACAGAATAGAGTAGGAGTAGTATTAAAAGTAAGAGAAAGGAGAGGAAAATGAAAGTGCGTTTGCCAAACGGGAGTGAAGTAGAAGCGACGAATGTAGACTTTGAGACGATGAAAGAGGATTGGAATGAATATAAGCTGGAGGATGGCACGGTATTGAAGTTTAAGACGGTGGTCAGTAGCATTATTCGTACTGAAAATTATGACCCGATGAGTGGAGACCCAGTCTATCACGTTCGTTCTACCAACATACTGCGCGTGAAAGTGCCAGACGAGTTGAAGCGATTGCCTGCTTCGAGGAAGCAAAGTGAAGAGGGCGAGGGTGTGGAAGTGGGTTAGAACGAGAAAACCCAAATTCAAATACTACCAAATCCCAATTATAATTGCCAATAGCAAGTAGGTAACAGTTCCCTATCCTCTTATTTTTACCTCTTTACCTTTTCTCGTTGGCACTATTTCTATCTCTGCATGCTCAAATCGAGCTTTTAATTCTTTACCTTGTTGCAAATAATCAAGAAATAAAGCTAAAGCAGCTATCTCTGAATGCGGTTGATTGCCTACTGCAATGTTCCAGTCTGCAGCTTCGTAAACCTCATAAGGCACTTTTTCGGCACCGACTGCAACCATTATACGTGCATTTTTCTTATTCGCTTCTTCTCGTACCTCATCTATCACGTCAAGGAGGTTCTCACCGTACATCGTCAGGTGACACACTTTTCCGCCTTCTTGCTTCCAGTTCTTTATCGCTTCGCTCCACGAGACACCCGTTTGGACAAAGAAATCACCACCCCACTGTTTCGTAACTCTATTTATACTCCGCTCCACGCTCTTATCATCAGACGCAAGCAGCATGCCCCGCGCTCCTAATGCACGTCCAACCAAGCCGACATGCGTTGTTACCCGTTTATCCCGCTCCAAACGGTGTCCCAATCTCAGCACTACGAGTTCCATCTGCATCACACTTTTTCTTTTTTACAAACCTTTTAGAAAAAGGTTTGATCCAAAAACATCCCCTTTGGGTGGGAGGGTTGATAAGGGGGGTCTGGCCCCTTATAAAGAAAACCTGTACTAAAAGAAAAACTTCAAGAAAAGGTTTAGAGCAAAAAGCATAAGCATAGAGTAGAATACGAGCAGACGATCAATGCTTGGGAGTACGATGAACTGGAAAGAACTACAAGAGGAAATAAAGCGGTGTACGAAATGCAGAGCGGAAGGCCTTTCTGTGGTTAGATGCCCGGACGCAAGGGCTCCAACGTTAGAGCCGAAAAACGTGAAGCTTCTTTTCGTTTCCGAAGCGCCGCCGCTGAATACTCATTTCTATTTCTATAATGAGAATTCAAATGATCAACTGCGAAATCGGGTATTTGGGATCTTACACGACGTGGGCTATGAACTCAACTCCATAAAGGATTTTAACGACGCGGGATTTTATCTTCTGCCGACAGCGAAGTGCCCCTCGGCGCGAAACGGACTAAATTCAGCTCCAGGTGGGAGAGTTATCAAGCTTTGTGCAGGACTGCACCTTAAACGGGAAATAGAGTACATAAAGCCAGACGGTATTGTTTTATTAGGAAGAACCGCCTTACTGGGTTTTTTACGCTTATGCAATCTGTGGGATGTGCACGTGCACGATTCCGTAGATTTGGGAAGGGGGACAGTATCCGAAGTAGCGGGAAGAGTGCTAAAAGTGAAGATTTTGGATAAAGATGTCACGGTTATACCTTCATACTGGCCCACAAGAAGGCATCGTAAATATCATGAAATAGGCGAGCACATAAGGCTGTTGATGGATGAGATACATTTTTAGAGCATATTTAAGGCTTGTAAACCAATGTAGCTTTTATGACAGATGCTCTATCTTCCACTTCTGAGCCCATTGTATGGCTTCAGGATGATATAATATTGGATGGAAAGAGAAGAGTGAAGATGGTATTTATACTGGAATCCTCGCTACCACCCGCTGATTTGAAAGATACCATCGAATCGCTAATTGAAACTGGTCTTTCTAAGGTGGAGATGATGAGAGAGATATTGAAGATAATGGCGGGGATTCTAAGAAGAGATGGACGATTTGATGCTCTTGCAAGGGAGGTGGGAAGATACAGAGAAATAGTTTTTAAAGAAGATCGCAGCATACCCTTTACCATGATAGAAGCAAGGGCGGTCATGAGCACGATGCGGAAATGGCTGAATGTTATAGAAAGAAGGTTGGAGGCACAGCAGGTTTAGGAAGAGAGACACAAGAATTTTACAGCCAGATGGCAGATCTGGTGATGAGCTATCGGTGCTGTGAAGGTATTGATTATCTCCCAGAACAAGCAAAAACAACGTTATCATCTCAAATCAGCCCAAGCAATTAATTGCTTATTTCCGATGTTCACGTTATTCAAATGCCTTTTCGCAGCTTCGTAACATTTGAACACTTGCCCTCTCGGTGTGATTGGCATATCCTGCATGTAGAAATCGGGAGTGAATACAAGAAGTGAATAAGGAATGTCAGGGTTAATGCTTGCGATAAAGGAAGCGATGTTTTCCACCTCTTTCTCATCTAATCTACGTAGAACGGCACGAGCAATGTCGTAGCAGTGAGCACTGGAGGCGCCAATTTCTCAAAGAATTCCGCTGCGATCCGCTCAAAGTTTTCGTACGCCCTGCTGTTAGGAACACCGCTCAGCGCTATACTCAGGTTGGAGTCAAATGCTTTGAGGTCGAATTTTATGATTCCACCGCTTCTAAATGTAAATGAGAGTTCCGCCTTGGGCATAGCTCTGTTTTTATTTTTGTTAGGCTACGGATGCATGGCCTTTGCGATAATATATATATTTTGGCTTGCAAGGAAGATGTGTTCTAGTGTCACGTCAACTCTCAATTGTCGGGTAAAGCCGAGATAACTTTATCCGAGCATCCTTGGTTGTGAATTGCCAATTAACTTTCGCATTTTTGTTGTTTCTGAAATTCTGCCATGCCAGTACCTCTTTCCTGACAATC
>JAUWQN010000011.1 GCA_030611045.1 Methanosarcinales archaeon
GTAAAGAATAAGTTCATGCCGGGAGTAGAAGTGAAGGACATAAAAATAGGGACAGAGGTATTAACAGGAGAAGGTGGAGATAAGGCGAACGTTTCCTCGATGGAAATAACAATGGTTACGAAAGCAAAGGAGTAGGTAAAAAGGGGATATATGCGAAGTTATCAGGTCTAAGAGGTCTCTCTCTTAGTTTTCATCCTCTTTTTTATTTTTTGCGTTTTAGGATGTTTACTTATACGTGGTAGTGGTAGCTCTTACTTCTCCACATAATATGCGATGTTCGCAGTTCGCAAGAAGACACTTACATACATCATTTCGACGCGTGATTTCACGAAGTACGTAAGTTCGAGAAATTAAAATTTGAGAAAGTTTTTGCCTGAAAGCTGCATTGCATGCTATGCTTAAAACCCTTTAGCGACTATGAAATAAGCTCTCAAATTTCAACGTTCCACAACACCAATACAACGGTAATAGTGAATATTCAGAGCTATAAAATATTACAAGGAGGGGTGTGAACCTACCCTTTGTCACGAGGATAAGAAGCGAAGCGTTTATGGAAAAGTATATCAAATAACTAATGAACAGTTAACTATCCCATAACAAAAGTTTAACGTCTATTCACCAACTTATACTTTAACCAACTTCTGTAAAGTTGGCTTTGCGTCACTTATATAGATTTAATTACATACAGATGCATTGTGATTTTTCGGCAGAGGATCACCAGGTACTATGACATGACTATGCGATTCATTATGATTGTATGTAGTTTGACTAACCTATAAATTTAGAAATTTTTTGACTCTACCGATTTCGCCAGATTTAAGGCGGACTTTAATTCCATGTGGATGTGCCGCAGAATTAGTCAGAATGTCTCTAACTATGCCTTCCGTTAGCTTTCCTGAGCGTTGATCCTTTTTAAGTACTATTGCTACCCGTATTCCCGGTTTGATATTCAATCGTTTAGTTCCATTCATAAATTATATTTGCCTTATTCAGATCATTTCCACCGCCTTTTACAATGAATGGTATCCAGTGGACTTCATTCTTCATTCTGTGAATCCATATATTTCTCAATTAATTTGTTAGAGCCCGCCCCACAAGCTATAATTGATTTCATCGCGTGTTCTACCGATATATCTACTTTAAATACCTTTTCTGGTTTGACGTGTATTATGTTCCCGGATGTCGGATTTGGCCCTGTGGGTACAAATACCGTGTAACTGCCATTAGAATGCTTATCAGTAATAAACCCGGTAACTAAAGTGTCATTATCAAATAGCTTAACTAAAGCGACCGAAGAGAATGGCATCTCTTCTCTTCCAATAAATTGCTCGACTGTATCCTTAGCTATGTTATACCCCGGGATTTTTTTCAATAAAATTTTCTCAATTGAATCATGAATATAGTGACCTAATTTAGTCCTTACTATCACCCCGACAAGAAAACAAACTGTAATGATCAGGATAATTGAAATAACATCTGCAAAAATACCTATTGAGTCCTGGTTTGCAAAAATAAGGTTTGTTACTGGTTGTATATTCCGTGTAACGAACCCGAACAGCCAACTAAATACTAATACTAAAATTACAATAGGGAGAATGATGCCAATACCACCAATCAGGGTGGTTTTGATAAAGGCTTTTATTCGTTCCATTTTTATTCCTACTTTTTTCCTTAATTCTATTTAAACGATTCGATCCTGATAGTATGTAGTTTAACTAACCTATAAATTTAAAATTTCTTTTACTCTGCCGATTTCGCCGGATTCGAGGCTGACCTTGATTCCATGTGGATGTGTTGCAGAATTAGTCAGAATGTCTTTAACTGTACCTTCCGTTAGATTTCCTGAGCGTTGATCCTTTTTAAGTACTATTGCTACCCGTATTCCCGGTCTTATATTCACTCGGTTAGTTCCATTCATGAAAAATATCCTCCTTATTCGATAGTTTCGTTGTATTACATATAACGTTTGTTTTGCGGATAAAAGAAGTTCCCCGAAGGCGAATTTGGACAAAGCGTAGTGGAGCCGCAAAGCCCGTGTTATACAACGTTGCCACTCCAACTTATTATCATTCTGCCTGTGTCTCGATCTTTTCTATACTGATCAAAAACTCGCCATATCCGTCATAGCTTTCGAGAAGCATGTCTAGCCCTTCTTGATCGAGGATGCGCACATTCCGAACCGGATTTTTAACGAGCGGGACGACTGTTGTCACTCGAAATTTAGCACCCATGTACTCGCTAACATCCGCTGGTGAAAGCGGTTGCGTTTCCGTTGGCTTAACTATGAACTCTTCAAGAATTGATTCGATCTCTTCCAGAATACGGATTCCGATGTCTAGAATACTCCTAGCATCGGCGGGACGAACATACTCGCCATGGACTGCCCTGTTACACAAGGATATTACTTCTCGAAGTGGCCCTGACTGCTGCGCGGGTAATATACCAGATCGAACGAGATCGCCGACAAGACGGTTGAGGCCCGCTTGCCGTCGCTGCCTGGTGGTGGGAGTTGTTAAGTGATGAAGTCGAGTTAATGCCTGTTCAAGTTCTATGCGTAGCTTCGCGAGTGCGAGAACATAATCTCTGTCAAGCAAATCTAGTAGATTCTCTCCGACTGATCGGACTTCGGGCGTGATTGTTTCTCGGACCTCGTCTGTGCCCAGTCGCTTGTCTACCTCCGATTTGACCTTTTCCACCTCATCGGGAGCTATCTCAGCCTCGAATTCGCCCACCTTGATCTTTCTCAATTGTTCGATGAAGGGGCTGACCAGAAGGAGAGCAAGGAGCAGCAACGTGGTAGTGTCAACTGTAATCTGTTTCCATCCCACCACATGACTTATAAGCAACGCGAGAGCTATTAGAAAAACGATCCATGATACGTTATGCAAGAGAAATTGGCGCATTTTTATCATCCTCAGCAATGTCGTCTAACGTTGTATATCCAAACTTGGTTCGCATATGCCTCCCTCTGGTCGAACCTTTCCATCTTCAAGCATCCTTCCCTCCTCTTATCTGTAAGCTATCCAACGGACTTTTTATCCTTCCTATATCCTTTTACTTAAAACATGGGTACATATAACTATCTATGGGTATTGAAATCTTAGCTCAGCAGTAGGTAGCATCTCGAAAATTTAGAGTAAATGGCACGAGAAGAAGAAACCAAGTACAGGTACATCGAGCATCCCTCGGACGTCGGATTCGAGGCGTATGGCGCCACGTTAGAAGAGCTCTTTGCCAATGCTGCGCTCGCTACGTACAGCTTCATGACCGATGTAGTGGAGATAGAAACAACCGAGACGAAAGAGATAACAGTAAATGCAGAAGACCTTTACAGCTTGATGTTCGATTGGCTGGATGAGCTGCTATTTCTGTTTGAGTCGGAATCGCTGGTTATAAAAGAATTTGATATAACTGTTGATGATTCTACGTTTAGCATAAAAGGGAAGTGCCGAGGCGGGAAATTCGATCCGGCGAAGCATGAATCAGGCATCATAATAAAAGCCGTTACCTATAACATGATGGAAGTGAAGAAGAACGAGGTTTGGTGCGCACGGGTCGTTTTAGATGTGTAAAAACCCTTTTTTCGCATCACTTTGTGATGGAACAACTTTGTTGTTCAAAAGAAAAAGGCTTACGCAACAAACTTTTTTTAAAAAAAAGTTTAATCGAAATGTTTAGTAGGAGAAGAACCTGTGCTAAGAAAGCGTATATTTTTTGAAAAAGAATCAAGGAATAAGAAAATTGTTTCTTTGGTAAAGCTTTCTTTTTGAAGAAAGGTTTGTGCTAAAGGAAAAAACGGCTAATAAAAGGGTAAAAAGGGAAATAAACGATTTACCGGAATATTCGTGATTTCCTCAACCAGTCTATATCCGACCGATACAAATCCCGTATGTCGGTCAATCCCAAGCTAAGCATGGCAAGCCGACCTATACCGAGCCCCCAGGCTAAAACAGGATATTCCACACCTACAGGCTTTGTTACCTCTTCCCTGAATATTCCCGCACCGCCTAATTCTAACCAGCCGTGCTCAGGCATATACACCTCCACTTCTACCGAGGGTTCCGTATACGGGAAATAACCCGGCCGGAATCGTATCGAAGGGAAGCCCATTTTTTTGTAAAACGTCGCGAGTAAACCCAGCAGGTTGCTGAATGTTACGCCTTTGTCCATCACAATCCCCTCTAACTGGTCGAACTCGGGCAGATGCGTTGGATCAATGGTTTCACGACGATACACGCGGTCAATGCAAAATACCTTCACCGGCGGCTCTGGATGCGATGCCAGATGCCCTAACGTAACCGCAGTGGTATGCGTCCTCAGCAGCAGCTCCTCACCCAACTCTTTCTTCCATTCGCCGCCCCACCCGGTGGAATTTAACGTGCCACCATGCTCATGCATCTCTTTAACGTTTCTTATTACTTCATCACTCACGTCTAAGGGCTTTCTCACACCTAAGTAAAAGGTATCCTGCATCTCTCGTGCCGGATGGTCCTGAGGCACGAATAACGCATCGAAATTCCAAAACGCGCTTTGAATAAGGTCTCCTTTTATCTCTGCAAACCCCATCTCCGTAAAAATTCGCCGCATCATGTCTAAAATCCGCTGATAAGGATGTATCTTCGCAGGATAATCATCCTTTGATGGTAGATTCACATCATACGTCTTGAATTTACACTCCCTCCACGACCCAGTTCTTATGAGTTCGGGTGTGAGCTGCGTTATTTCTTCCTCAACTGATATACCATGTGAAACGACTTCTTTTCCCGCTTCTGTAATCGTTATTTTTCTCCCTATGAAAGTATGACATGCAAACAAGTTCCTCTTCCTGACTAAATCGTTCAATAAAAAACCCTTGAGAGGTATATCCGCTAATTCTGGGTTTCTTTTCTTTACTCTATTTAACAGTATATTTTCTTCTATCTCCCCTTCATCTCGTCCAATTTGCAAAAACTCCTCGTCTACGTTATATCCGGGATGTCCCCACGAAGTATTCCCCGTTGGCGTCAAGACCTTTTCGCCGTCTTGCTCCGCAAATCGCGCCCATCCCTTTCTTAATAACCAATTTGTTGCTATATTTGCCTCCTTATCATCTAGGAATAATTTTTTAATTTCTATAATGGTTGCTCCTTTCTTATCCACTAAAAAATCCAGCGCTCTTCGCTCCGGTAGCCCTTTCTCAGCATAAAACTTCCCTTCATCGGTTAAACGATGATAAAATGGATTCTCCTCTTTTATCTCACAAAGACCCTTCTGAGCGAGCATAAAAACGGATTGCATCACGGCATCTTCCTGTATGCCCGTCTCTTCGGATAAGGTTCTTGGATCCAGTGGTCTACCTTCTGCTCTATCTAAAGCTTGCAAAACTCTCTTTTCGTTTACCGTCAGTTCTGCATTTGCAGCCGCTTTCGCTTTTTGTTCCACCATTTCCGTCAAAAATACTCATCCCACGCACGTCATTCATCGCTATCGAGATTTTAGCATGTATGTTATGTATGTATGTGTTTTAAAACATCGGTTTTTAGTTTATAAATTCATTTTGGCTGGATGTACAAGCCAGTCATCGCTGGTTGCATCATAACCATGTTACATCTCACCCCTCATGTCAACAACTCTCACCGCCTTGCCTTCACTCCTCGGCAAGCTTCCGGGCTCGTGAAACTCTATTCTCGGTCTTACAGCAATCTCGTCCTGGATGCTCTTACCAATATCAGATTCAAGTTTCTTAAGCTTCCTCAAGTCGCCGTCAAACATTTTAGGATACAACTCTACCCGGACTGTCAGAGAATCAAGGCTGCCTTCACGCTCCAGGATGATTTGATAGGTCGTTGCGACTTCGGGAAAACTCATCAAGACATCTTCGATCTGGCTGGGATAAAGATTAACCCCTCTAACGATGAGCATGTCGTCACAGCGCCCTTTTATACGCGAGATCTTTACATGCGTCCTACCACAAGAGCATTTCTCGCCATCATCAACGATTCTGGCAAGATCCCCTGTTCGGTACCTGAGTAGGGGCATAGCTTCCCGCCCTATCGTAGTGACAACAAGCTCGCCTTCCTCTCCCGGGGCAAGCACTTCGCCGGTATTTGGATCAACGACTTCGAGGAGGTATTGGTCTTCCCAGAGGTGCATGCCGTCCTTTTCTTCACACTCAAAGGCTACGCCAGGACCGTTAAGCTCAGACATACCGTAAGAATTAAAGGCATCTATATCATAGATGTCTTCAATCCTCTGCCTGGTTTGCTCTGAATGAGGCTCCGCACCCACAAAACCGATACGTAAATCAAACTCCTTCGGGTCAAAGCCTTCCTGAACCATTACTTCGGAAACATACAAGATGTAAGAGGGTGTTGCATGGAAGACAGTGGTATTAAAATCCTGCATCAACTGTATCTGACGTTTTGTGTTGCCGACGCCTGAAGGGATGACCAGCATACCAACCTTCTCAGCACCGTAATGGAGTCCCAGGCCGCCGGTGAACATGCCGTAACTGATAATATTCTGGAATACATCAGCCTTACCTGCCCCGGTCATAACAATACACCGGGCAACAAGATCAGACCAGGTCTCAATATCTGTTCGTGAATGGAATATGACTGTAGCTTTGCCGGTGGTGCCTGAAGAGGAATGCATACGCACGATCTCATCCCTATGCACAGTCACCAGACCAAAGTCGTAGTTCATACGCAGATCATTCTTTGTAGTGAACGAAAGTCGAGATACATCCCTAGGCTTACTGAACCGCGATTCGTCTACGTCCTTCAAACGGTTTCTGTAGAAGATTGATCTTCTGCATCGGGCAACCGTGTACTTCAGACGCTTAACCTGCAACGCCTCAAGTTTATCCCGCGGTAGCGTCTCAGCATGTTCATCCCAGAAGGTCATGGACATACTAAAAAAATAGATAAATAAAAACATCGTGTTTGATTAGCTGCCAAGTTTCAAGATGCACGATGCACGATACATGACTATGATTTATGACCAGATTCCACGGTTTTAATGTGGATTCTTCATCCTGATTCCCCTTCTGGAGAAAGCTATCACGTTGTCATTACGTCTGAAATGCATTCTCCTCCTGCATCTTGTATCAACAATGTATCATGCATCTTCATATGCCTGTGTTTATCCTATCCTCTTCCAATTTTCGCCTTATAGATTTCAATCGCCTTCCTCAAGTCCTCCTCCTTCAACAACCCATGCGGCGTAGGCACCTCAAAAATACGCTTTGGTATGCGAAGTTTGGAGAGGTCAAAACCTTCTCTGAACTTGAAGTCCATTTTAGCACGATGAATAACTCTTCCAAGGTCTTCTAACTTCTCCGCAGTCCAGTTTTCTATCCCTATGGCATCTAAAGCCTTCAATGTTATCTCAGGCGTGTAAACTTTCCGTGCAAAGAAGCATACTACGAGACTTGACAGTATTTGTCGCCATTCCTCTTCCTCCAGTAACTTTTCCACAACTTCTTCAATCGTGAATTCTTTGCCTAATAACTTCTGGTCGAGGTCGTATCCCGCGGAATCAAGATGACTGTGCCTCGCACCCGTAAGATTATTGACGTAGCATGCAATCCCCGTATGGTACTCAGGCATCTCGTTTCCTCCAAATGCGAGTGCATAATCCTGCCCACCGTAAACACTCGATGCGTGCTCAACGCCCCGAGCCAGATTTTGATAGAAATCATTTTGCATCTCCACGATTTTAGTTATTGCATCGGAATAGACCTGAACATCGCCCCACTTGAACTCAAGACCATCGGTATGCTCGTTTGTTATTATACCCTTCTCATACGCTTCCGTTGCCCATGATAAAATTACTCCGGTGCTCATTACATCCATGCCAACCCTATCAACCGTATCAATCAGCCTCAGGCAATCCTCGGCTCTCTTCAGCCCAAGCATAAACCCGGTTGCCCAAATAGGCTCGTTATCGTAGACGATAGTTGTGGTCTTGAAATAATAACCGGGTTCGTACATCTCCCTGAGCGATGCTAAATGAATACAACCCACAGGGCATTGAGAGCATGCAACGCGCCTTGAAAGCAACTTTTCCGCAAAGTTCTCGCCTGATAATTCTCTCGCAATCTCCTCCGGTGCACTTGCAGACTCTAAATTCTTATAGGCCATGCCTCCGATTTTATTCAAGTCATAAATCTTTCCCGAAGTGCCTAAATCATGATATTTCTCCATTGCATCCGTTTTCACCACAACATCCTGTATCTCATCGAAAACCTGCTTGTATTCCTTTCTTTTAGCTTTTGGTAGCTCTACGCTCTTATCTGCTGATATAACCAGAGCTTTCAGTTTCTTCGAGCCCATCACCGCACCTACGCCAAGCCGCCCGAAATGACGATAGGTCTCACATACCGCACAGGCATACCGCACCAGTTTTTCACCCGCTCTTCCAATCCGTATAATGGTTCTTACACCCGTGCCCTTCTCTACTTCTCTTAAAATCCTGCCAACGGTTTGTGCCTCCACACCCCAGATAGCAGAAGCATCTCTAAACTTTACATCATCGCCATGTATTGCCAGGTATACCGGAATGTCACTTGCACCTTTGATGACCATCGCTCCGTAGCCAGCAAGTTTAATAGCCATTGCACTTCTTCCACCGCAGTGGCTTTCCCCAAGATTACCGGTTAACGGCGATTTGAACATTGCCACTGTCTTCGAGGCTGATGGATATAAAGCTGTGAGTGGCCCAACGGCAAAAATTATCGGGTTCGATGCACTTAGGGGGTCTGCACCCTTTGGACATTCTTCCTCCAAAAGCTTTATCGCAACACCTGAACCACCCAAATAGTTATCGAATAGATCTGTTCTATCCTCCATCTTAACGTCTTTCTTCGTCAAATCCACATACAAAACCCTGTTCATATCTTTTGCTTTCATTTTCTCAATCACCTACTCTAACTAAGTAAGCATCAGCCTCCAGCTCAACCAGACCAATTACATCATGCACGCAATAATCCGCACAGTTTCCGCAATATTTACACACAATCGGCTTGTTCCTCTCATTATCCCAGAAAATAGCACCCATAATGCACGCTTGCACACAAAAACCACAACCAATGCAGGTATCTTCATCCAAGATTACGCCTCCGCCTTTTCTCTCCTTTAGCGCTTCTGTAGGACATACCTTCGCACATGGTGGATTTTTACATGCCCGACAGACAACAATCACAAACCCTCGTTCTATGCCACCTGCAGACCTCACGCTTATCGCGGATTTGTCAAAACCACCTCTACCTACCCGCCTCGAACAGGCAAACATACATTCCATGCACCCAATGCATTTGTTCTCATCAAGTGCCGCCAATCTTTTAACCATAGTCCTTTCTCTGTTTATAATATCGCTAACAAAAAGTTTTGTATTAACAAACGCTAGCTACCTGAAGAGATCGTCCTCCTTGTTGAACAGAAGTTCTTGTATATCACGTTCGCATCGCTCCAACTTTAACCCGCGGGCAATCGCTATTGGTACGCCTTCTTTGAATTCGCCCATTACGAGATTCGCCGCCGCGCATATCTCATCTGCGATCGCTTCTTTTGTTATCTGCGCGATTTTTCCGAATCGATCCTCTTCTCCTCTCCGGTCCACCAGAGCAGGAATGCCTGAGACACCTATACAGATGCCCGTTACACCGTCGCGAAATGCTCTGCCGAACGAATCGGAGATTAAGACGGAAATTGCTTTACCGCTTCGCTCTTCTATTTCATCTTTAAGCAGCCGAGCGCTTTCCTGCGGGTCTTTTGGTAGTAACACTGCTTTTCCTTCCTCAATGTTAGATTCGTCAACGCCCGCATTTGCACAGACAAAACCATGTTTTGTTTCGACGATGACGTGATTTTTCATCATTCTTACGATTACTTTTGCTTCATTAAGTACAAGTTGAACGATTCTTGGGTCTTTTTCTGTTTCTTTTGCTATTCTTTCCGCTTCACCGCTCACACGCACACCGGAAAGGTCAACGACTCTGCCTTCGCTCTTTGCTATTATTTTAGAAGTGAAGACAATTGCATCGCCGTCTTCTAATTCCAATTTCCCCTCTTCCACAGCGTCAAGAAATAAACGCGTTAAGTCATCGCCTTCTTTGATCTCTGGAAGCCCATCTACGCCTATTATTTCCAAACGGTTCGAGGGCACAAACATTATTCTACTTTTCATTCTTCCTTATCTTTCATCCTTAGCTTAGCAAGAACGTTACATTTAACTTAATCCATCCCTTAAAAATAGTGAGGTACATAAGATACGCAATGAAGAAAGAGTTGATGGATATACTTGCCTGTCCCGTGTGCAAGGGCGATTTGGAATTGAATATGGAAGAGGATGATGAGAAGGGCGAGATTGTGAGCGGGAGTTTATATTGCCGGAAATGCGACCAGCGTTATCCTATTGCGGAAGGCATTCCCAATCTCTTGCCGCCAGAACTCAGGCAAAACTCTATTTGAGTGAATATGCAATTTACAAATTCCATTATTTGATTAGTGCCTTCAGACGGGCGATTAGTGAAAAGGAGATGGAAAGAATACAGCAGAAGATATACCTGAGTAGAAAGAGTTTGAATTCGATAGAATTTGGACATGAAGTACTGAGGATTCCGCTGAAAGCAGGAGAGGAGACGAGCTTTGAGCTACGTGTAATTAATCGTGGAGAGCCAACTCATGTGCATTTCTCGCTGAGCACGGGGATAAAGGACAAGTTGATGATAATGCAGGATAAGGTGTATGTAATAGACGAGGAGAAGATAGCAGCAATTGTAAGACTGCCCAAGAGCTATGCAGGAGCGTTAAATGAGTCGGGAACCGGGGAGATATTCGTCAGCACTGGATACGGAGCGACAAAGCGGAGTTTTGCCGTGGAGATAGTAGAGGTGAAAAAGAAGGAAAAGGGAGAAGAGCGGGAGAGAGAAGAGTGGGAATTGGAAGATGTAACGAGCAAGGAAACGGAAAAGAAGGAATTTACGATTTCCACAGAAGAAAGAGTGCTCTTATCGCGATTGGCGGTATCAGCATGTGCTGCGATTGTCTTTTTTGTTTTGGTCGTTTTAATTCTTCATATAGGTATCTTTAGCGATTCGCCAGTTTATTTGTTTGTCAGCGCCTTAATCTCCGCGTTGCTTTTCCTTTTTATCGTTATTTACAATTTTTAACAAAACAAAACCTTTTCTTGTTTATATGTATTACCAAAGAAGAACTGAGAATAAGGACTGATGATGAAATATATAGTAGTGACCGGGGGAGTGATGAGCGGGCTTGGAAAGGGTATCACCATGGCCTCCATCGGTAGAATATTGAAGAACCGAGGTTACAACATCGTGCCAATAAAAATTGACCCGTACATAAATATAGATGCCGGAACGATGAATCCGTTTCAGCATGGTGAGGTTTATGTTTTAGGTGATGGCGCGGAGGGTGATCTTGATTTGGGCCATTATGAACGGTTCATGGATGTAGAGCTTGGTAGAGAGCATAATATAACCACCGGCATTATTTATTCCGCAGTGATAGAGCGCGAACGGAAAGGTGAATATCTGGGGCAGACGGTGCAGATAATTCCGCATGTGACGAATGAGATAAAGGCACGGATAAGGGAGGTTGCGGAGAAGAGCGGTGCGGATGTCTGCCTGGTGGAAATAGGCGGGACGGTAGGCGATATAGAGAGCATGCCGTTCCTGGAAGCGGTCAGACAGATGCAGGGCGAGGAGGATGGAAACGATTTTCTGTTCGTGCACGTAACGTTAGTGCCTTTTACGCTCTTGAGCGAGCAAAAGACGAAGCCGACACAGCATTCGGTGAAGGCACTTCGTGAATTAGGGCTGCAACCGGATATCATTGTATGCCGCTGTGAAAAAGCGCTCAAAGAGGATGTGAAGAAGAAGATAGCAATGTTCTGTAATGTAAAGAAGGAAGCGGTGATTAGCGCACCGGATGCCGGTGATATCTATGAGGTGCCGCTATTGCTCGAACAAGAAGGTATTGCCGAGTACACCATGAGAAAGCTGCAGTTAACGCAGTTAACGCAGCTAACGGAGGAAGATCACGAATGGGCGCAGATGGTAGAGCGGAGGAAGAAATCGTCTGAAGATGTGAAGATATGTATAGCGCTCGTGGGCAAATATGCGGAGTTAGAGGATTCATATTTGAGCATAAAAGAGGCGATAAAACATGCAGCTACAGAGTTAGGGTGTAACGTAGAGACGAAATGGATAGAGGCTGAGGATTTAGAAGATGTAAACGGTTTAGATCCTTTTTTTGAGGATGTGCAGGGCATACTCGTCCCCGGGGGGTTTGGCGTGCGAGGCGCGGAAGGTAAAATAAATGCAATCGCATATGCGCGTGAGCATAAAATCCCGTTTTTGGGCTTGTGCTTTGGATTCCAGTTAGCGGTGATAGAAGCTGCGCGGAACATCGCACAGCTAAAGGACGCACATAGCTCCGAGCATTGTGAGACGCCGCATCCCGTAATAGCTTTGTTGGAAGAGCAGCAAGAGGTGGACGAAATGGGAGGAACGATGCGGCTGGGCAATTACGAAGTCTTTATAAGAAAGGATACGTTAGCAGAACGTATTTACGGTAAGAACAAGGTAGTAGAACGGCATCGGCATCGGTATGAGGTAAATCCAGCGTATATAGAGCAAATAGAGCGAGATGGGCTGATTTTTTCTGGCTCTGACAGGAGTGGTATGAGGATGGAAATAGTAGAAATCGAGGGACATCCGTTCTTCTTCGCTACGCAGTTCCATCCGGAGTTCAAGTCGAGGCCGAACAAGTCGTCACCACCGTTCAAAGCGTTTTTAGCGGCGTGTATGCGGGAATTTTGAGAAGCCATTATTTTCTCATTTAAATGATGAGTTGGCTTTATTTGGAGATGGGTCGTCTGTGCGATAGCCCGGTGTGAAATCTCTCCCTCGGTCATTAAACGGTATGCATCACGGATATTTTCTTCTAACTCTTCTAAAGTTTCGCCCTGGCTAAATACACTTGGGACTTCTTTCAGCCTCCCGACATACCACTCGTCATCTATCCAATATTCCAATGTAAAATGCTTCAGCATGATCTTTTTACCTTACCTTATATTTCTTTTAGTTTTGGGATACTTATTAAGTTTATAGCGACGGTTCAGCAATCCTAAACCGGGAGCGTTTGACATTGTATCGTACTAAATCTTTTATCGTTAGGCGTAGTTACTTAACTCAATGCTACTAAAAGAACTCACCGAAGTCTACGAAAAAGTAAGAGCGAGATCAAGTAAACTGGAGAAGATAACTCTCGTCTCCGAGTTGTTAAGAAAGACGCCCTCTGAAACGTTACCGTTAGTTTGTTACATGCTCCGAGGCAAAATATTCCCGGACTATTCGGCACAGGAACTCCGACTCGGGTGGTCGAGCATCTGGGATGCAATTCGAGCAGTAACACACGTATCTGAGGAGGATTTAAGAATCGCGTATAACAAATTCGGCGACCTTGGCTCCGCAGTCGAATTAATCTTCGAGCAAAACCCTAAGATTTCGGTTTCGTTAGTCACGGAGCCGCTCACAGTTGAAGAGTGCTACAACGCGCTTTTGAAGATCGCGACACTCCGCGGTAAGGAGTCGCTACGGCGTAAAAAAACTATTTTGATGGGATTACTGAATACGAGTTCGCCAGATGAGGCGAAGTTTATTGTGAAGACCATAACCGGAGAGATGCGCTACGGCTTCAAGCAGGGTTTATTAGAGGAAGCGATCGCAGAAGCGTTTTCGGTAGACGTGGCAGTGCTCAGAAAGGCGTATATGGTCAGGTCAGATATAGGCGAAGTGGCACGAATCGCAAAAGAGCAGCCTGAAACGTTAAAGGAATTATCAATCGTGCTCGGCAGGCCACTAAGACCGATGCTTGCGGAAACTGCCGATACGCTCGAAGAAGGTTTCAAGCGATTTGATAAAGCGCTATTTGAATACAAATATGATGGTGCGCGACTCAGCATTCATAAGAATGATGATGTGGTGAGTATATTCACGAGGGAAGCAGAAGAGGTGAGTACCTCGCTTCCAGAAATTGTAGAGGACATACAGAAGATTCCGCATTCGTTTATCGTGGACTGCGAGATCATTCCATTTGAACATTCGCCAAAAGCGTTCCAGGAGCTGATAAAGCGGCTCAGGAGGAAGCATCGCGTTGAGGAGTTCGCACGAAAGATTCCGGTGAAACTCTATGTCTTCGACCTTATTTATCTCGACGGGACAGCCCTTATTGATACACCGTTGCTAAAACGGCGCGAGCTGTTGGCTACGGCAATTCAGCAGCCTACTGAGCGCATAGAAATAGCGAAATGTATCCTGACAAAAAGTAGCGCAGAAGCGCGGATTATGTTTCAGGAGGCGCTGGATCTCGGCTTTGAAGGTCTGATGATAAAGAATCCCCGTTCGCTATACACACCGGGCAAGAGAGGCATAGAATGGTTGAAGCTGAAACCCGAGGCAGAAACGTTGGATCTGGTCGTTATCGCGGTAGAATATGGTCACGGTAAGCGTGCAAACCTGCTTTCGGATTACACCTTCGCGACACGGGACAGAGACGGGAATCTCGCCCCTATAGCAAAGGCGTTTGGTGGCTTAAAGGACGCTGAGATCGAAGAAATGACGGAATACTTCAAGGGCATTGCACGTGAGCAACGAGGCAGAACTTTTATTGTTGAGCAAAAGGTGGTGGTCGAGTTGAAATTTGATGAGATCCAGAAAAGTTCGTTATATGCGGTGGGTTACGCACTCAGATTCCCACGCATCAAACGTATTCGATGGGACCTCTCAGTCGATGAGATAGATTCGATAGAAACGGTAGAAAAGATCTACGGGCGGCAAAAAAGGAGTTCTTAGCTATCCTCTCAACCTCAGCACGACAGACGTTTCCACCAGACGCACAGGAATATTCCCGTATCCCCGGAGGAGTCTGTCCTTTTCCTCTGACGATACCAACCGGAACCCAAAATGCTCGTAGAACCGGATAGCCCACGTGCAAGATCGAACAGGTAGGTACCGGACGGTGAAATGAAATTGGTGTAATCTTGTAAGTGCTACGTTCTGATTTCACACTGATTCAGAGTTGATGAGAAAAAGCGGTATTTATGTAATAACCACCCTTCTCTGATGTGGTACCATGGGATCAGAAAATAAGGATGGGAACAGATGGGTAATATTGGTTGGAGCGCTCATGCTTCAATTATGCCTCGGTGCAGTCTACGCTTGGAGTGTTTTCGCTGCGGAGCTTAAAAAAGAAGTAGCGCTTGGCGGTTTTGGTTGGAGCGTAACCGAAACGCAAATCGTTTTTTCCGCAACACTCGCAACCTTTGCACTGGTCATGGTAGTAGCCGGTAAATGGCAGGATAAGCTCGGACCCAGAAAAGTAGCACTCGCAGGAGCGCTTGTTCTCGGGCTCGGATACATACTCGCGAGTTTCATGCCGGGAAATTTCCTCTGGGTAGTAATAACGCTTGGATTTATTGCAGGCGCTGGAATAGGTATTGGTTATGTCTGCCCAATTGCGGCTATTGGCAAGTGGTTCCCCGATAAACTCGGACTGGCGACGGGAATAGCGGTCGCTGGTTTTGGAGCTGGCGCGTTCTTCATATCCGTTTTATCCGGAAAAGGTATAAACATGCCGGGATTGGAGGTTGATCTTATACAATTACTTGCAAATTATGGGGTTGATGGAACACTACTAATATGGGGTGTTGTTTTCCTCGCTTTTGGAGGTACGGGTGCTTTTCTTTTGAAAAACCCGCCTGTTGGATGGAAACCACCTGGTTGGGAGCCCCCCGCAAAATCGAGTAGTGCCAATATAAAGGAAGACTGGGAAAGATCTGATATGATGAAAACATCACAGTTCTGGATGCTGCTTGCCATGTTTGTTTGCGCGGCATCTGCGGGACTCATGACCATTGGTATATTAAAATTATACGGTATTGATTCTGGTCTCACCGCAGCGGCGGCAGGCACTGCTGTTGGTATACTTGCTTTATTCAACGGTGCGGGTAGAATATTATGGGGCTGGGTTTCGGACAAGATTGGAAGAACAATAGCTATGGGGGTAATGTTTTTCCTGCAAGCAGGCATGATGTTCGCGTTCATATTTATGGGTCTTGGTTCAACCATGGAAGGGCTCACAGTAGCAGCAGCTTGGATTGGGTTAATGTTTGGGGGTAATTTCGCATTATTCCCTGCTGCAACACGGGAGTTCTTTGGTATAAAGAACTACGGAGGAAACTATGCTATGGTGTTTTTAGGTTATGGTGTAGCGGGTATTTTAGGGCCAATCGTGGCGGGTCAAGCAAAAGATATTCTTGGAAGCTATGACATGGCATTTATCATCTGTGGACTATTGTGTATCATAGCCGCGGTATTAGCATTCATAACGAGAGCGCCGCACCACTATAGCTAGCGCATGCACATAGCATAAGTTTAGTTAACTCCCTCGCGAGCCACTGTACTGTAAATCGGCTACACATTCAGGAGGTACGAAGGAAGTGGAACTCTGGACCGTCGGGACGAGTAACAGGAGCTTGGGAGAGTTTTTACGTTTGCTCGAGGCATACCAGATAGAAGCTATTGCAGATGTGAGACGCTTCCCCTTGTCCAAGCACAAGCATTTCAAACAGGAGAATCTAAAAGCGTGTTTGAAGCAGCGCGGCATAGCATATCATCACGTTACAGAACTCGGTGGCTACCGAAAAGGAGGTTACACGCAGTATATGAAGACAGCGGACTTTGAGGAGGTAGGGTTGCGGTACGTTGAACAACTCGCAGCATCAAAACGAGTGGCAATCATGTGTGCTGAACTTCTCTTCTCGCAATGCCACCGACGGTTTATCGCCGATGCGCTTAAACAGCGTGGTCACACTGTGCTACACATAATAGATGAGAAAAGGATTGAGGAGCACAGAGGCAAAAACGATAAATCCGCGATTAAGACGTTGGATGAGTTTTTATAATGCTAGTCAGACCCGATGAATACCCCTAAAACATGCTCCGCCGGGGATTTGAACCCCGGTCGTGGGCTCGAGAGGCCCAAATGCTTGGCCGAACTACACCAGCGGAGCATCAATCAAACTTTCTTTTAAAAGAAAGCTTTGTCAAAGAAACATACTTCTTTCCTAAAAACTTTTCTTTTTCGGAGAGATTTTTTTTCTTTCTTTATACCATCTTCAGAAAGAAAGTATTATTCCAGCTCTTTAAAGCTTTTCTCGGTGAATGCATCGCAGATTTCATCTGGATTGCCTCGCATTACAATTCTGCCCTCATCAATTAAGATCGCTTCGTGTGCAAGCTCCCGGATTATGTCAAGCTGATGACTCACAACCAGAATGGTAGTGTTGAACTCACGATTTAAATCTTTCAGTGCATTTGCTACAATACGCAGCGAAATCGGGTCTACGTCGCCAAACGGCTCGTCTAATAGCAGAATTTCACAGTTTGAAGCTAATAGCGCAGCAATTGCAAGCCGTATCTCCTCGCCCATGCTCGTTTCAGAAATATAACGCCCAAATATATCTTCGGGTAGATTCACCGCACTAAGGTACGGTTTAACGGCTTTAAATGCCTCCACCGCTGGTAATTTAGGAAACAACTCATCCAATATATCCAGATCGAGCCCTAACTCGTTGAGTCTTCCCTTCGCTTCTTCCTCCGGCATGTCCGCGAGTCGTAAAAGAACATCAAGTGTGACGTCGCTTATACCACATTCTCTCGCCCTTTCCAGCGCCTGTTTCACCATCTCGAACTTCTTCAACCCTATCTTTTGAGAAATGAAGTCCAGGATGAGCTGGTAAGGTGGAAGTGCAAACTCTTGATGAATAATGCCTAATTTGCTCCTCGCCTCTATTGACCGCTCACCATATTCCGCAATATTAGCAAAGTCCACTCTTCCTATTCTAATTAGAATATGCCCACTATCCGGTTTCTCAAAACCGCCCAATAACCTCATCAATACCGTCTTTCCCATTGCGGAGGGCCCAATTATCCCAAGTATATCTCCCTTTGGGATCTTGATATTGAGGTCTTGCATCTCAATCGTTCTTATCAATGTACGGGAAGTGACGAGATCGTATTTCTTCCAGGCGCCATCAACCCAGACCATCGTATGCTTTTCATCTTTTATCGGCGCTAACGCTTTTTCGGGCTCGAGTGGCGCTAAGAACTTCTCAATCACACTCTCCGTATCGCCTCCCTCTACTATTCTCCCGTTATCCAGCATGATCAACCTATCGCTGAGAGATCTATGCACGTCTGGCATATGCGAGACGAGCAACATACTCAAATCAGTTCGATCTTTCACCCTTTTCAAACTCTCAAGCAGATATTTTCTCGTTAGGGGGTCTGACATCGTGCCGGGCTCATCAAGCAGTAATAAAGAAGGTTCTTTCGCAAGTTGTCGGGCAAGTAAAACCCTCTGTTTGTCACCACCACTCAAAATCGTGAAAAGATGATTCCATTTGTCACGCAGCCCCACAAGGTCAAGTATTTTAAATGCCTCTTCCTTCAACTCCTCGTATTCATCCTCAAACTCTGGTACTTCTTCAAAACCCACCTGTTTCGCTCGTAACCGTTTTATCACATTGTCAATTACTGAGATATTATAAAGTGCGAAAGAGCGCTGAAGGTGAAAAGCAGTCTTCTCACGGAGAATTCTGAACTCCCCATAGGATGAATCTGGCGTTACCCGAGCACCATCCAGTTCTATGAAACCATCGTCAAATCGCTCGTAACCGCGAAGCATGCGAAGTAACGTTGTCTTGCCCGCACCACTCCTTCCTATTATCCCCAGCGTCTCACCCTTTTCTATCTCGAACGATACATCATCCAGCGCTACCAGCTCTTTACCTAAGTTCGCTAATTCATACCGCTTACAGAGCCCCTGAACACGCAATAATTCCCCCATCTTTCATCGCCTCTTGTTACTACCAAGCTAATATGGATTAGTATAACCTCACATCATAAAGTATTAATTGAATTCGACTTTCAGATGCGGGTCACCGTTAAAGGTAGCGTCTGTGGCTTTGCACGCCCCTAAGATTGTATATTTGCCAATTTGCACTCATTAGAGTGGTAAACGAGCTTTTACAAACTCGTGAAGGAATCCACTGCGGAAACAAGGCAATGACATACGCCAAAAGAGCTGCACACCGTTGAGTGCACTACGCACGGACATTGTAAGGAGATGGATGCGTTTATCAAAACAGAACTTGAAGGTATGTTTTAGTGATTCCCACTTTTAAAAAGGTTTGAATTGTTGTTGGATACCGATAACAAAAAGGGTGAAAAATGGCACTGATCTTAGAAAATTTCCTCATCCGCAAGCGGGATGATTCCCGTCCGGCGGGATCAAGTGGATATGCTGTTCGCATTCCCTCTGTGTTCTTGTTCATGCTTTCTGATGGCGCTGAAGTAAGAGGCGAGATGAAACTGGGTAACGAAGAGCAAGAAATAACGCTGATTCTTGAGAAGGCAAGTTGCGACGACTTCCTGCACATCTCCGCTGAAGATTGGGATGATACGTTTACGGAAGGCAGAGCAGATTTCAAGCTACAAGAAGCTTTTCAAACTGGAAAAAGGACACTGCTATACGAGAAACGTGATGTTATCACATCCCCTGCACAATCCTGCAAAATCTCCCCTAAACGCTGATTCTTTTTGCGCCATCCACAAGATATTTAACCGTGCAGGCGTGCTCAACCGAGCTGAGGATTACATAAGCTTCATCTACCGTTGCGCCACGCGCAAATGTGCCGTGACCCTGAACGACAATTCCCTTATGGTCACGAAGCGCAGTGGCTGCATTTCGTGCCAATTCGTCCGAGCCTACACCGCCACGCACCACTGGTATTTCGTGCAGAACGTAAATGCTTTCCGCATCTTCAGGAACTATCAGCTCGCCCGGCTTGTAAAGCATTGACATTGCCACCGCGTATTTTGAATGCCCATGTAGGATAGCAAGCGCAGACGTCGCCTTGTAAATCGCGCGATGGACGTTTACCTCTGTTGAAGCGATCACGTCAAGCTCATCGGGAGATGCGGGGTCTATGGAAACCGTGACAATTTGTCCTTCAAGCTCGTCAAGCATACTCCCCGTCGTGCTGATCAGCATCTGGTCACCAACTCGCTTGCTAACATTGCCAAAATGCGAATGCGCAAGCCCTGCATCAACTATCTTCTTCCCGTACTTTATTAATTCTTGCATCTTCTATATCCCCAACCGTTTCAATGCGCGTTCTGTTGGCACACCGTTTTCAGTCCAGCCACGCATACGATAATATTCATCGCGTGTTTTTAAGAACTCTTCCCTGTCTATTACTCTTCCATCTACTTTCTTCTCAAAGAATCTCTCTGGAAGAGTGTCATCATCTTTAGAAAAGCCCTCCCTTAAATTATAAACTCGTTCTACGTTCCATATTCGCTCGCCAACGAGCATTAAATCCTCGGATGTGTAATCCACGCCTGTTACCGCACTCAAGACGTTCGCGTACTCCTCCTCACCGACGCCGAAGAATGCGAATTTACAGACCACCAGCGAATCAACCGCTGCAAATCTATCCTGGAATATCTTCGTGTGTCCTGCTTTTCCCGCAAGTGTGTAAGGGTCAATCGCCTTTGGCTTCCTCAGTATCTCAGGCGCGACAAGGTATGCCCTCGTATGACATCCTCCGCGATTAGAAGTGGCATAACTGAACCCCAAGCCCTTTACGCCGCGAGGGTCGTACGCTGGAAGTTCGAGTCCTTTTACCTGGATGGACTTCTCAGGACTGCATTCTGACGCCGAAAAAAGCTTTGCACCCCAGCCAAGCTGTTCTCCCATACCCTCTTTTTCACCGATCATTCTCGTAAAACGTAAAAGCTCAGCCGGAGAGATGCCTTTATTTCTTATTTCCGAGTAACAACCTAAAACGCCAGCAACCGAGATAGTGTCCAACCCGTAATCATTACAGAGCCGGTTTGCCTCAACAACCGCGCTGTAATCTGGATTTTGGATATTCGCACTCATCAGACCAATTGTCTCGTATTCCGGCAGTTCATTACCCTCCTTGTCCTCTCGCTTACAGGCAATAGGGCAGGAATAGCAGGCCCTTCTTTGTGGTGACCATTGTTCCACTATGCTCTTTGCAAAAAAAGGGCTAAGATTGAAGTCGGGTTCTACCTTCCTGAAATTTGCTACCGGTAAAATTCTCATCCAGCTCGTTATCTTCATTAAAAACGGCGTTCCGAAAACCGACAGCCCTTTGCTTATAGTCGGACTCGCAATCAATAGCCTGCTAATCAACTTCTTCTGCTTTAAAAATTCCGCCCTATCGAAGATGTCAACGTGTCCCGTGCCTTTTACCACAACCGCCTTCAGATTCTTCGAGCCCATTACCGCCCCCACACCCCCGCGCCCAAACGCATGAACCGCATCTGACATGATTGCAGCTAAAAGCACCTGTTTCTCACCTGCTCTGCCGATACAAGCTACGCTGCCCTTATTCTTAAGAAGACTCGTGGTCTCTTTTACGTTCTTACCCCACAGCTTCTCTGCTGGTCTAATGTCCACTTTGTCATCTTCTATTTCAATAAATACCCGCTCTTGCGATTTACCAGCAATAATTAGCGCGTCATATCCTGCTTTTTTCAGTTCCGGGCCAAATGAACCACCGCAGTTAGAATCGAATATCGTTCCGGTCAAAGGGGACTTTGTGGACAGCGAGACTCTGCCTGATGCTGGCGTGGTGGTACCGGTCAACGGTCCTGCAGCAAATACAAGCAGATTGGCTGGTGAGAATGCGTCAACTTGTCCTGCGTTATAAACTATTTTCGCTCCGAGCCCTCGACCACCAATATATCCTCTAAGTAAAGACGCCTCAGGGGCAAAGCTATCCACCTCACCTTTTGAAAGGTCTATCCGAAGTATCTTATTTTTCCAGCCGTATACTGCCTTCATATTTACTCCTCAGGTCAGGATGTTAGTGAGCAGTTATCTAACTAACCCAACAGCTTACTCATACATCCTGCTATAAGTCCACCGATAGCATCATCCATGAAAACCCCCAACCGACTCAATATCCCGGGTTTCCTTGTATCATAATAGAAGAAATTAAAAAGCGCTTTTTTCCCACCGATATATTCCGCTATGTCAATCCCGATAAGCTCATCAGCGACAATACAGGCTGCATCGGTTTCTCCCGCTTCACCGGCTCGTCCTGTTCGTATCTCTTCCTCATCGGCATGCAATGCCGCTGCCAGCAGCAATGCCACATTCACATCCGAACATTCCTTCTTGATCATTTCTTCCAATCTCGTTTTTAACTCATCCTCTCCGATTTCTCCTTCCACCGGAACATAGAGTTCCAAAGCCGTTGATACCATATCCGCCATATGTATCCCGCGCTCTTCCAGCCTTTCGAGTATCGGTCTATCCATTTCCCACGTATTGTGATTAAAAAGAGCGTCTTTCACTCCTTCTCTTACAACTTCGTAGATTGTCCTTCCCAATTCTGTCGCTCTACCTGCAAATGGCTCCTCTTCTCTCCACCCTTCTTTGTCCTCCCCATAACAAGCAACAACCACGGAATCCGTAGCGTCACCGGTGAATAACTCCCCGTTTTGATAGCGCACATCGAGATCGAAGAACGCTGCTGTCTTCGCTTCCGTTGTGACAATGATCACATTCGCCATTGCGGATGGCGACAAGTTCTTACTTATCAACAGGATTATGTTCACGGTCGAACTTGATTGAGTCGGTGGCTTTTCGATGCCCGCAGTTATAATAGCAGTTACATCCTCTTTCTCTACGATCCTTGCATTCTCCATCTTGACGGCGGTCATCAAGCCAACGAGTTCGCCTCTTTTTAACCCCTCTTCCTTCGCAAAAGAATCGAAGAGTTCAATAGCATTTTCGTTAAAGTCACTGCTTACTGTAACATTGAGTATCGTTTTCGCCTTTACGAAACCCCCGTTATAGACTGCGGAACTCAGCACGTTGAAATCTCCGTGCACTGCAATATAATCCTGCGTTTTCTCTATTTCCATGTTTCTTAGTTAGAAAGAAATAACACTTCTAAAAGTTTTTATTAACCTGCTTATCAATACACTGCAAACAAGGTGATGACAATCATGGAAATGAAAAAAAACCTTAGAACGAATCAAAGCACTGGACGGAACAGCGATGCGAATCGCCAGAGAAAGACAAGATAATCTCACAAAACCCACGAGTAGCTTAGGAACCTTAGAAGACATACCCATACAAATTGCTGGAATGAGGGGCAATCCCACACCGAAGATAAAAGATAAAGTAATTATCACGATGGCTGGTGACCACGGCGTTACGGAGGCAGGAGTGAGTGCGTATCCCAACGAGATTACTGGTCAGATGATTTATAATTTCCTTAGCGGTGGTGCCGCAATAAATGTATTGGCAAGACACGTGGGTGCACGCGTTGTTGTCGTTGATATGGGCGTTGCTGCGGGTATAGAAAGCGAAACGCTGGTTGATAAGAAAATCGGTTATGGTACCGCTAATATGATAAACGGACCTGCAATGACGTATGAGGACGCGGTGAGGTCTATCGAAGCGGGCATAGAAGTCCTTGAACTCGAAGCTGAAAAGGGGATGGATATTGTTGGCGTTGGGGATATGGGCATTGGAAATACAACGCCAAGCAGTGCTATTGCAGCGGTAATAACAGGAGAAGCTGTGAGAGAAGTAACAGGTAGAGGAACAGGCATTGACGATGAGACGCTTGAAAGAAAAATAAAGGTGATAGAGGAAGCAATAAGAGTTAATACCCCAGACAAAAAAGACCCGATAGACGTTCTCGCTAAAGTAGGTGGTTTTGAGATCGGGGGTATGGCTGGAGTTATGCTGGCGGCGGCATCGCATAGAATTCCTGTCGTTATTGACGGTTTCGTATCAGGTGCCGCAGCGTTAATTGCTTACGAGATAGCACCCGCGGTGAAAGATTACATGATTGCCGCGCATCGATCAGTAGAAAGAGGACATTCTGTGGTTCTCGATTACATCGGGTTAAAGCCATTGCTTGACCTGGATATGCGACTTGGCGAAGGAACTGGTGCGGCGTTAGGAATAAGCATTGTAGAAGCAGCATGCAAAATACTGAACGAGATGGCGACTTTTGAAGAGGCTGGGGTTTCGGATAAAGCATAGCTCAACGACCTCCAACTGCTCCAGCACCCTTCTTCTCGCTTCCATCGCTTCACGTAAACGTAAAGTTCACCGTCCTTCCTATTATTCATTATTCATGTCGGTGGGTGAATCTGCACGCCCTTTACACTCTTTAGCTTGCCTATTTCTTCTATTAACTCTCCCGGTATGTTTTTATCAGTGATAATCGTGAGTTTAGGAGCATCCACCAAATAGGGGTCATCACTAACCGCTTGTCTTATGCTCAATCCGCGCCTCGCCATAACCGTAGCAACCTCTCCAAGTATCCCTTTTGCTTTCGCATCCAAAGGGTGGATTATAATCACACTGAGCCCCAATAAAGGCGCTACTTCAGCAAGAAACGCAATAGACCGAATGTTTTCAAATATTTTTTTCAACTCAGGCTCCGTTAAGATTCTTTTCACGGTCATATCAACTACACGCCGATCCACACCTATCTCGTTTGCTATCTGCGTATGAGCTATCTCAATCCTGCCCGAAGCTACTTTACCTTCAGGAGTCACTTGAAATCCTCTTTCCAGTAAGAGTTCTATAACCTTCTTTTGCGATGGAGACCCCTCAAACTTCCCCATTACTTCTTTCCACATCGCTTTCTTATTTTCCGTAAGTAACCGCTTTCCTTCTTTCCTTTAAATAAAAGGCGCTAATCCCGATTTACGTGGTATTGAGTGGTGTTTGTTTGACAGAATTACCGATATCCCCTCTTCATTATATCCTCTCTTATTTCCTCTAATCTCCTCGTTGTAGTATCCACTTTGTCTCTCACTCCTTCCTCCACTGATTGCATACTCACTCGTAAAGATCTCTCCTTCTCTGTGATATCCCCTTCTATCTTCCGTAATCGCTCATCGATGCTTAAAAACAGAATAGCCATCATTCCTATCAATATCACTGCAGACATTACGATCACTGGGTCCTCCCTAGCACTACCATACTCATATACTACCTTATACACCAGCACAAAGGCCGAGAAGACCATCACCACCGAAAATATTATATTCCTTGTTTCCATACTATACTCTCACCCCTTTTTTCCCCTTTTTATTTTTAGTTACTTTCGCTGGAAATTCATAACCATAATTATCTAACTTTCCTTTTCTATTTAAATATAAAACCTGTTAGTTTCTGAACTGACGGAGATGCAAAAAACAGTACTCATCCTGGCAGGAGGTAAAAGTCAAAGATTCCAATCTTTGGATAAATGTTTCATCACGTTAAACGACAAACCGCTCATACAGCATGCTATTGATAACCTCTCAAACGTGGTAGACGAAATAATAGTGGCAGCACGAGACGAGCAGCAGGGAGAGCAGATCAGAGATAAAATATCCAATGATATCGTTTTAGTTTTTGACACGTTGAAGGGTTTTGGGCCGCTTGCAGGCATCCTACCAGGTTTAGAAAGGGCTACCTCTTCGTATTCCCTCGTCATCGGCTGCGATATGCCGTTTGTGAACAGATACGTGGTAGAATTCCTGTTTGAGGTGGCTGAGCGTGGTAACTACGATGCAGTCGTGCCGATATGGGAAAGCGGAATGGTAGAGCAATTGCATGCAGTTTATAAAAGGGAGCCGATGCTTGCTGCGATAAGGGATTCGATAAAAAAAGGTGATGCAAAGATGTTTAATGTTTTATCCCGGCTCAAAAACGTCAATTACATTCCCATGAATACAATAAGAGACATTGACACGGAGTTGATAACCTTTCGAAACATTAATACACCTGAGGAGTTGAAAAATTGTGCATCACTGGTTGAGACGGAAATGCCACGAGACGATATGCGGAAATAAACCCGTCTTTTTAGCGTTTCTTCTTGCACAATTGAGAGAGATAAATCCAGAAAGGCGTCCTCTTACAACTCTTTATCCTTACCTTTCCCTTCTTTAACTCTCTCAGGATCGCTTCGTATTCGAGCTTTTGCGCTACATCAACCTCCACTTCAACAGTCGCAAGGCCAACGCAGTCTGCGGAATGCGCATCACTTCCTGCAACGACTATGATGTTGTTGGTAGCTGCCGTTCTCCTCGCAAGTGCATTCGCAACGCCAGTAAAATATCTGGAATTGTGAATTTCTATTGCATCTATGTCTGGATGCGTGCAGAAGTTACCAATACTGTGCCGAAAAGGATGGAAAGGGTGCGGCGCAATAATTACAACGGTGCCCTTCTTCTCCTTCTCTTTCTCTCTTTGCTTTGCTATTCTTATCGTTTCCTCTGGCGATAACCCTTTCTCTATCCCTTCTTCGACTCCAAGCACAATCAAATGACCTTCAGACGTTGATACTTCTATACTAGGGATAATTATCAAATCCAACTCGTTATTGGCTACGTATCTTCGCGCAGCGGAAGAACCGTCCATCGTGTCGTGGTCGCATATTGCGATACCATCAAGCTTTTCCGCAATCGCACTTTCAATTATCTCCTCGATTGAAGCACGTCCGTCATGCGAGTAATTAGTATGCACGTGCAGGTCGAGGGTTAGGGTCCTAGTTAGAGGCATCGTACGTCTACTGAGTTTATCTAATAATCACCGATACAATCTATTCGCTCCGTTGATTAATGCATACAACGATGCGATGACGATGTCTTCACTCACGCCACTCGCGGTCATCGTCTTATCTCCCCTGCTTATCTTTACTACTACGTTTACCAGCGCATCCGTTCCACCGGTGATGGCGTCAACATGGTACTCCTCAAGGCGCAAATCGTTCATTGCCCTTCCCGCCAGTGCTTTCCTCAATGCATTTATCGCTGCATCCACCGGACCGATACCAACGTCTGCTTCCACAATATCCTCGCCATCTATCTTCAATCTTATTGACGCCGTTGGCTGAACGTTCTTCCCGGATACCACAGATAAGTCAATAAGTTTTATCTTCTCCTCCCTCTCTATGCTCAATACATCCTCTACTATCGCCTGGAAATCCGAATCGGTGACTAATTTACCCTTATCGCCGAGTTCTTTCACCTTCACCAATATCTTCGTCATCTGCTCATCATCGGCCGCGATGTCCATCTCTTTCAACACCTGTTTCACTGACGCCTTACCTGTATGCTTCCCGAATGCAAATCGTCTTGTTCTTCCTATTATCGCCGGATCCATTGGCTCATATAAACTCGTATCCGCCAACGTCCCGTGGACGTGCATTCCTGACTCGTGCGTGAAGGCGTTATCGCCCATAAGCGGCTTGTTCGGAGCAAGCGGCATCTTTGTCAAATTCCTGACAACTCGAGAAGTTTCATACAGCTTTCCTTTCGTGATTCTCGTTTTCACGTCATAAAGCAGTTCCAAAGCGGTTACCACCTCTTCTAAGGCGGCATTACCCGCCCTTTCCCCAAGTCCATTCACTGTAACATGCACACACTCTGCCCCCACTGATACCGCAGCCACGGTATTCGCAGTAGCTAACCCGAAGTCGTTATGACAATGCACGGAAACCGGAGTGTTAACTGTGCAAAGAGGCTGAAATATCTCCTTCGTTCGCTCTGGATACAGCACACCAACGGTGTCGCAGAAGCATAAGCGGTCAACAACCGTAGATAAATCCGAGAAGAAGGATTTCAAAAATGCCATATCAGCTCGGGATGCGTCCTCTGAACTAATCTCCACGTTTAATCCATGCGCTTTCACATATTCCGCCATCTCAATCGTCTTCGCTCTCAGTGTTTCCCTATCCATCTTCAGCTTCTTCTTTATGTGCGCATCAGAAACAGGAGCGACCAGATTAATTGTGTCAACATCACATTTTAGTGCAGCGTCAATGTCTCCCGGCAATAGTCGTGCAAAGGAGCAAATCTCAGCTTTTAAACCTTCGTTCGCTATTGCCTTTATCGCTCTTTGCTCACCTTCTGAAATAATAGCAGTCCCCGCTTCTATAACGTCAACGCCGAGTATATCAAGCTGCTTTGCAATCTGCAACTTCTGTTCTGGAGTCAATGACACCCCAGGGGTCTGCTCGCCATCACGAAGCGTTGTATCAAAGATTTTTACCGCTTTTACTTTTGCCATAGGCTATCCTTCCATTCCCAATTACTATAAGTAGTGGGCGGTATTTATAATACACGCTAAAAGATAGCAGATCTAAAGATTTGATTAATGCAGTTTCAAACAGAAGATGCAATTTGACCGAAAGTCTTTTATCTCGTAATATCTAATCATTTCTATATGAAAACGAATGATGTGGGGACATCGGAAAAAGCGGATTATGATATCTCAATAATTCGGCCACAGATGCGGGTTGAAGAGATCCAGATGAGAGGTCAGGGAATGTCGCCTGAACGGTTAAACGGCATCAAACAGGGATTGATCACGTTACATACAGCGGAAACGATGGCGATCAATGTCTACAAGTTTCAGATAACGAGCGAGGAGAGTGAACTCAATCTGCATTTAATCGCGGCGATGGCTAATGAGATGACACACCTCCAGGATTTTCAGATTAAACTTTTCGAATACGGGTGGAAACCGAGCAAACTTAGATGGATAAATTGGCTTGTCAGTGCTACATTTGGATTCTTTGCACGACTGCGGGGTAAGAAAGCAATACTCAAAACGGGTATCTGGGTGGAGACAAAAGCCGTTCATCACTACGATGAGTTCCTCAAGACCATCGAATGGGACGAAGATACTCGCAGGATAGTTGAGAAGAACCGAGCTGATGAATACGGGCATATCACCCGCTGGGAAAAGCTCCTCCAGTCAAACGAAGCATAGATAAGAAATATACCTGGTGATAAAAGCTGAATGCGTTAATACTTTACTCGTCTCGGCATCACGGTAATATGGAAAAATTGCTCACGAAATTCCGCACCGGACTATTGTGCAGACTAAAGAAATAATCAGAAAGCAGCGCGGACTCAAATGATATCTCTTATTCTAAGCATGAAATGTTATTTTGATATTTTCTCAATCAGAACACTCTTCCCGCAGTTGCTACACCGCACTCTGTACGGGCGTCTTTCCATAAATAGCTCATAGATAAGGATTAGTTGGAAGAGGCGGTGCTATGAAAAGCGAAACCTTTGGGAGGTGATAACCGCCCCTTCCATGTAAACCATATATTTTTCTCTTTTTTAATCGCTTCCTTCTCAATCAAGAACACTCCATTTCAGCAACACACCCTCATCCAGCTTTTCCACACCTAAAAGCTCCAGCTTTACCATCTCCGTTTCCTTTGTGAATCCTTCACCATCCACGAGTGTCGGCGCAGTCTCGCCGCCAACAATCATATTACTCACATAGGTATATATCATGTCAACGAGTTTCTGCGAGATCAAAGACCAGTTAAGCGTTGCACCGCCCTCTACCATCACTCTGCGCACACCACGTTGCCATACTAAAAAAAGAAGTTTCTTCAAGTCCACTTCTTCCATGCCGCAGACCAAAACATCTGCTTTCTCGCCTAACTGTCCCACATTCTCTAAAATAGCACGTTGCGAAACGGCAATTATTCGTTTGCCTTCGCCTTTGTTCAGTACATCTGCATCAACCGGCGTTCTCGCTTCACTGTCTACCACTATCCTGAGTGGATTCTCGCCTTGTCCCGCGCTCTTCCGTTCTTCACGCCTGTTTTTTGATTTGACCGTTAAAGACGGGTTATCCGCTAAAACTGTGCCTATGCCCACCATGATTGCATCGCTTCTCGCCCTCAGTGCATCAACCCTATCAAAATCTTCCGTGCCGCTTATTCTCGTCTGTGTTCTTTTTACCGTTGATATTTTTCCATCCGCGCTCATTGCGGCATTTATAAAGACAAGCGGTCTCTCCATGTTATGTTACCCCCTTACTTAACAACACGTTGCATAGGAACGTTCTCCATTCTGTAAACATACAAATTCCTCCTTTATTACTTATCATTGGACATAACTAACGGCTACCGCATAAAAGAAGTTTTTGCAGAATACAAATTTGGGTGTTGCTGAAAGGCGAATATTTTATGTCGTGTTGTGATCGATCGTAGGTGCGAAGCCGCCCATCACTATCCCTCTTTCAAGAAACTATATGTTCTTTTACCTTTTCTTGACAGTCTAAACAAATCTTCATTTGTTACCTTAGATACTATCTCATCTTCATTCATATGGTGGTCACTGAAGGACAGAATTCCGTTTGGTTTCAATACTCGATGTAACTCTTCTAACACCCCCTTCGATTCACTCAAGTCGTGAAACGCATCGTATAATATAGCTACATCTACGCTACTATCTGGCAATCCCGTTTTGCACCCAGAACAAATGGTTTTTACATTCGAAAGCTGCTTTCTTGACGCGATATTCTGAACTCTCTGAATTGCAAGTGGATGGATATCTAAGGCGTAAATTTTCCCGGATTCCCCCACCAATTCTGCAAGAGGGATTATATAACTGCCAGGTCCACAGCCATAATCAAGTACGTGAAATCCTGGTTTTATCCCCACTTCTTTCAAGATATTCGTGCGGGGCAATAAGAAATCGCGAAATTTGTAGCCGAAAGACATGAATTTGAAGTGGAAATTGGACATTGGTTTATCCATGTAGTTCACCCCTATTTTTCACGTTCTAACTTCCATCATCTCCCCCAGTGGGATATTATACATTTTGGATAATATTAATAGCTATTTAAATCCAACGCTTATTTGGCTTAGCGTGTGAGCTAAGCGGGGATAGCCGAGCTGGACAAAGGCGCAGGACTTAAGATCCTGTTCCGCAGGGATACGAGGGTTCGAATCCCTCTCCCCGCATGTTTTTACCAGCAAATTTATATACTAGCACACTCCATAGTAATGTATGGTGCGAAAAGACAAAGGCGCGGAAAGGAAGAAGACTGAAACCATCAAAGAGCGGGCAATTTACGTTTATCTCCCCTCTCAAGAGATGGTTAAGGACTGGAAAAAGCGCGCGAAGAAGCGAGGGGCGTCCATCTCGAAGTTCGTTATCGAGCACGTCGAAAATTCACTGCAGCAGGAAGAGGATTCAACCTACAAACCCCGAGGAGAATTAATCAAGGAGATCAACGAGCTGAGAGCACAGATAAGAGAGCTAACGGGTGATAACCGACAGAAGAGAATCGTGATTGAACGATTAGAAAACGAGTTGAGGACGTATAGAGCAGAAGTCTTTTTGCAAGAAAGATTCGAGGGGGTTAGGAAGTACGATAAGGAATTGATTGGCATTCTGAAAAAGCGAGGCGTAGTAGACAGTGATGAGTTGTTGGAATATCTCGGCATTGATCACCGGGATAGCGATCTTGTTAAAGCAGTATCCATACAGTTGGCAACGCTTGAAGCTTACGGACTTGTATCGCAGACTAAGCGAGGATGGAGGTGGGTGGGATGAGCAGCAGGGCTATCCTACCATACCAAGCCACCAAGAGCAACATGGATCTAATCGAGGGGTTTTATGAAGACTGTAAACTAAAGGGCATGACTCCCGAGACAATACGGCGATACAAATCCAGCATCTTAATCTTCAATGATTTCCTTACTCAGCGGGGGACATCCTTGATTGATGTTGATAAGGGAGCGCTAAAGGACTTTCTTGCATATCTTCGGCAGGTAAGAAAAGTGAAGCAAAATACGATTGAAAACTATTTCTCTGCTTTATCAAGCCTCTACGAATTTTTAGAATTTGAAGAATATATGCTAAAAAATCCTGTACTGGCAGTAAGGAAACGTTTTGTGAGATCGTACAAAAAGGGTAAGGGTAGTAATTCGGATAGAAAACTAATTCCCGTCGAGGAAATGAAAATCCTCATCAATTCCATTCTGGATACGAGGGATAAAGCTATTATAACGCTTTTAGCAAAGACAGGGATCAGAAGGGGGGAGCTTATCAGTATAGACGTAGATGACATAGATTGGGTTGAAAATAGCATAACCCTCAAACCAAAAGCAAAACGAAGTAATAGAACAGTTTTCTTTGACGATGAGACTGCGAGGCTTCTTAAAAAATGGATTAAGTTAAGGGAGCGAAGAGAACCAAAAACTAATGCCTTGTTCATCGGTGAGACTGGAACCCGATTGAATAGAAATGGCTGTTATATCGCCGTTACGAAACATGCACAGCGAGTAGGCCTGCATGATTCAGATTCAGATAAGATGGAAGATCACTTCTCGCCGCACTGTTGCCGGCACTGGTTCACCACGCATCTTCGAAGGGCAGGGATGACACGAGAGTTCATTCAGGAGTTGCGCGGCGATAGAAGAAAGGATGCCATTGACATCTACGATCACATAGACAAAGAAGAACTTAGAGAAGCGTATCTTGCTCACATTCCGCAGTTGGGGATATAATTTACACCATATAAACTACAC
>JAUWQN010000031.1 GCA_030611045.1 Methanosarcinales archaeon
ATGCTATTGCAAGGAATGTTTCTTCGATCAACCTTTAGGAGACCCTGCAGGTGGGGATCTGTTGAACTTAGCAGAGTTAAGAGGTGCGATTGGATTACCAACTGGTCAGTTGTTTTATCACCTCACAAGGGTTTATCACGTAAGTACGACATGTGTAGGGTGTGGAGCATGTGAAGATGCCTGTCCAAAGGACATACCATTGACGCGGTTCTATCCGGTGATCACGCAGAAAGTGCAGGAGATTTTCAAGTATGAGCCCGGCAAAGACGTTGATGAGCCGTTACCATTCACTGCTTACGAAGAGGAAGAGCTGGAAGAGTGCTTAAGATAAAATGATAAAGACTTGGGAACTGGACCCGAACTTTAAGAATGAGATATTGAATGAGCTGGGTGGGGAGAACCTTACTGCATGTTATCAGTGCAGCACCTGCACGTTAGGATGCCCGATCACTGAACTCGTTCCGAGCTACAATCCGCGGAAGATCATCCAGATGAGCCTTTTGGGCATGCGTACGGAAGTTTTGTCAAACCCAGATCTGTGGATTTGTGCTATCTGTCAAACGTGCACGGCACGCTGCCCGCAGAACGTGGTGGTTGGCGATGTGCTTGCTGTAATACGACTGTTAGCGGAGAAAGCAGAGGAAGCAGGCGAGATAAAAATCGAGAGTCCCAGACCACTGTTTGAAACAGCTTTTCTGCATACCGTGGAGAAGTACGGGCGGCTCTATGATATAGGACTGGCGATGGAATATTACCCCAAAAGGGAAGGTTCTTTCATTAAGGGGCAAAAAGCGATGATGGATGATTACATGGCTTTTGGCATGCGAATGTTCTTTAAAGGTAAAATGGGGCCACTCGGAGGTCACGGTCTGTTAAAAGGAGTGCTTCCATCGAAGATAAAGCAGAGAGACGTGATGAAGAAGATCTTCAAGTGGGTGGAGGAGAAGGAGAAAGAGAGATGAGTGTAGAGAAACTTGCATATCTTCCGGGGTGCCCATCAGAGGCGACGGCATTGGAGCAGCACATGTCAACGGAAGCAGTATTTGAGAAGTTGGGGGTTGAACTGGTAGAACTCGAGGAGTGGAACTGCTGTGGTGCTGCAGAAGCAGAGGATCAAAACTTAGTGTACGCGTTAAATGCTCGTAATCTCGCTATTGCCGAGAAGGATAATTTGGACATCATGACACCGTGCAGTATCTGTTATTATAATTTAGCGCGGACGAACAATGCGCTGAAGGCAAATGAGGAATTACGTGCGGAAATAAAGGGGATTGATCCTTCTCTTGAGTACAACGGCACGATAACGCCGAAGCATGTAATCGATGTTCTCGTCAACGATATAGGTCTGGAAGAAATAAAGAGTAAGTTAGTGAAGAAGGTGGAACTCAAGGTGGCACCATATTATGGGTGCTATTTAGGAAGACCGCCGGAGACGGCTTTTGACGATCCTGACGACCCTGTCTTGATGGACCAATTGATCGAGTTGATCGGGGGGGAAAATGTTCCGTTCAGCGCCATGAAGACGAAATGCTGTGGCGGGCCGCTGATGATGACAAGAGGGGACTTAGCATTTGAGATGGCGAGGAAGATCCTGGAGACAGCGAAGAACGCAGGTGCGGACTGTATTGCACTTGCCTGTCCACTGTGTGGCATGATGCTGGATGCGAAGCAGCCGGACGTGGAGAAAGCGTTAAACGTCAAGTTCGAAATGCCGATAGTATATATCACGCAGTTGTTGGGTCTCGCGCTTGGAATAGACTCGAGTAAGCTCGGTCTTCAGAAGAATGTGGTAGACACGAAGAAAATACTTGGGAAGGTGGTGTGAAAATGGGAATAGCAGTTATTGGGGGAGGCGTTGCCGGTATAACGGCAGCTCTTGACCTTGCTGATGCTGGTTATAAGGTTTATCTGATAGAGAAGAATGCGCAGCTTGGGGGTAAGGTATCAGAGCTTGCGGAATGTGGAATGGGTCTAACGTCGAGAATAGTGAAGATAGAGAACCATCCGAACATAGAGCTGATGCTGTCAAGCGAAGTGGAGGGTTTATCGGGTTCAGCCGGTGATTTCAAGTTGAACGTATCAGGGAATGAAATCGGTGTGGAGAGTGTGGTGCTGACGCCGGGCTACGACGTTTATGATAACATAGCGAAGGGTTACGCGATTGATAATCCTGATGTTCTCCCCTCGTTGGAGTTTGAAGGTATGCTCAAGGCTTGTACTAAAAGTGAGAACGGTGCGCTGGTGCGACCTTCGGATGGCAAGCCGGTAAAGAAGATAGGCTTTATCAAGTGTATAGGATCGCGATGTCAGGATAACGAGATTTGTTCAACGGCATGCTGCTATTACACGGCGAAAGAGGCGTGGGAAGTGAAAGAGCGCTATCCCGATATAGACATTTACATCTTCTATATGGACGTCCGCACCTTTGGAAAGGATGAGGCACTGGTGTCTGATTTGAAGGGCAAATACGGTGTGAAGTACATTCGGTCACGAGTTCCGGAAGTTATAGCTGAGGACGGCACGCTAAGCGTGAAGTATGAGGATTTAGAGAAAGGCACGGTTGAACGGTTAGACCTTGATATGGTGGTTCTTGCGGTTGGTCTTCTGCCGTCAAAGACGATGGACAAACTTGCTAAGATAACAGGCGTAAAAACAGATAAATACGGCTTCGTTGAGACTGGCATGACGAGCCCATTGGAAACGAGCGTCAGCGGCATATTTGCAGGTGGCGTGGCAACCGCGCCGATGAAGGTTCGGGAGAGCGTTGCACAGGCAAGCGGTGCCGCATTAAAGGCTGCTCTGCTTTCTGGACGAACCGAGACGATTCCGGGACAGGAAGAGCGGAAATACATCGAAGTAGGGGAAGAGCCGAAGATAGGCGTCTTCATCTGCGGTTGTAACGGAGACGTGGCGGGGTCAATAGATGTACCTGCGGTTGCAGAGTACGTAGAACAACTGAGGGGGGACGTTGTCGCTGTAAACACGAACACGCTGAAGGAGACGATGGACGCGATAGAGAGTGGAATAGTAGACCAAGGGCTGAACAGGATAGTGGTTGCAGGATTTTCGCCGAGAGAGTATGAGGAGATGTTCCGGGATGCGTGTGCAACGGCAGGCCTGAATCCGTACTTACTTGAGATGGTGAACTTGCGAGAGCAATGTGCGTGGGTACATGTAGCTGAGGATGCGACAAATGCAGCAAAGAGCCAGATGACCATGGCGGTAGAGCGCGCACGGTATCTCGAACCAGTTCCGATTGAGCAGTATCCGGTAACGCCGAAAGCGCTGGTGGTCGGCGGCGGTGTGGCAGGCATGAATGCCGCGCTTGACATCGCAACTGCAGGCTATGAGGTTTATTTGGTGGAGAAGGAGTCGGAATTAGGCGGTAAGTTGAAGGAGATCCCTGAGTTGCAGAACGGTGTGAAAGGCTCTGACGTGCTAACTGAGTTCGCTGACAAGGTAACGAGTAACGATAAGATAACGGTGTACACGGGTGTAGCGGTAGAGGACGTTCGGGGCAGAGCAGGTGCGTTTAAAGCAAAAGTAACCGGCGCAGGCGTAGACGACGAGATAGATTTCGGCGCTGCGGTGCTCGCAACGGGTGCGCAAGAATTTGTACCTGAAGGTTACTTCGGATATGGACAGGATAAAAATGTGGTAACGCAATCTGAGTTTGCGAAGATGCTTCCCGTGGATGCCAACACCATCGCGATGGTTATAGACGGAGCATCGGGAGACGGCGTGTATTCGAAGTCTAACAGCATCGAGGCGGTGACCAATGCGTTAAAAGCGAAGAAGCTCAAACCGGAAGCGAATGTGTTCGTGCTTTACCAGGAGATCAAGACCTATGGTAAATGGGAAATGCTGTACAAAGAGGCGCGAGAGAGCGGAGTGATATTCCTCAGATATGATGCGGAGAAGCCACCTGTGCTGCAGGACGGAGTTCTATCGGTCTTCGACGTTATATTCAACGATGAAGTGCAGATAAAGCCCGATTTGGTGGTGATCAGCGCATTGATGCAGCCTGCGGCTGAGAACGAGCAATTGAGCAAGATGTTCATGGTTCCGCTGAAGAACGGGTTCTTCTTGGAGGAGCAGGAGCGACCAAAGCTGGTATTAACGCCGGTTGACACTGTGAACGAAGGAGTGTTCATCTGTGGTTCTGCGGTTTATCCCGCAATGATAGATGAGACACTTGCAATGAGCAGTGCAGCAGCGTCAAGAGCGTGCGTGCTATTAGCGAAGAATTTCATCGAGACGCCAGGAATAGTTTCCGTAGTTGACGATGAGATATGTGCAGGATGCGGTGTCTGCGTGGAAATATGTCCAGTCGAGGCGATAGAGATAGTAGATGAGCCGGTAGCTGCGGTTACTTACAGTATGATGACTGTGATAAGCGGGACGAAGAAGGTTGCGAGAGTTACCGAGGGGTGTATAGGTTGTGGAAGTTGCGCTTCTTATTGCCCGTCAGATGCGATATCGCTACAGAACTTCAAGGCCAAGCAGTTGTATGCTCAGTTGGATTTTGCGTAGCTTAGAGTAGATTAGATTAGAGTAGGAAACGCAAAACCACTGCGTTTTCTTTTTATTTTTTTCTCTATTTTTTACTTTTTCGAGAGTTTTGAGCTTGACTTGAAGACCTGCCTGGAGTATCAGTCAACTTCTACGGGACTACGGGACAACAAAGAGCAAATAATCCACAGGCCCTGATTTAAGATGAAAATCGCGAATAGCTACGCCTAAAGAAGCACCAAGATTTAAGTACCTTATGTCTTGAATCCCCCAACCTGCTGCTTCCAAAAGGGGGGTCAATCTTTTGCCTTGCCTCTTCCTCCGGTTTCATATTAACAACCTTTTCCTATACTTTATACAATTGCCCCTGTCTTTTATTTTTCCTTTCGATCTTTCACGAAGCATTTGTGGGCATTTTAACTTTATATATCCCCCACCTCTCCCCCTTTATCCCCTTCACATACTTCAGCCCAAATCGTGTCTCATCATCAAACACCGCATTATTCTTACTTTTTGCGACCCATCATTTGACGTACGGCTTCTTGGATTTCCGGCGGTAGAGTCTTTATGTCAACGATTAGCTCATTTACCATCACTAAATCGGAAAATGGATTGCTATCCTCCATGCGGGTTGTAGAAAACTCTTCGTCATAGTATCGCATCTTGAACATCTCGCGGATGACCTTTGCCTTTTGTGAAACAGTACTTTTTGAAGTGCCAAAGTAATTGGCAATGTCACCAACGCTAACGTAAGGCTCGAAACTCGGGTCGAAGAGGAAGTTGATGCTTCCTAAGGCGTGGATTATTGCTGCCGCCCAGATCTCCAGGCGACCAGAAAGAAATGGCACATTTCGCTTGCGTGACATTTTTCGTATGAGTTTCTCGCATAACTGCTTGTACTCTTCATCCAAATGCGAATTACAAAATCCCGCAGTCATTTCAATAACTCCTCGCATCTTATTCTCAATAAGGTCTTTATCCCTCATGGTTAGATCCTCCTATTATTGTTCGTTCTCCTATTGTTCCAGGATATATAATAATACTCCTGTATATACCTAACACTCTTTATACTTTCTCATTCTCTCACGTGCATTTCCGTGGTCATTCTTCCTTTTCACGATGATATGTTGGCCCTTTTAACTTCATATATCCTCCACCTCTCACCCCCCATTACCCTTTCATATGTGAGCGCAAATCGTGTCTCATCGTTAAACGCAGCCTCGTTTATCGTGAAGTGGTTCTCCCGTGCGAACGTCTTTTCATAAGGGCCAATGCAGACGTAATCCACGCCGTAGTTTTGGAGAAGCGTGTAGTTCCCTTTGTACATCGCGCTTATATCGTTTTTACGTGCACTGATGCTTGTCCAATCAATGCCATGCGACCAAAGCCAGCCTTCGTAGCCCATCACACGCTGCCGTCCGGTTAAGGCAGGTAGAGGATGATTATGCGCGCTTCCGGTTAGAAACACACTATCAGGCGCGGTATTCTCACGTACCCACTCGGTCATTTCTATCTCTTCGCCGGACCACACCATATACGTATTCTGTACCATGTTTGCGTGCGATCCAACGCCGAAGAGCGTGCACGCAATGAGCAACGCAGCAAGCGATACCGTAACGAGCGCTTTATGGGTTTTATTAGTTTTAGTAGTAAAGTCGTTTAGCCAGCATAGCGCCAGCGTGGCCATTATTGCGGTTAGTGCGAGCCAATGCAGGAATAGCTTGTAGTTGTCAAAATACCAGGGTTGGAATTTTACGACGTTCGCAATGACGAAAAGAAGAAGGAAGGGAAGGTAAAAAATTCGTGCTTCGTTACGTGCTTTATAGAACCCTAACGAAAGGAGGATGATGAGCCCTCCGGCATTGAGCGCCCAGAAGGTCTCAATGAGGGTGGCTGTTTTTACAGCGGAAGAAAACGCAGGTAAAAAAGAAGACCAGTCAAAGCCCATAATCATCTCCCTGTTCGTGTCTGCCCAGCCGGGGAAAAAGACGAGGAAATCCTGTGATACGCCTGTTCGTATATACAGTATTTGCGGTAACGAAAGTAGCAGTAGCGGTAGAAACAAAAAAATAAAGATTTTCAAATCTTCTTTGCGAAGCATTTTTCCGTAAACGCTTTTTTTAAAAGGGTTTTTAATAACCGAAAATACAGCAAGGAACAAAGCGACGAAACCAGTGGCCATGAACGAATGAGCATGGATATATGGCAGCAAGCCGATAAGCACGCCGGCAAGTATCAGTTCTTTATGTGTTCCTGTTCGTTCTAATGCAGGCGTTTCCTCCCGCTTCTTCGCACATAAAGCATGGAATAGCAGCAGATAAACGACAAATGAGATCGCCATGCCGATGATTGCAGTTCGCTGCGGCATGATCACCGCATACATCGGGTTCAGGAAGTGGATGCCCACTGATTGGAGACCACCAGGAAAGCCAGCGAGGATGAAAATAACCGTAGCGCATATTCCCGCTCCCTTCCGCCCTGTCAATCGGTATGCGAGGAAATAGAGCAGTCCGAAAAGAGAGAGTTGAAATAAGACGTTCGGAATGATAATCGCACTTCTCAGATCCAACCCGCCTTTCATTAACACCGCGGAGTAGAAATCCATGATGAAGGGATAATGCGTCTCCAGGTCTAAAAACTGCGGATTGGCCAACGGGAACGAAAACGTGTCTCTGTAAACGAAAGAGGTGACGATCGAGGTATGAAACGGATAATCAGCCCAAACCGTGTGAAACGCATACAAACTTCCCGTGTCGTCAGGGCGAAAAACGCCGTATAAATTCATACCCGCTACGTACAGTAGAACGAATACAAGAAAAGAAAGTGTGTACTTGTCTTCATACCATGTCTCTTCTATTTTACCTTTTAAATCAGTAACACTCCACTTCCCTGCTTTTTTTGTCTGTCTAAACAATATAATCGAAGCAAAAGCGCACATACCGATGCAGAGCAGGATAACACTGATGCTCAGCGACTTGTTCATACAGACAAGGAGAAAAACAAGCCATATCGAGAGCGCATGCCCAACGACAACCGAGAAAAAAGCTCGTTCTATGCGCTGGAACGGGTAATCTAAAAGGAAAGAGATGGAAAGACCAAGCAAAAAGCTCACCACGATGAATAGCATCCATAGGGGCATGTATCACCATTATTATCTCTGGGTTTTAAAGATTTACGGTGCTTGTTTAGCTGCCAAGTTTCAAGATGCCGGATGCAAGATACAGGACTATGAGTTATGACCCGATTCCACAGTTTTAATATGGATTTTTCATCATAATTCCTGCGGGATAACGCTATTCAAAAATGTCGTTATCATTACGTCTGAAATGCCCGTCTCCTCCTGCATCTTGTATCGATAATGTATGTCGAGGATCATGCATCTTCATCATTAGTTCTACAACTATGATTTACGTATTACAAAGGAGAGGAATCAGAAAGGTTTAAAATATACTGTGGTGCATAAATAATATAAATAATATACGTTATAAGTATACAAAAATACCAAAAATGAGGGCATTCAAAGATAAATTAGCGCGAGAAGGGAAATTAATCGATATTGAGTACGAAGTATCGTCAAACTATGAGGTTGCAGCTCTTTGTGCGAAAGTTGAGCAAAAAGGGGCACCTATTCTTTTCCACGCGGTTGACGGCACGCATAAGGTTATTATGAACGTACTGGGTGGCAGGAAAACACTGGCGGAGCTGCTTGGCGTTTCTCCTGCGCAGCTCGTGCATTTCTTAGCTAACCTCTCAGAAAGCGGAGATCATGAAAGGAGCAAGGTGAATATAGTGAAGGATTCACCGACGAAAGAAGTGGTTAAAGCGCCGAATTTAGGCGAGTTGCCGATATTAACCTATTTCAAGGGTGATAGCGGCGCTTATATCACGGGCGGTGTGGTCGTTGCGGAGTTAGACGGCGTGAGCAATGCATCATTTCACCGGATGCTCGTATTAAACAAGAACCGATTAGCAGCAAGGCTCGTTCCCTCTCGCCACTTGTATAATATGCATCGCGAAGCGTTAGAAAGAGGCGAATACTTAAAAGTGGGAATAGCGATAGGAGTGGACCCTTTAATCCTTTTAGCAGCCGCGACACGGGTACCGCGGGGAAAGGAGTTTGAATACGCCTCTGCATTTAAAAAAGAGCCGGTTGAGCTATTCAAATTGGATAATGGCATAGCAATACCGCATGCTGAAATCGCCTTCGAGGGGGTTATCGGTGAAGAAAGAGCAAAAGAAGGTCCCTTCTTGGATATTACCGCTACGTATGACGAGGTACGCGACGAGCCTGTTATCACTCTTACGAAGATGTATCACCGTAAAGACCCGATTTATCATGCTATCCTTCCTTCAGGTCGCGAGCACCGGCTGCTTATGGGCATGCCTTACGAACCGTCAATCTTCAGGGCGGTAGAGCGTGTGGCACGTGTGAGGAACGTCTTCTTGACCGAGGGTGGGTGTTGCTATTTGCATGCGGTGGTGCAGATAAAGAAGGAGAAAGAAGGCGAGCCGAAAAATGCGATTATCGCTGCGTTCGCCGCACATCCCAGCCTTAAACACGTTATCGTTGTTGACACTGATATCAATCTGTTCAATCCGAATGAGGTGGAGTATGCAGTGGCGACGAGAGTGCGATGGAACGAAGATATAGTGCTTATCCCGGGCGTAAAAGGTTCGTCACTTGACCCCTCATCTCAAAACGGACTGACAACAAAGATAGGGATAGATGCGACTAAGGAGTTAGGCGAGGCAGCAAAGAAGTATGAGCGAGTCACAAGTACCTCGACATAAGGTTCCTCCAATCAAAATTCGTCTTAAGCAGCGAGTCACAAGCACAAAACTCGGTATATTCCAAATAGCTGCCTGCGTTCACTTCACGATCTTGGTGATATCTATCTCGATTATATCCTCTGCACCCATGCTTTTCAACATTGGTATTAAAATATTCACTTCGCGCTTGCTCACCACCGTTTCCACCGCGTAATACCTCTTACGCTGCTGGTTAATGTCTGAATCATACAGTTGAGATATGGTAGGTCTTTTCATTGCCGGGAGCACTGACATCACATCCTTCAACATATCCTCCACAACGTTCATGCTGAGCAATACCTTACCCCGCGCTTCCAACACGCCGGAGAGCAAGGTTCTTATCTCTTCCATCTCCCTCCTCTTCTCCTCGTCACGCCACGAATCCTTATTCACAATCAACTTCGTGGACGATTCCAGCATGGTAGCAATTATCCGCCAGTTGTTCTTCTGCAGGGTCTCTCCGGTCTCCGTGAGTTCGACTATGCCCTCCATCATATCCTTCGCTTCGGTAGCGCCATAAGAGAAAAATATCTGCACGGGAATGCCAAGCTTCTCAAAGAACGCTTTGGTAAGGTTGGGATATTCGGTGCTTATTTTACTGTGCGGCTTAATGTCTTTGGCTTCTTTTATATCCGTTCTATCCGCTTGCACAGCCAGGACGATGTTCACAGTGCTTTCTTTCTCTGCGGCTTTGCTGTATCTCATATCTGCTATTTCCACAACATCCGCGCCCCGTTCCTCTATCCAATCTTTACCAGTTATGCCCATGTCAAAATACCCTTTCTCGACGTATTCCGGTATCTCCTGCGGTCGTAGTATCTTCACCTTCTCTATCCTCGGGTCCTCTATCCTCGGGTTGTATTCCCGACTCGTTACTTTTACCTCCAGGTCCGCCTGCTTGAACAATAGCAGGGTTTGTGCTTCTAAACTGCCTTTCGGAATCGCTATGGTTATCATCTTCCCTACTTTTCCTTTTTTCTCTTTTTATCTTTATTTAGATTATTGTACTGTGTATGAAAATCGGAGGGATCTTATGTATAACTATATGAAGAATGAGATAAATTCAAGGTCTAAGGTGAATTGATAGCTATTTTTCAGGATAAATAAAAATGCTTCGCACGTAAAAGATGAACGAGGATACAAAACTATTTGTGACGAGTAAATTTAAGGCGTATTATAAGCGGGCTATGATAGAACCCCCGAAAGATTTCTGGATGCGAGAGTGGGGTTTTGTTCTCTTTGACAAATATTTTCCTACAAAACTCGTGATGCGAAGACATACTTCGTTTACCACGAAGGATAACTTGGTGAAGTACCTTAGAGAAAATGCCCCAGCCCATGCATATTACTCCACCGCTCTTTACAAATATCCCTCAGCAGATATGGCAAAAAAGGGCTGGCTCGGTGCTGACTTGATTTTTGACCTCGATGCAGACCACATCGTAAGTGAAGCAGAACTCCCGCGATATTCTTATGAGGACTTGTTGAAGCTCGTGAAGAAAGAAACGCTGAAACTGATTGACTTCTTAATCGACGATTTCGGATTTGCTGTGGATGATATAAAACTGGCATTTTCAGGGTCACGGGGCTATCATATCCACATAAATACGGGCGGGGTGCGCGGACTTGGAAGCCGAGAAAGAAGGGAGATTGTTGATTATGTCATGGCAACAGGGCTTGATATGGATAGTTTTTTGGTTGCCGATTTGAAGGAAAAGAAGCGTGGTGCTAATGTGTTGGGGAAAGAGGATTTGAGGTTTATACCCGAGGGATGGGGTAAATTGATATCCGCTGGGGGGTGGGAGAAACGAGTTTTTAACGAATTGATAGAGTTCTTTCATGAGATGGCGGTGATGGAAGAAAAGCAGGCTATAAAAATGGTAAGAGATGTTGGAGAGATGAACAGGAAGAAGGCGCAAGAGATACTACGAATTGCAAAGGATGAGGCTATGATGAGAAGAATAAAGAGAGGCCAAATCCCCCTGTTCGCCAAACCGATATGGACAGGGATAGCAAAAACGGTAACAAAAATCGTCCGTGTAAAATCTGCAGATAGAATAGATGAACCGGTTACTGCAGATGTAAAACGGCTTATACGGCTGCCCGGCTCACTACATGGAAAATCGAGTCTGGAAACACAACCTTTAACAATTGAAACCTTTAAGGAGTTCGACCCGTTAGCGGATGCTGTAGTATTCGGAGATTCAACAGTTGAAATAAGTGTTCTCCGAGACTCGGCGATAAAGCTGAAAGGTGATAGTTATAAGGTAGAAGAAGGCGAAATTGCTTCGGTGCCTGAGCACGTTGCTCTTTATTTTCTCTGTAGAGGTGTTGCGGAAATTAAGTAAAACAGAAACGAAAATGTTTTTTCTTATTCTTAGTAAAGCGTCTTTCTTAAAACAAAAAGTGCGATGGATATAGAGGCGCTCGGGGCGATCTTACGCAAGGAGAAGGATACGGGATCACTGCAAGAATTGTCGGTGGAGTTCTGTGAGGGTGTGAGGGAATACCTTGAGAGTTTGGAAGCGGAGAAAAAAGAAGCGGATGAACGATGGAGCGAGCATGTGGAAGATGAAATAAGGAGTGCGAGGATGAAAGTGGAGGATATAATCCGCAGACGTGTAGGGAAGATAGTAAAGCTTGCCAGTTCGGGCATGAAAATTCCACCTAAGGGAATGTTAGAGGAAGAAGAGAGGCTATTTGAGGGTGTAAAACATCATGTAGACGAAGGCAAGGAAAGGCTATTTGCATTGATGTTGGACGAGAAAGAAAGCGAAAGTGAAGAAGTAAAAGAAGAGAAGGAACCTTCATGGCACGTTTTTAAAACGGCTGAGCCTCTTCCTGCCGAAGACGGAACTGAAGAACTGCATATCGTTCGGATATTAGAAGACCTCCCCACCTTCATGGGCACTGACGGAAGAATTTATAAAGTGAAAAGAGAAGATGTTATTATGTTGCCAAAGACCAACGCTGAGATACTGTGCAAGCGAGGGGTTGCAGAGCGATTCAAAGGGGAAAAAGAGGATGGAGGAGGTGAACACGGGATAGAAAAATGAAGATGCCAAAACACATGAGGATTTACTGCCCTATCTGTGGGAAACATACCGTACACGACGTGGATAAGGTAAAAAAGGGGAGAGCTTCTTCCTTGAACTGGATAGTAAGACAGAAGAAACGCAGGTCCGGCATAGGTAATGCGGGAAAATTCTCAAAAGTTCCAGGTGGAGATAAACCAACAAAAAAGGTTTTTCTCCGTTATAAGTGCACTGAATGCAAGAAATCTCATCAAAGAAAAGGCTTCAGGGTATCTAAGCTTGAGTTAGTGGAGTGAAAAATGGAGAAAAAAACGGATAGTAAATTTTTAAGAGTCAAATGCAATGACTGTGAAAACGAACAGGTCATATTTGATCATGCATCGACGAGTGTGAAATGCAATGTCTGCGGGAGAACCCTGGTTGAACCGAGGGGAGGAAAAGCAGAGATAAAAGGCGAGATAATAGAGGTTCTTACATAGACGATGGTACGGGACGATTGGCCGGAGCGGGGGGAATTAGTCATTTGCACGGTAAGAGAGCTTGAGAATTTTGGTGCTTTTGTTACGCTTGAAGAATATGGTGACAAAGAAGGGCTTATCCACATCGCTCAAGTATCTTCTGGCTGGGTGAAACATCTGCGGGATCACGTGCGAGAAGGGCAGAAGATCGTATGTAAAGTGCTCTACGTGGATGACCAGAGAGGGCATATAGATTTATCCTTAAAGGCGGTGAAAGACGGCCAGAAACGGCAGAGGATAAAAGAGTGGAAGAACGAGAAGAAAGCGAAGAAGTGGCTCAATCTCGCTCTCGTTGCGCCAACCTCTAAAATTGGGATGAGTGAAGGGGAACTCGAAGCGATTAAGATAACCTTGTTGGATGCTTACGGCAGTCTTTATGATGCATTCGAGGATGTTGTGCAGGTTGGTAAAGGAGCGTTGCTTGAACTAGGGATAAATGAAGAACACGCGGATGCGATACACGAGATAGCTTGTGCTAACGTAAAACCCCCTTCTGTCCAGATAAACGGGTATGTGGAGCTTAAATGTCCTTTGCCTGACGGTGTGGAGATAATAAAAGAAGCATTGATGAAGGCAGAAGAGGTGATAAAAACAAAACCCTCAGGAACGACCAACGGCACTTCAGTGGAATGCTTCTACATCGGTGCACCGAGGTATAAGATACGTGTCAAAGCTCCGAATTACAAAGAGGCTGAAAGCGTATTGAGCGACGCGGCGAATACTGCTATTGAGGAGATAAAAGGAAACGCAGGGTCTGGAAAGTTCTACCGGAATCTTTCTTAGCGTAGTTAGCACTTCTAAACGAGAAAAGCAGCTAAGTGATAACTTGTTCTTTCATAACTATCAATGTAAGTATGTATTTGGGGAAGTTTTTAATGAAGTCAAAGATAAGGAAATGTGTGGTATGCGGAGAATACACTTTGAAGGAGGTATGCGAGAAGTGTGGTAGTGCGACGAAGAATCCAAAACCTCCGAGGTTCTCCCCTAAAGATCCTTATGGGAAATATAGAAGGATGATGAAATATGGACGAGATAGAAATACACGAGTTTAAAAAGGCGAAATTGAACGAGCCCGTAATGATCGAGGGGCTTCCGGGCGTAGGAAACGTAGGGAAATTAGTAGCCGAGCATATAATACATGAGCTGAATGCTGAGAAGATACTTGAGCTCTACTCATGGCATTTTCCACCACAGGTATTAGTAAACAACGATGGAACAGTTAGTTTAAGTAAAAACGAGCTCTATGCCTGCAAGTCAAAGGAGCAGGACTTGTTAATCCTTAGCGGTGACCAACAGAGTGTTACAAATGAGGGTCATTATCTTATCACAGAGACGTTTCTCGACATTGCACAGCAGTATGAGGTTTCTCGTATATACACACTGGGAGGATATGGTATAGGTCAGCTTGTGGAAAAACAGACGGTGCTTGGGGCTGCGAATAAAACGGAACTTGTGGAGGAGATGAAGAAATATGGCGTGGAATTCAGAGAGGAAGAGCCGGGGGGGAGTATAGTAGGAGCTTCAGGGCTTTTGTTAGGTCTTGGGCAACTGAGGGATATTCCAGCGGTATGTTTGCTGGGTATGACCTCCGGCTATTTAGTAGACCCCAAGAGCGCACAGGCAGTTCTCACCGTATTGTGCCGCGCATTAAATCTTGAGCTAAACATGCAGGCTATGAAAGACCGTGCGGAAGAGATGGAAAAGGTCATCGAGCGACTGAAAGAGATGGAGCAAGCACAGGTTCCACGGATGAGGGAGGAAGAGCTAGGATACATCAGATAAGCATAAAAAATTGCCGAATCCGTTTTATTTTTTGGATTTGGCAATTGGGATTTTCGCCCCTATCAGGCGGACTCAGATGTTAGTACCTTCAGAGACGTCGGCATTTTAACGACATCGCCTATTTTTATCCCCACTACGTATTCCAACGCCTTCTCCTTTGCGATATCCACAATTCTCTGTGTGATTACACCGTCGAACACCACGCAATTTGCATTTTCAGTCGTTTCCTTCAATTCTTTTGCGAGATCTCTTACAGTAGTCTCCTTTAGTATTTTTTTCTCTTTATCTAACAGCCGTGCCTTAAACGTACCTTCGAGTTCTTCGAGATGCGTTTTAAACGGGTTTGGAGTTGTTTCCTTTTCCTCTTTAGCCGTAGCCGCCTTGGTTTTCTTTCTTTGTATTACTCTCGGCAGCTCTTTCTCTGGCTCCTTTTTTTCCTTACCATATTCCTGCTGTTCTACTGGTGTTTTATTATGCAGTGCTTTCGTTATTTCCTTGTATGTCATGTCCTCCACACTTCTTTCCTCCGGCGTTGCAGCAATATAATCTACATCAGCTATCTGTAAAAGCTCCTTCAAGATAAGGTCACCGCCTCGATCGCCGTCTACGAAGGCTGTAACGGTCTTCCTCTTGCTCAGTTTGTTTATCACCGGGGAGATGTTTGTGCCTTCCACAGCTATTGTGTTTTTAATCCCATATTTAAGCAGATTTAACACATCCGCTCTCCCTTCCACCACCAATATAGCATCAGAACTCTCTACATTTGGACCCGCAGGCAGTCCCTTGTAATACGTTATCTCCTCCATTCTTACTGCCTGCTTCACTTCGTTCACCATCGTGTCACTATCTATGCTTTTCTCCACAGCTTCATGCATGAGCTGTTTTGCTCGCTCTGTTATCCTCTTCCTCTTGGTCGCTCTTATGTCCTCTATCTTTTCGACCTCAACATTCGCGATACAAGGACCCACTCTATCTATGGTCTCCAAAGAAGCAGCCAGTATTGTGGTTTCTACCTTATCTAAACCAGAAGGTATGAGTATCTCTCCATTTGACTTTCCGCCTTTCGACTCTACGTTCACCTCGATTCTGCCTATTCTACTACTCTTCTGCAAATCTCTCAGGTCCAATTCTTCACCTAATAATCCCTCTGTTTGACCAAATATTGCGCCCACCACATCGGATTTCTCAACAAAACCCTCTGCTGTGATGTTAGCACGAATAACGTATTTTGTTGTATCTACATCATGCATTTTATTTTTCCCCCTAAAGTTTCATCACCTTTATCTTTTAACTTTGCCATCGCCATGCCTATTCCAGCAACAAGATTATTCCAGTTATAATATGTATGTTGTAACGATAAAAGATAAATTTCCCCCCTCTTACCATTGTACCATGAGGTACACATATTCATAGATACTTCCAAAATATCTTAATGTGACTAAAGCTAAAAAAGATGGGCTCGATGCGATTCGAACGCATGACCTCCGCCTCGTGAAGGCGGTGTCATAACCAACTAGACCACGAGCCCTTTACTTTCGCTTTAGTTTATAATGGATAAATCATGAAGTAATTTAAATATTTTTCATTTGAGATTTATGGACATGATTAGGGATATGGGCCACGAAGAAGCGTATAAGATATGGTTAAAAGATCTCTTTAATCTTCAAAGGGGGAGGGAGAGAAGTAAATGAAGGTGGAAGTAATGAAAGGTGGACTTTGCGCTGTGAAGGGCGTAAGGGCATACGGAATAAAAGAGGGTAATAAAGGGTTAGCTTTGATAGAGGGGGAAGGCAAAGCCTCGGGTATGTACACTACAAATAAGATAAAAGCAGCACCCGTGAGGTTTACGAAGAAGCAGCTTGAGAAGGGCAGAATAAGCGCAATAATTGCTAATAGCGGCTGTGCAAATAGCTTTACCGGTGAGCAAGGGATGAGAAATGCAGAAAAAATGGCAGAACTTGCCTCGTCATTCTTGGGTGTGGATAAAGAAGAAGTGGCTGTTCTCTCTACCGGTCCTATTGGGGCACAATTGGATATGGGCTTAATAGAAGGGCAGCTTGGAGAAGTCGTGAAGGGATTGACATCTGGAGAAGAAGGTAGCACAGCAGCAGCAAAGGCTATAATGACCACAGATACTTTCCATAAAGAGACAGCGATTAGTATCGATACGGGCAATGATGAACCGGTGGTAATAGGCGGAATTGTAAAAGGCTCAGGGATGATCGCCCCGCACATGACTACCGCCACCATGCTCGCTTTTATTTATACTGATGCTTCTTTGGATGACGAAGTGCTGAGCGGGAGTTTGAAAGATGCGGTTGAGAATTCATTCAATATGACTGTGGTGGATGGGGACATGAGCACGAACGATACAGTATTGCTTGTAGCCACGGGCAAAAGCGGAAAGATAAGCGAGGCTGATTTTAAAGCGGGGTTAACTTTTGTTTGTCAGGAGCTTGCGAAGTTGATAGCGAGGGATGGTGAAGGTGCAACGAAGTTTATAGAAGTGAGGGTAAAAGGCGCTCCATCCATTGCGGACGCAAGGGAAGTAGCTCGATCAATAGTCCGGTCACCGTTAGTGAAAAGTGCTATTTTTGGTGAACGCCCCGACCTTGTCTGTGGCCGTATAATTGCGGCTATCGGGAGTTCCGCTATTACAGGTGATGGTGGTGACTTCAGTGGAATATCTATACGCTTAAAAGGTGAGAAGGAAGTTTTAGCGGTGAAGAACGGCGAATTTATGGATTTGTCAGGTTCGGAGAGGACCTTAATGAAGGGAAAGGAGATATTCATTGATGTTGATATGGGAACGGGAGAAGAAGCGGAAGCGACAGCGTGGGGTTGCGATTTAACATATGATTATGTCAGGATAAATGCGAGCATGCATTAAGGCGTATCTGTGCTTATTTACCGGGGATTTCATATCGAAGCACGAACGTTTCTCTGAGCTTCTTCGTTTATTTTCTCATATAAGCTCTTACCATGTGCATCTATGCTGACCACAAGAGGGCCGAAATCTTCTACAAGGAGATGCCAGATCGCCTCCGCCATACCAAGGTCTGTCCAATATACCGCTTTTACCGCTTTTATGCGTGCGGCGGCTAAAACCGCTGCACCACCGGTCATCGCGAAATACACGCAGCCATATTTTTGCATTGCCGCTCTCGTTCCAATGTCCATGCCTCCTTTTCCTATGATTCCGCGAATCCGTAGCATTTCTATTATCTCCGGCGTTGTCGCTTCCATTCTCGAGCTGGTGGTAGGCCCTGCGGCTATAATCTCCCATCCTCCATCGCTCTTCCTCATGAGCGGCCCGCAATGATATATTACCGTGCCTTTTTCTATCGGTATCTCCGTTTCCGCATCTTTGAGTTTATATTCTACGATACGCTGATGCGCTTTGTCTCGCGCTGTATATAAGTCGCCGCTGAGATACACGATGTCGCCTGCCTGCAGTTCCTTTATTTTTTCCTCCCTTATCGGCGTGGCTAATTTCTTTTTCATTGACACTTTTTCTTTTTAAAGAAGAGTTTTACTGCGCAAAAACTTTATATGGTTTTACATTTGTAAGATATAACCTATCGCGATCGTTCAATGGGAGAAAAGGATAAAAAAGAGGAAAAAGAGTATTTAAGGGCTGCAAATAAGTCTGCGGAGCTTGCTTTAGAGTATCATTCTCGCTATCAAGGGAAAATAGATATCGGACTGAAGGCACCGGTCAGAAGCTATGATGATTTTGCGATATGGTACACTCCGGGTGTGGCTGAGCCGAGTAGGGCGATACAAAAAAATCGAGCGCGCGTGTACGAGTACACAAACAAGGGCAACTTTGTGGCGATAGTTACAGATGGCACGAGAGTGTTAGGGCTGGGTGACGTAGGTGCAGAGGCGGCGCTTCCGGTGATGGAAGGGAAAGCAATGCTGTTTAAGTATCTGGGTGGTGTAGATGCATTTCCCATTTGTCTGGCGACGACGGAGGTGGAGGAGATAATAAATGTTGTGAAGAGTATTGCCCCTACTTTTGGCGGTATAAACTTAGAGGACATTGAGAGTCCAAAGTGCTACTACCTGCTGGAACGGTTACGAGAAGAGTTAACGATGCCTGTCTGGCACGATGACCAGCAGGGCACCGCATTGGTGACACTCGCGGGGTTGATAAACGCCCTGAAGGTGGTGGGGAAGAGTTTGAGCGAAGTAACGGTATCGCTTATCGGTGCAGGTGCCGCGAGTATAAACGTTGCGAAATATATGCAAGTTGCGGGTGCGAAATGGAAAAACATAATCATGGTGGACAGCCGCGGGATCTTGAATCCAGAGCGGACGGATGTGAAGGGGAATGAATCTAAATGGGAAATCAGCACAAAGACGAACCGGGAGGGGAGAAGCGGAGGCATAGCAGAGGCAATGCGAGGTACTGACGTTTGCATCGCTCTTTCGACGCCTGGTCCAGGCGTGATAAAGCAGGAGTGGGTGGCGCGTATGGCGGATGACGCGATCGTATTCGCGGCTGCCAATCCCGTACCGGAGATCTGGCCCTGGGAAGCAGAGGCGGGAGGCGCTCGAATAGTGGCCACGGGGCGGTCCGACTTCAAGAATCAAATTAACAACTCTTTAGGTTTTCCTGCGGTGTTTAGGGGTACTTTAGACGTTCGAGCTACGAGTATAACGGACGAGATGTGCATAGCCGCGGCGTATGCGATTGCGCACTATGCGGAAGAGCAGGGGATAAGTGAGGTCGCCATAATTCCAAGCATGGAGGAGCAGGAGATGTACGTGCGCGAAGCAGTTGCAGTGGGTATGAAGGCGATAGAGCAGGGAGTGGCCGAGCGGGAGATGAGCGCGGGGGTGCTAGAAGAGGAAGTCCGGAAGAGGATATTCACCAAAACAGCAAAAACTTTTTAAGGTCAAGAGAATAATATGTAATTGTAGCAATCGGCGTCGACTTCGATTAAGGGGATACCCAAAAGATGAGATGTGGACTTCCGCTATGCTACAAAGAATAGCTAAATGGGGACGCGAACCAAAAGATATTCGTGTCCGACATAGAAACTTAAACCTAATCTGACGAACCAGCAAATCTGATTGGTTCATTAGTCAGGTGTGTGTGTAGAGATCCTGCCATTTAACACTGGTTGATCCTGCCAGAGGCTACTGCTATCAGAGTTCGATTAAGCCATGTTAGTCGAGGGTGCTTCTTCTTCTTCGGAAGAAGAAGTAACCCGGCGGACGGCTCAGTAACACGTGGATAACTTGTCCTTTGGACCGGGATAACCCCTGGGAAACTGGGGCTAATACCGGATAGAGCATTGATAGCTGGAATGCATGATGCTCGAAAGCTGAGGCGCCAAAGGGTAGGTCTGCGGCCGATTAGGTTGTTGTTGATGTAATGGATCAACAAGCCTTCGATCGGTATGGGTTGTGAGAGCAATATCCCAGAGATGGGTTCTGAGAGAAGAACCCAGGTCCTACGGGACGCATCAGGCGCGAAAACTTTACAATGTGCGAAAGCACGATAAGGGAACTCTGAGTGCCTCCAAAGGAGGCTGTTCAGGTGTCTAAAAAGCATCTGAAGTAAGGGCTGGGCAAGACCGGTGCCAGCCGCCGCGGTAACACCGGCAGCCCAAGTGGTGGCCACTTTTACTGGGTCTAAAGCGTTCGTAGCCGGCCATGTAAGTTCCTTGGGAAATTTGACCGCTTAACGGTTAAGCTTCCAGGGAATACTGCTTGGCTTGGGACCGGGAGAGGTCAGAGGTACCTCAAGGGTAGGGGTGAAATCCGTTAATCCTTGGGGGACCGCCAGTAGCGAAGGCGTCTGACCAGACCGGATCCGACGGTGAGGGACGAAGGCTAGGGTAGCGAACCGGATTAGATACCCGGGTAGTCCTAGCTGTAAACGATGCGGGCTAGGTGTTGGCATTACTGCGAGTGATGCCAGTGCCGAAGGGAAGCCGTTAAGCCCGCCATCTGGGGAGTACGGTCGCAAGGCTGAAACTTAAAGGAATTGGCGGGGGAGCACTACAACGGGTGGAGCCTGCGGTTCAATTGGATTCAACGCCGGAAAACTCACCGGAGGCGACAGCGAGATGAAGGTCAGGCTGAAGACCTTACCGGATTAGCTGAGAGGTGGCGCATGGCCGTCGGCAGTTCGTGTCGTGAAACATCCTGTTAAGTCAGGCAACGGGCGAGACCCGCGCTCACAGTTGCCAGCATCTCTTCCGAGAGGATGGGCACTCTGTGAGGACTGCCGCCGCTAAGGTGGAGGAAGAAGCGGGCCACGGTAGGTCAGTATGCCCCGAATCCTCCGGGCTACACGCGTGCTACAATGGGTGGTACAATGGGTATCAACCCCGAAAGGGGAAGGTAATCTCCTAAAACCATCCTCAGTTGGGATCGAGGGCTGCAACTCGCCCTCGTGAACCTGGAATCCGTAGTAATCGCCCCTCAAAATGGGGCGGTGAATATGTCCCTGCTCCTTGCACACACCGCCCGTCAAGCCAGCCGAGTGGGATTTAGGTGAGGCCATCTTTTTTGGGGTGTTCGAACCTAAGTCTCGTAAGGGGGGCTAAGTCGTAACAAGGTAGCCGTAGAGGAATCTGCGGCTGGATCACCTCCTAAATTTT
>JAUWQN010000033.1 GCA_030611045.1 Methanosarcinales archaeon
TGGGACTTGCCCTATGCAAGAAATATGTGGCGGCATATGGCGGGAAGATAGAAGTGGAGAGCGAAGTCGGGAAGGGGACTAAATTTACCGTGAAGCTACCTACCCATCCTATCAACGAGAGAAGGAGAAGAAAATGAATGAGAAGCCATCTATACTTTTGGTTGAAGATGACGCAGAAATGCGTGAGACATTGAGCGACATACTCCTGGATAAAAAAGGCTACGTGGTTATAATCTATAAAGGCTTTTATAACGCCCCCCTAAGCTTCGCTACAAATTCCTTCACCGCTTCTGCGTGATCCACCACCGTTTCTGGTGGTAACCAGTTCTCGTAGAAGTTCTGATGCAAAGCACCTGCGGCGGCAAACAATCTTGCCAGTTCGGGTTCTTCAAGTTCTGTTTTCAGTTTTGCTACGAATTTGTAAAGCTCGCGATGAGATTTTATCTCTATGCCTCTTTTCGCAGCGACTATCTTAACAATCTCCGCCGCAGCACCCCACAGCTTTTCCGAGGCTTGAACGTAGTCCCGGAAGTTTTGTATTTGTTTAGGATTGCGGATTTATATTTTTGATAACTTTATCAAGATTATCTCTGCTGTCAACGTTACAAGAGCTCTTCGGTGAAATAGTAATACAAGAGGAAGTAAGGAGAGAGGTTGTAGAGAGAGGCAAAGGGAAGCAGGGGTCTGATATTGTTGATAAAGCCGAATGGGTAAAAGTCGAGAAAGTCGAGGATTTGAGCGTAGATATTTTGTCCAAAGAAATTGAAAAGGGTGAGGCAGAAGCTATAATTCTCGCAAAAGAACTCAATGCTAATTTATTGCCCCTTGATGAGAAGATACCAAGGGAAATAGCCAAATCGCTTGGATTGAGAGTTGCTGGGACAATTGGTTTGATTTACGAGGCTTTAAAGCGAGGAATTGTACAGGGAAATCTTGAGGAAATCGTTCTGGAAGTGAAAAGAAGAGGGGTATGGATAAGCGAAGAAATCATGGAAGAAGTAAAGAGGTTGAAGAGATTGATTTGATTTTTAATCTTCAACAAAACTTGTAGATAACACCGCATAAAAATTACAAAGCTCTTAACTTAATACTCCAGAAAAGGATACTTAAAATAGAAGAAATGTTCACGGACAAGCAGAAGCGAGTATTTATTATCGGACACAAAACTCCCGATTCCGATTCCATCTGTTCCGCTATTGGCTATGCGTACCTCAAAAATATTCTGGATAAGAAATACCTTTATGTTCCTGCCCGGGCTGGTGATTTGAATAGCGAAACGAAATTTGTACTTGAAAAATTTAACCTTGAATCTCCAATGGAAATAGAGAGTCTCGCGGCTACCGTCGGCGATATGGACCTAAAAAAACCTATTGTCGCATCATCCCGCGATTCGATAAGGGATGTTGCATCGTTAATGAAAGAAAAAATCATCCGCACGGTGCCGATTGTAGACCACGATAAAAAGCTCTTGGGGATTGTGGGTCTCAAGGACATCGCCGAATATTACATTGTCAATCTGGGACGTAAGGACTTATCCACCACACCGATTGACCTGAACCTCTTAATCAGAACTTTAAACGGGAAAGTAATTCTCAATCCGCAGAACAGTGATAAATTGACTGGCAGAGTATTCATTGCAGCAATGCAGAAAACGACAATTTTAAGCAGGATCCAACCGGGGGACGTCGTTATTTTAGGCGATAGATCGGACGTCCAGTTGGATTTGATCAATTCTGGCTGCGCTGCTCTTATAATCACCGGCGATTCACCTATCAGCCACGAAGTCGTGAGAGTAGCAACGGCAAAGGGGACATTGATCATTTCTTCGCCGCACGATACCTTTACTACCGCCCGGTTACTCGATTTATCCACGCCGCTCTATTCTATAATGTCCCAAAATGTCCCGATAGCTGGGCTTTATACTCGTATTTCAGAATTACGGCAGCAAGTTTTAGAATCTGAATATCGCTGTTCGTTAATTGTAGACGGGGACCAGCGATTACTTGGCATCGTCACCCGGACAGATTTACTGCATCCAATACGAAAAAAAGTCATTCTGGTTGACCATAATGAAACTTCTCAAGCGGTTGACGGCGTGCTGGAAGCACACATATTAGAAATTATTGACCATCACCGAGTTGGCGACATATCCACACTAATGCCCATCCACGTTTGGAACGACCCTATCGGCAGCACGTGCACAATGGTTGCAGAATTAATGTTTTCCCATCGGATTGCCATTTCCAAGGATATAGCGGGATTGCTGCTTTCTGGAATATTATCTGATACTTTAATGTTGACTTTGTCAACTACAACGGATCGCGATAAAAAGATTGCACATAAATTAGCTCGTATCGCACAGGTTACAATAGAAGATTATGGTAAAGAGCTTTTAGCGGCAAGTATAAACATCAAAGGGCAATCCGCTAAAGAAATCATACTTCACGATTTTAAAGAATATTCGCTCGGCAATAAGAAAATTGCCGTGGGTCAAGTACTGGTGATAGATAAAGAAGAGATAAGCGCCAAGGAAGAGGATATAAAATTAGAAATGGAGCGATTACGTGCGGAAAAGCGATACGATTTGGTCGTTCTTCTCATCACGAATCCTTTGGAAACGGGTGAAGAGCTTATCGTTAAAGGAGATAGGCGAATAATTGAAAAGGCGTTTGGAATTGAAATACAGAACGATAAAGGCTTTATTCCGCAGACCTTATCGAGGAAGAAGGAATTTATTCCTAAAATTGGATATGTCTGCACTACTTCATGAGCACTTTTTCAACATGCATCAGAGGATAATCCAGTTCCTCTTCATATTTCACCCTTGCGTGCACTTCCACCGCCTTGTATCGGACCACCACTGTTACGTCCAGCATTTCACCACGTAACTCACAATAGTTGAACTCATTCGCACGCTCCCGTACCTTTTCCCTGTCTATTTTCACTTTCACGAGTTTCACCCACGGTTGCAGTGATACGCTTTGTTCTATTGCAGTCTCCAACGCTTCTGCGGTTTCCGCGCTCACGGGTGTGCCGATAAACTGGTGGTAAAGAGCACCCAATTTGATGCCCGCCTCGAAAAGCGCGTTATCACGATCTGATATCTTCTTTTCTTCTGGCATACTAACTGTTACGGTGAAAAGTAGCACTACCTTTAAATATTTAATACATATACCACTAATACATTAATGATAAAGATGACTGAAGCGGTAAAGCACGGATGGCATCAAACCGAATGGATAACGATCACTATGGACGAATACGAGTCCATGCAAAGGACCATCGAGGTTCTATCAGATCCTGATCTTATGAATCAAATCGAAGAAGGCAAGCGAGAGGATGTAAAGATTCGAGATTTTGAAGAGCTTGCAAAAGAGCTTGGGATTTAAAATTCGTCCTTGTGTTTAATTGCTTCGATTGTAACCGTCTTTTCTTCATGATCAATCGTGTAGATAATCCTATACCTTCGCTCAAAATATAACTCCCAATAGCCATTGAAGCTCGCCCCTCAAAGGTTTGCCGTGTATCTCTGGATTTTCTCTCAATTTTCTGATTTTGTTAGCAAACCGTTTCTGAATCTCTTTATCGTACTTTCTGAGCCATTTTTCCGCGGGTTCCTTAATTTTAATGGTGAATGTGTCCATTTATACATAGCCTCTTTCTTATCTCCGTGGTGATATATAGTGGAAAGTGCATCTATATAAGGGGTAATCAAAAATAGTAGTAAAAATCCGGTGAACGAGTTCACCTACATAACAGACCCCCAATCTCAATCTTCTCTCCCCACCTCCGCATACCTCTTTATTTCTTCAACCAGCGGATAATCTTCCCAACAGCGGTCATAACGAAAAACGAATTTCACATTTCTATTTTTATTGAGCTCCAGCAGTTTCAATACATTTTGCAACGCTACCGTCCTAGCCTCGTTATCCACTTCTGCAGGTATTTCCGCCTGCCCCACCGGATAACTCTCGGATAGCTCAGCAGGGTAAGGTCCAAACGGTGGTTTCACAAAAAATACGTGGTCAAACTGTTCCTCTTCAGTAATGTCTGTTTCTTTCAGGTTCGTTGTTATCAAGACGTTTCCTGATAACGTGAACCTGTCCAGCCGGTTAGAGTATCTCAGCACTTCGGGTCTGTATGCAGAACTTTCACCGAGATAAAAGAACGGATGTTTTGTCCCGGGATCGTATCTCTCGATCAACGCCGAATATTTTGCCATTTGCTTCAAACCGTTCAGCAACGCGGGATACGCCCTGCATCTTCGCTCGCAGAGCTCCCACAGGTTTCGCTCCACTATGCTCTGCTTCACTATTCGCATCTCCTCAAACGTAACCCACAAATTATGCGCAGCCAGTAAATCCACGTCCTCTTTTAGCTCTTTTACGCTGTACGAGGAACACACCGGACAGGCACAGGGGAGATACTGTAAATCCTCCACTTTCCTCGTTCCATCACTCGTTATATACCTCTTCCCTTTTGCATAGAGCGCATACGCTGCTGAGTCGAAGAGGTCGCAGCCTAACGCAACAGCTAAAGGGAAGATCATGGGATGTCCAGCACCGAAGAGATGAACAGGAGCATTCTGCGGTAAGTTCCTTTTAGACGCAACGATTATATCTACCAGTTTATCAAATGTGTAGGATGCCAGCAAAGGCACTACACCACCTATTGCATAAACATCAAAACCGAGGGCCGCAACACGCTTTGCACTCTCCGCCCGTAAGTCTACAAAAGTAGAGCCTTGCACCACACCGGCAAGCGGGTTATTCCGAACGATCCTGCGGGCTTCTTGCATCCTTCGCATTGTCACCTCTAAATCATCCCTTGCTCTTTCTATCTTTGCATACGGCGGAGTCGGTATGTCCAGAGGCACACATACGTCAGAGCCGATACTCTGCTGAAAATTCAGTATTTCACTATTGCCCACCTCTACGTCTTTATACTCATAGAGCTGGTAAGAGCCCGAATCAGTCATTATGGGCATTTCACATCTTAAAAGTGAATGAATGCCATTTTTAACCGCTGCTTCGCGCAAATCCGCTTTACGATAAATTATATACGCATTTGTAATGAGCATCTCGGCACCGTACATCTTCATGTCTTTAGCCCCAATTGACATGAGATTTGGGTTTATTACCGGCATTATCGTCGGCGTCTCTATGGATCCATGGGGTGTTCGAAGCTTCCCTATTCTTCCCATTAAGTCCTTGTGTCGTATCTCAAACTCGAGCATATAGGTCTTTCACCTCTTTTCTCTTTTTATACGCTCCTCGTTCCTTTGCGGACTCAATAAGCCGTTTATAACAGCCATTGCGTTCAAGCGTAGTGGAATCTCCGATTAAAACCAACTTCCGCTTCGCTCTCGTTATCGAGACATTAAGCCTTCTTAAATCTCTGAGGAATCCTATTTCTCCTGATTTGTTACTCCTTACAAAGGATACAATAACAACCTCCTTCTCTCTGCCCTGAAACCCGTCCACCGTCTTTATCTCCAACCCGTCCACTCGAAGCATCGTTCTAATAAGTCCAATTTGGTCATCATAGGGCGATATAATTGCTATATCCTCAGGTGCTATGCTCAGACTTAACAAGCGTTCCGCAATATCCTTCACCAATTTCGCTTCTCCTACATTCTCTTTCGACGTCGAGCCTCTTCTTACTCGTTCCCTGAACTCATCACTGCCACGCGTGTCAACAAACAAAAATGGTTTTACCTCTTCATCTATTAATTTCGATTCCGGGAGTATATCCCTAAGAGTTTGCCTTTTTACATGTTCAGAAGCTTGCAATTTGCCTTCATAAAACTCACTATTCGGGAATGACGCTATCTCTTCGTTCATTCTATACTGGACTTCAAGCATTACCCGTATCCGGTCACCGTGCAACCGCAAAAGCCGCTCGAATAAACTCTTGCTCAAACCCCCTCTCGCTGCTTCCTCATTCAAGATCGTAGGTGGAAGCTGCTTGTGGTCGCCTGCCATGATAAACCGCTTCGCCTTGAGCACCGCGATCAAAGAGGAAGGCTCGGTGGACTGCGTTGCTTCATCAATAACAGCAAAATCGAACTTCGCGCTTTTGAGTATCTCAGAACCCGCAGTGCTGTTCGTCGCACAAATTACTTCTGCATCCTTTATAACTCTATCTATCGCGCTCTCTTCCAGTTCACGCGCCATGCCAAATAATTTGTCCAGTCGCTGCTTCACCGTTAGCCATTCTCTCATGCCCTTCAGTTTTGCCGCTGGTATTCCCCGTACTGCTATCCCTTCTCGTGCAAGCTGCATTATCGCTTCATCACTTAAGCCCCTTCTCCATCGCATTTCAGGCACGATAAACTCTTTCATTCGCTCTTTTAGCTCATAAGCTCGCTCCCTAAGCCCCTGCGCCTTGATATAATCTGGATCTTCCTGAACCAGATAGTCCAAGCTTCTTCTCCGTAAAGAAGGAATCACACGTGCAGGATGCCCTATTCGCACCACTTCCACCCCGAGCTTATCCAGGCGTTCTACTATGTTATCCACCGCCACGTTAGAGTCCGCGGCGGCTAAAATCTTATAGCCACGCTTGACAAGTTGTGCTATAACTTCTATGCAGGTTATCGTCTTCCCGGTCCCCGGCGGTCCGTGAATGAGGAAGAAATCATGTGCCGCTAAACACCGCAAAACCGCTCCTTGCTGGCTTTCGTTCAATTCCTCATTACAGAATTCTATCTCTTTTATCTTAGCGAAATCAGGCGGTGTATTACCAAGCAATTTATCCTTTCTCCACCTTGGCAGTCGTTTAAATTTCTTTAAAGCTTCAATCATACGTTGAAACGTGATGTCATTTACAAAAAGGTCAATTCTAATGTCTTTTCGATAAACAAAGCCCGGTGGCGCATCGTCAAACGCAACCGTAATAGAATACGAGGTCTTCTCCGCAACCGTCCCTGTAGGGTTATCATCATCCCATGGGGCTGTGCCTGCTTTACTCACCAAAACGAGGTCTCCAACTTCTATTTCACTATCTGGTAAGGTCAAATCAGCGTTTTGTTTCCTGAATCGGACTAAGTGCTTTCCGCCCAATCCCAAGTCCAGAGATTTCCCTTTCATCTTCAGAAAAGCCCTGCCTTTCTCTTCCCGCTCCCGACCACTCAGTCTTCGCATCTCCTCTTCATGTAGCCTCATCTGTTCCTCTCGTTCCAGCTCCACGAGTTCGGTGAAATGCTGTACGTATTCGTTCTCGTTCATTTCTTTCAAGAGTGTCTGTCTCTATACCTACTGTTAAATAAGAAATGATACACATAACTTTTAGCGGGTGTAGGAATGAATGCGGGTGCCGTAGAGGAGGGCGTCGGTTCACACAAAAGGTGACATCTGCGGAGTACTCCCGATATATCACCAAAATGGAAAGATTAAGTCAAAATCAAATCTAACAGGGCTTTCCTATCCACTTCCGCTCGTGTCCTCCATCCGATATACAATGCCTTATCATCTTCACCCATATATCCCTGCTTGATATACCGGTCCAGAGCGAAGTAAATTCTCTGTTTAGGGAATTTATCGCTTAAAAACTCTTCAACCGCTTTCCTCGGCGCTTTACCCTGCTTCGAGATTATATAAGCTAACGTAGCAGAGAGCATTGCGATATTATCTATTCTTTCACCAGAAGCCTTTTCAATCACAGGGCTTTTGAGCACAATCATAAACCTGTCGCGTTCAGCTTTTTTTTCTTCTCCTCCTTCTCTTTCTCCTCCCTCTTCGCTTATTCGTTTTACTTCCACGCCAAGCGTATCGAGAGCGGAATTTAAAACCGCGATTACTTCTACGTAATCATCCCCCAATGCCTTTTTAAGCTCCCAGCCTTTAACTCCCGGGATTCTATGCCGTCTGAAGAATAATAACTGGGCTGCTTTCTTTACTTTCCGTTCTGTCCTTATCCTTAATTCCTCTTCTGTTTCACACTCCATCTTAACCAATCCTCATAGCTTAACGAAATGGGTATAGACCTGCTCGGGGTGTGATGTGCTTGGGCATTGACGTTGGTATCACCCGGAGAAATAAACACTTCTTCTTCTAAGGGTTTTATATCGAGTTCTGCTCTTCCTTCGTTTACCAGATAACTTGTCAGATACGCCTTTTTTACACTCGTTTCGAATGAAGCACCATAAATAAAATCATGATATTCGATTTTCCCACGCTCCTCAAGCTCGTTTAAAACTGCTTGTACTGCATCGTCGAACTCAGTCTTGGATAAGATATTCAACTCAATTAAATCCTCTATGCCGAATGTTGATTCGACCACAGACGGAAACGGGAATTCATCAATCCGCTCACCGAATGGTAATAGAGCGTCCCAATAAGCCAGTCCCTCAATCAACCTCTGTGGAGTAATTCTGTCAAGAGATATGATTGGATGCCATGATTTGAAGAATGCCGTTGCTAACTGCTGGGGTTCCAGCATTTTGAGTTTGAGTTCCAGTAACACGGGGTCTATATAAAACGAAGAGGAGCGGTCTTTTATCCATTTACCTTGCAATTCGATTATCTTTGCCAATTCAGCTATCGCCTCAGCGTCTAAAAGCAGATCGTCTAACGATTTCCACTTCTTATGGTAGTGTTTCAGCGTTTCCAGAAACCTTTTGACATCCAGGTCGAACGGGTCTGTCCCCTCAGTTTGTATCGTTTTGCAAAAATTTAGCAGTCGGAATAGCTCGTCGAATTTTATTTGCTTACCTGGAATTTTGTAATTTCCCATCGTTGTTAATGTCCACCTCTCGCAGATATAATTTCAACTATTTCATCCTTTAATAAAGTTTCAAAAACGATCTCCAGTGGAAACGTACCCGAAAGGCTTATATGCCCATAATGCTCGTATGTGGTAATAACGGATCCCCACTCGAAGACCGTGGATCTTCAATTTTAAAAATGATGCTGGCAAATAAGCGAACTGACGAAGAGGTTGTAGCACTAGAAGTGCCGTATTGCGCTTTAAAACTAAAGGAAGCGTTGTACCTGCTTACCAATTATTACGACGGCTACTTCGATGCGGGTACAAAGTCGGTAGTATTAACCGGGTAAGAGGATTGAAAGGGGTTGAATAGGCAGATATTTAAAAGCTGTGATGGAGAGATTTAAAACTGCTGCATTATCTATATCCGTCCGTTAAGTGCCCTTTTATACTCTGAATAACAACAAAATTCAAATACTATCCTAAAGAGACAATCTAATAAGAAGGGACGGGAGATGAATAAGAAATGGAGATAAAGTGGCATGGGCACTCCTGTTTTGAGATAACAAGCGAAGAGGGGATAGTAATAGTGACCGATCCGTACGATGAAAGCATAGGGTATTCAATGCCTGAAGTAACTGCGGCTATCGTCACCGTTAGTCACGAGCATTACGACCATAACAATGTGGGTGCAATAAAAGGCAAGCCTGAAGTGGTGAAGAGTGCCGGGGAGCAGATTTGTAAAGGGATGCGGTTTTACGGGGTCGGAACGTATCATGATACATCACGTGGAGCAGAAAGAGGAGAGAATACTGCGTTTCTGTTTGATGTTGATGAACTGAGATTATGCCATTTAGGCGATTTAGGACACGTTTTGGATGAGAGCCAGTTAAGGAGCATCAAGGAGAAGGATGTGGATGTCCTGTTTATACCTATCGGCGGTGTGTATGTACACCATAGATGCAAAGGGTGCTAACGAAGTGCTGGGACAGTTAGAACCAAAAATAGCGATCCCTATGCATTATAAAACACCACCTCTGCGGTTGAACATCCAAAAGGAGGACAAATTCCTGAAAGGGAAGAAGAGGGTGAGAAGGGATAAGAGGCTTGTGGTTCGTAAGGAGGATTTGCCAGAAGAGCCTGAGATAGTTGTATTAGATTGGAGGCATTGATTCAAGCGAAACATCTCGGGAAGGATATAGCCGCTGTTTTTCGAACGATTGTCGGCGGTGAGATAAAGGAGTATACGGAGATGATGAGCGAGGCAAGGGAAATCGCATTGAAAAGAATGGTGGATAAGGCCGAGGAGATGGGCGCTGATGCGGTCGTGAATCTTCGATTTTAAATAAAACAATATCATAAATCCACGTTGTTAAAAGAGAAATAACCCCCCTCCGTCCTTCGTTACCATTTTTTATGTTTGTATCTTATAAATACTTTGTGGGAAAAAACATTCGTGCAATGCGATGCTTATCGAAATAATAGTAATATTTTGTAACTCGTCTCTAAGGCGTTATCCAATATATCTATTGCATCGCCACAAACAATATGACTTTCTATGTGTGTGCCTTCTTTGTATTGTTCTTTCTTTTGGTCTTCTTTCTCTTCTAACTGCTCATATCAATATATACACGAAAAAGAGAGAGGAGAAAGCAAACAAATAGAGATAACCAAGCAAAGAGGTTCACCCTTTAAGGTTTAATAAATATATATATATATACTGCCAATCATATGTTTACATTTAAAAAGTTAAAAAGGTGATGGAAAATGGAGGCAGAAAATGAATATACGGAAGAAATTCCCAATCCGGAAAAACTGCGTGATTTTGATAGATGTGCGGAATGGTTTTTTGCCAATGCTGAAAGGATCGAAGAAAAATACAATAATAAATTTATCGCGGTTTTAAAGCCCGGCAAAATCATGGCAGCGGATGATTTAGATATTTTGATGGAAGAATTGGAGGAAGAAGGGATTGATATAAGAACGGCCCTCATAACGGGAATTCCTGAAATAGGGACTGCTTCGATTCTATGAAAGCAGAAATTCCACTCTATACAAAAACACGTTTCGGTCAACCAATGCCCTTTGCTTTCCTTAATTTAAGAAAAAAAGGCCTTTACAGAAGAAATCCCCCACTTCTTTCTCTCGTAGATACCGGAAGCCCGTGGACATCAATTATGCCTTCTGGAATTGAAACAATGCAATTAAATAAAAATAAACTGAAACAACCAAAAGAGTTCACAGTTGTTTCTGTCGGGGGATATAAATTTAATAGGCTTATCATTGAAGATATTGATATTGTTGTGCGAGGTGTAGGAGTTGCAGCGCTTAACAATATGCCTAACATTAGTTTTTTACTACCAACTAAAAAAGTAGAAGGCGCTTTACTCAAAGATTTACCTGCAATAATTGGAGTGGATTTTATTATCGGGCAGGGTTTCAATCTTCGTTCCGATTCTAAAAGAGGGAAGTGGTGCTTTGAAGTCGAAAAAGAAGAGGTTAAGCTGATATAGCCTCAATAAAAAAGCCGAACAAGATAAAAAGAAGCAACAACTTGCGAAATTATTATCCGTCCCGGAACGCACACTCAGGGGTTGGCTATCCAGGATTGACAAAGACGCAAAAGAGGCACGTGATAAGCGTATTTTCGATTTGTGGCTTGCTTGTTACACGGAACAGGAGATAGCTGAAGCAGTGGGATTGAATCCAACTGACAAGGCATTAAGAGTTGGTAAAACGGCAGAATTGCCAAAAAACCAGAAACCAGCATCTGAGCACCTAATTGATTTCGAGCCACCGATCTACAATATATGGAAACAGAAGGAGAAGACATAACGGACGGGGGGAGCTGGGAGATTAAGACGCTCATACGTGCGGTGTAAGACACTATTATTTCTTATCTGTGCTATCCGTTGCTGCCGTGGGTTTTGTTTGGTGATTTGAACGGTGGCGAGGGTCCTTTCTCTGTGTGTTATAACGCCCACGCGCAAAAATCCGATACGTCTTTTTCTATCTCCCTAAACCTTTTCTCTCCTGGAAGCGGGTGCTTCTCCCACTTGTTCAGGAACTCTCTTTCGGTCATTTCTCTTATTGATAGATAGTTTAAACATATAATCTTTTGTTATAAATCCCCGTCCGGCGTTAGAAGATCGGAATATTTCATAACCGACGTCTCTGAAATACCCGATGCTTTTGAAACGCGTCCTGGGTGTTCGTCATTAAGAATCGTGAAAACGGCGGCGGCTGCGACCGCATTAGGGTTGGCACCTTGCGGAATTATGCGACAAGCGTCGATTAGTGCTTTTGCGCCCAGGGAAACCGCGCGATCAAGCGATAACAGCTCTTGATTTAAACGAAACCCCCCCTCATCTACAACGTCCTCTAAATTCTGTAACTCCGCCAAGATCGAATCTACATACGCGCGGGGACCGACGACGACCGGGGGGAGATCAAGCTTTCGCCGGGTTATTTTTATCAGGCGTTTAACCGATGCGGTTTTCTCCACGCCCGCCTTCCTTATTACTTCCGGGAAGCTTCGTGCAGCTCCTCTTTCTTTCGAGGCGAGAAATACGACCACGGCAACGGTGAGCGGGATTTTCCGGGAAGCGTAACCGAAACCGCCTTTACCCCCATCTATTTTATGAAGTAATTGCGCGGCATATTCGATTGTGTCCTTCGGGAGGCGTAGTCTGAAACATAACGTTTTCATTAGTATTAGTGCTTCGGTCAGGGATTGATGTTCCGGGTGTAGGTGTAAGATTGGTTTGTGTTGCTTCGGAGTCGCCGAACCCAAGCCTTTATCGGAGCGTGTGAATGTAACCGCGCCGCTATGCGTTGCTTTGTTCTTCCAATCTTGATTATCGAATACCCGGGGATCTCTCTGATCAACGGGTTCTTGACTTTCAACGAGGCCACACACACCACAGATTATATCATTACCATCTCTTATTACACAACCGCCACACTCACATTTCATAATTAATCTATATTACATGAGCATATAAAGGTTTAGGGCGATTTGAGGGGTTAGATTAGATAAAGCAGAGAAGAACGGAACGGGAAGCACAGACGCAGGACGCAGATGCCTGTATGTGATGTTGTATATTATATTATATATGCCGCATGAGTTCCTTCCTTCCCTTCTTCTCTATACTATAAGGCTTTAATAACTTCGCGTACCCACTTTGGAGTACACTCTCCGATGTCGGCAAGCAGGTCAATATCCATAATACCCCTTCTGTAATATTTCTTAATCCGCTCTGCTTTTTCACCAGGTCTCCCGATTGGTTTATGTGTGTGATCATCATTCTCTATTTTCTCGAAGGTTTCGAAGCCTTTAGCGTACAGATCATTCATCGCTGCGTCTTTACGTGCTTCGTATGTTTTCAAATCGACATGCTTAGGTAATGAGAACGCCCAATCATCTACAAGCTCGGCGTTTTCTGTTTTTAGACGCCGGCGATATATTTTATCCTCCCAATCGTTGCGCGAAATCCGGTATATCTTAAAATGGCTTAGCTTCGCGCGATAATCAATACCCTGGCTATAAGCATAGTAGTTCATCATCCTCCGGGCGCTAATATCCAGCATCGAGAGACTTGGCAGCGTAAATATTATGAAGAAGCCCCATTTACGGATAGTTTGCATCAGAAACCCGATTAAACGGTTTTGAACGGAAAGCCAATCACGGGCAGAAATTCCAACGCCACATTCATCAAAAACCGCGCATGATCCAGGTTGCATTCTGGTATATCCGCCTTTGCCATCGGGCACGCCACTATTTAATAATTGCATGAAAGCCGAACCTTTCATTATAACTACCTGATCAACGGAGAAATTGGGATCTACTAACTCCGCTATCCTCAACGCTGTGTATGATTTACCCTCACCTGGAACGCCGCATATAACCATGAAACGCCCCTTTTTGTGGACGTTTAAGTCATTTTTAATTTCTTGTATAAATGGCGTGTCCTCCAATCGGTTTTTAGTGTTCATCGTACCTCACTGATCAATAATCCTTGTTGCGTTCTCGATCAACTGCATTAGAGGGCTTGCGTGGATGGCGTCAAGATACTCATTAAACGTTTCAAGAATGCTCGTTATTGTTTTTTGAGAGAAGTTGGGGCTTAACCTCAAATTGCTTTTGAACAACTCAGCCGTGTGTGCGAGTGCTTTTTCGTCTTTTATGTACGTTCTTGACCGCAGATAGAACCCATAGAAATTTTCTAAAAATACTCCAACATCCTCGGCTCGAACGTGGCCGCTGGTTATCCATTGGTTTTGTATTCGTGAAAAGGCATCGCTCGTGTCGATCATAATATTTGCCATATCGCCCGCGAAAATCATTTCGCTTGTTTGTATTCTCTTGAAATAGTCGTCTCTTCCGTGCATTACACCCGGTCCTCCTCTTCCCTTTGCCAACAACCCTTGAGTTCTTCCCTATACTTTTCGAAAAGGTTTTCTCTAAACAAGACGCCCATAAAAGTTGGGGTTAGCATCATCGAATCATATAAACATATAGGCGGGTTTTCTAAATCGTGTACCCTCCTAACAAGAACCGCATAACCTTTCGATAGAAGGTCGCTTTCCACAATAGGCAGCATGTCGAACAGGAGTTTCCTCATTCGCGTTGAAACTTCTTTAATGTGCTCTTTTTGCATTTGTAGTCTTTTCAATATCTGGGCGCTACGTTCATCCGCTCTTTTGATCCGTGCTTCCCTGCTACCATATTCTATTTCCTTAGATATAACTTTTTCCATTTTTTGTTTTCCTCCTTTTTATTCTGTGTTCTCCATTTTTTTAGATTTCTGGAGCTTGATAATATTTGAGCATGCGCAACGTTTTTGTGGTTCTGTTTTATCGAATGTTTTGGGGTTTTTAGTATCAGAGTAAGGACGGGATGATAAAGTTGCGGGAGACGTGTTTATTTCGCCTCTCAGTATTAATATGCTTCTTTTCCTTCCCAAAACCCGATAATTGCCTGTTAACAGCCAAAAATCATACAAACCGATTTTACCGCTTGTCAAAAGGGAGAACCAGCGAGATTCTTTTACTACCCCCCACGATTTTTGTTTCTTTAAAAATACTCTATCGCCCGCGATTTTTGTAGTGATCCCGATTTCCGCTAAACCGTTCCGGGATTTCTTTAAACGCTTCGTCATCGCGGTTTTCGATTTCACTACCCCCAATTCCAAACAATCCGCCAACCTCTCTATCGGACCTTCCCATTCTCCATCGGTTTCTAACAAAAGCGCGCGGATCGCTTGTGGTAAACATTCATCTTGTTCGGTCATTGCTGCGTCCTCGCTTCCGTTGTCTGTTTTTTATGGAACGCCAAACAATATTTCCGGTGTTCGTTCAAACCCTTTCTGTTCTCAAAGAACTCTCCACATTCACACACCAAATCGACATTTATGTTTTTTGTTGGTTTTTCTTCCGGGTTCCCAAAGTTACTAAAATTACCTTTCTCAATATCCCTCTTATTATAACACTTATCTTTTATTATTTTTATTGTTCTCACAGGGGGGATATTGGATATGGTAACTCCGGGAACTTTTGTAACCTTTTCTTCTAACGACGCTTGCCCCATCGTTCTTTCTCCGTTATATTTTAACCCTGCCCAAACTTTATGTTTATGCTCTCCTATTTTTACCGCCTTGAGATGAACACCTCGAAGTTTCCCGATATTTCTCGTAAATGCCGATTTTCCTTGCACCTCTAAACCAAAATCATCGCAATATTCGGTATAATTGTTCCATAAATCCGGTTGGGTAACGGTTTGTTCGCTCGGTTTCAAATCAGTATGCTCGTCAATAAACGCCTTGATAGAATTTGATACTTTCTGAAATTCGTATCGCGTCTCTTCGCTGCTCTTGCTCGCCGATAACTTATACCCGTTCTTCTTTAACCGTTTTAGTCCTTCCATGCACCAATTAAAGAACCCGGACAACGCTATTTCTTCCCCGCCGTCCTCTTCGATCTTTTTATCCTCGATGTCCGCGATAAAGTCTTTTGAAAAGTCTTTCGGGAATCTTACAATCTCCATTCGTTCCCAAAAACCAATGGTGTCGTCGTCAATCGAGGGATATCGGTTTCCCATAATGAATATCTTAGCGAAAGAAGTAAACGCAATCGTTTTCTGCAAACCCTTTATCTCGCCTTCTACCTCATCGCCGCCCACTAATTTTTTAAACGTCTCGGTCCGATAAGTATAGTTTGACTGCGGCTCGCTGCTAACATTAACAAACTTGCCAAACAGCCTGATTAACGAAAACCTATACTTCGCGCTCATTTGTTCCAGGGGTAAAGATCCTCTGTTTTCTTTACCAATCGCTTTTAAATACAAACGCATAAACGCGCCCTTCCCGTTTCTCCCTGTCCCGTGAAGCCATAGCGTTTTATGTAGCGGCAAACGCGGCTCGAACCCATATCCGCAATATTCTTGAAGCAGTTTAACGCTATCTTCTTCGACAATCTCTTTAATCCACGCTTCGAGGTTTTCGCACGTCGCCCCTGCGTTAAATGTTATGGGGATTCTAAACGTATAAATCCTGCGATTATCAAACGGTTCTATTTCAAACGATTCTAAGTTAAACAATCCGTTTTTCAACGGTATCCGGGTTAAATCTGCGTTGAACGCATCGCGCGGCATATAAGTTTCTCTGCGTAAATGATCCGTTATTTCTCTTGTAAAATATGTCGAGTTTTTATCGTTGAAAAGCCGCTCGACTTCTTTTTTAATGAGTATAGCAGCATCTTCATAAACGCCATCCTTGTAATAATATAGCGTATCGGTATCTTCCGCCGCTACAAACTCATAGCTCTCGTGGAGAACGCTTAATATTTCCCGCGTATCGTTAATCAGTTTTTCGCGCTTCGATGATAATATTTTTCCGGGGTGTTTCTCGGTTAATGTTAAATCCTTATTGAGTTTGTAGGTCTCCGGATCTTTGGTATATAAAAAATTGTACGGCTCCGCGCGTCGGTATGCGGTCTCTATTTTGTCGTTGATATATTCCAGCATCGCCGGGGGCTTGTTCCGCTCGTTCCACGTCTTACAAATGCTATATGCTTTTTCTTTGGTGTCTCCGCTCCTCCGTAAAAAATGAACCAATCGCAAAAGGGAATTGTCCCGGTTACCTTCGGCCGCTCCCTGTAATATCTGTTCAATATCAACGCTTTTCTGTTTCTTAATATATGCTTGCAGAACACTAAGAATTTCCCCATAGCGTATCTTTGCGATAGGTGCATCATCAACAACCGTATAATCTTTCCTAACGCCTTCCCCCTTATAACCGCACTTCTCACATTCTATGTCTTTATAGTTCCCTTTAATGTCTCTGTTCTTAGCATCACACTTAGGACAATCAAATATATAGGACCCAGGTGTAACGACATACTTCCCGGCTCCTTGCACATCGCCTATGTTCTCTCGTTCCCCGTTTGCTTGTATGATAACATCATCAAGCCTTATAGATTCCCGGCCATCCTCGCAGATATAATAAGACTGCGTTCCCTCGTGAGGGGTCCCGACGGTAAACGTCCTCGGTAATTTCTTTTTGATAACGGTAATCAACGGTTCTCGATCGGCATCAATAATTATAAGGTTCCCAAATCCGCCAATAATCCCGGAGTTCCGCAGGTGTGTCTCCCCCTCGATCTCTTTATAGGTATAGTTGTTTTCTTTTTGAAATTCGAGATCCGCCGCTATTTTTGTCCTCCCGCGCAACCTATTAAATCTGAACTCCGCGTTTCTAAGTTGTTCGGGTATAGAAACCTTTTTAAGTTTATAATCCTTTTTATAATCAGGACTTGTTTTTGCCTCCCCGGCTTTTACAGAGTCGGGGGCTATTCCTTTTTCTTTCATCGTTTCCCCCTCTCTGCTATAATCTCTTCAGCGCGGCTTTTCGCCTTCTTCTGAATATCCGCTAAAACGTCTAACAGCCCGTTAAGAGAGTCGAGAGAGTCGTCTTGTTCAGGCATACCCGAACACCTCCGTCTTTTCCCGGCGCCCGTCTTCGCTGCGATGCACCGCTTTATAAATCAATCGCTGAATGTACTTAGAACGTGAAATATCGCCACGCGCGGCGTCTATTGCGTTTGCTAACTCATTATCCAAACTTATAGTGAAGCGTCTTACCATTTTGCCTTCACCATAGTATGCCCCAAATACCCCCCTGTTTGGCGGTTTTTAGCTTTTACCACACATTTATAACGACTTCAAAAAACCCATTCTGCGTTCAAACGTGCGTAAGGGGATACCCCAAAGCCCCGCCAACTCTTTATATGGTTTAAGTAGTTTCTTATAGCCTGCCTTCTCTATCGCAACAAAACGCCCTACGATACAAAAATAATCCATATTAATCCCTTTACCGTCCTTTTCAAGTTTATAAGCACTATCAAACAGTTTATTATTAATATCATTCCATTCAAAATCTACTTTTTTATTCTTACACCATACTTTTACCATTCCGTCAATAGGCACATCATCCTTAAAAGAAGCCTTTATTCTATTATAATCATGAAAAGCATAATACGCATATTTATCATAAGGCATATAAGAACGTGGCACACCCCGTAATTTTGGGTAATGTCCCACAAACCATGGCTTTTATAAAGACCTGATCTAATAACTTACTTTATGACTGGAGCAAATTCAAAAGATCAGATATGTTTAAATCCCGATTGTCCCGACTACCGAAAGAGAAACACCGGCAACATCATCAAGAAGGGTTTTAATGCCAAGGGCAACCAGATGTTCAAAT
>JAUWQN010000037.1 GCA_030611045.1 Methanosarcinales archaeon
GTTGATGCAGAGACGGCAGCCGTTATGCAAGATTCTGTGACATTCATTCCACACTAAGTTGAGATTATTAATATACTCCTCATAAGAGTCATTATAACCTATCTGCTCCCCATTCCCATAATCTTTTAGCTGCCAATATGGCGGGGATGTAATAATGAGATGGACAGATTCATCAAGAACCTCTTTCATCTGTCTTGAATCACCAATTATTATTTTGTGTAGCGTTTTCATCATACATCCTCAAATGATTTGCTCATTTAAAGCCACCGTTTCGTCTAACGACTTATATCCGAACCAGGTTCGTATATACATCCCTCTGGGCGAACTTCTCCACCTTCACTCATCTTCCGCCCCTTTTATCTGTAGGTTATCCAACTGACTTTCAAACTAAACCCCGGACACTAACGTAGCCATACCCACCGCGCCCGCATACTGCGAATACTGCGGCACAATAATCTCAACGCCAAGCATATCCTCAAATTCGCGCTTCACGCCTTCTACCAATGAGACCCCACCAACGAAGATAACCGGGGGTCGTACTTCCATCTCCTGGATCATCGTCTCGTAGACTTGCTCAGCAACGGAACGACACGCAGCAGCCGCTACATCTTCTCGTTTTATTCCAGAGGCAAGTGCAACGACAAGGCTCTGTATCCCGAATACCATGCAATAGCTCTGCAAGTTAAATCGCTCGGTTGCCTTTGTCTTCGATTGCATCGCAAGCTGCCCCAAATCCGAGATGTCCACGTCCAACCGGTGCGATGCCACTTCCAGGAACCTCCCTGAAGAGCCACCACAGATACCGCCCAAGCTAAAGCTCGTCGCAATTCCATCGCGTATGAGAATCAGCTTGTTGTTCATCCCACCTACATCTATCACAGTTGCATCGCCTTTATGTTGCGCGGCAAGCAGAGCCGCACCTTTTGAGACCACACTTACTTCCTCTAAGTTGAGGGCCGCTTTTACATGTTCGCTTACAAGTTCACGCCCCGGTCCTGTCACACCAATCGCATCCACCTCCTTTTCTAAAATCCCCGCTTCTTTCAGTGCTTTTTCCAGCGCCTCGTCCACGCTCTTTAACGGGTCTGTTGTTGGCAGCCAGTCCTTCCCGACGATCTCGTTATTCTTCATCACCACCACTTTCGTCGTCGAAGAGCCTGAGTCAATACCAATCGTGACGCCTTCCTGCTTCTCCCGCATCAAGAGCGTTTTCTGTGCTATCAACGTCTTCAGCGCTTCTAACCGTGAGTATATCTCTATTTCCTTCGGCTTCTCCACGTTTGAATACACGATGATGGGTATATCGCTCCTCTCATGGAGATACCGCCTTACCATATCTTTTACAATTGTTCCTTCCGAACATTTGAAGCACGTGAGCAGTATAGCGCCTTTTATCGTTGGGTCGTTTAACAGAGATACCGCTCGTGCAATCATCAAATTCAAACTGGGGCTTTCTGACTCGAATCCGATCTCTCTGCATGCAGATTCCACCTTCGATAATTCCATCTCTGGGTAAACCAGTTCAATGTCTAATCGCTCGGCTATGTCGTTCACTAACCATTGAATACCACTGTATTCAGTACCACACGATATCTGCGCAACTCTCACCACCGTCATTTTATCTTATGCTTCTTTTCCTTCTTCTTTCTCTTATTTTGATAACCGCTCTAAAAACTTCATTATCGCTGATACCATCACTTCCATCTGTTCTCCCCCTTCATACTTCACCTCTAACGTGGGTATCCCCCGCTTCCTTATCAAAAACTTGAAGAATTCGTCAGCGACGGCACAGCCCATGCAACCAAAAGTGGGTGGCGCATCCGCCAATATTATTGCTGCTTCGGCTTTTTCCAACATCGGTGTAAGCAGCCCCACTCGCCCTTTTAGTCCCGCAGGTTCTTCCACTGATACATATCTCAGTGCCCTTTTCAAGTCCTCATCCGTGATATTCATTGGTGGTGCGTCTATTTCCGCATCTCTCACATGTTCGCCGACTTCCTTCATCAATACCACGGGCTCATGTCCACCCCTTTCCACCAAATCTGCCAATATCAAACTATTTGGCGGGTACACCAAAACTTTCATCTTATATCATCCTTTCCATTGTTCGCTTTTTAGTTCTAACCTTAGCTTATACTCTATCAAATTACATTGTTGGTATTATAATCTGATGGTTCATCTCGGGCTATCCTCAACACCGTTACTCGTGATAAAAAACTCGCATGCAGTATCTTCCGGCATAGACCGGTGCTTCTTTAAGGTGGCTCTTCTTTTACCTCGCCCTTCCACCGCTTTCTCAAGCTGCACGATTGCCTTAGAAATGTGTTCGAGAGCATATCCACCAGAAGGTCGTAAATTACCTTTTTCAACATCCATATACACCTGATTTGTTATTATAACCGCGAGGTCATACCTGCGAGCGAGTTCCAGAAGCTGCATTATTTGGTTCGCCAATACTCGCCTCAAATATACGCTTCTTTCTTCGTCCAACTCTAATCGGTAGAAAAGAGTAGCGGAATCAAGGATTACGAGTGCAACTCCGCTTTTACCTTCCTTTTCTTTTATCACCGTCTCAATCTCGTTTATACAAGACGTTTGCTGCTCGAAACTCTGTGGCTCGTAGATTATAATCCGTCGTGCTATGCTTTCTACTTCTACTTCTACATCTTCACTCCCGCTCGTGCTCGAACTTGCACTGGCTATTTGTAAGAACCTTTCCGGAGAAAAGCCTTCGCTGTCTATAAATATTACGGCCTTCCCTTTTCTCACGCATTCTATCGCCGCCTGAAGGCAGATGTTGGTCTTTCCACTGCCTGCCTCACCATAAAGCTGAGTAACGGTGCCTGATTCAAAGCCGCCGCCTAACAGCTCATCTATGCTCTTACATCCAGTGCTATATTTCATAGGAAGTTGCATTGAAACCCTTCTTTTGAAAAAGAAAGCGTTACCAAAAGAAAAAGTTTAATTATTTCGCGACGCTGCGAAGCATTTTTGATAAAACTTTTCTTAAAAGTTTTGTAAACGCTTTTTCTAAAAGGGTTGAATTATAAACATCGCAAACAAAAGGCATAATACGCCTACTACGTCTGTTAAGCTGGTTATTAGCGGTATCGTATCGTTATCAGGGTCCATTCCGAACCTAAAGGATAAAATAGCGATGTAGTAGGAAGCGAAGTTGAGAAACGTTGTACATAAAATACCGCCTAAAAGGGAGATAGATAGCATTTCAAATACACTTGGTGTGGGCATTCCAAGTAAAATGCTCGCAACGTATGATAGTAGACCAACAAATAAAAATAAGAATACGGAAAAGATGTATATTACAGCGAAATTCGCCGTGACAAGCTTATCTGGAAAGGGCTTTGGCTCCACCGTTCCGATGTGAAGCATGGAAGAAAGACGAGCACTTAATATACCGCCTAACGCATTACATTCTCCCAAAAAAGGGGGAATGATCACTAAAATGGCGGGAAGAGCGATTAAACTCTCCAACTTCATATTCAGTGCTATTCCCGCGATGGTGCCAAGTACACCGCAGATGAAAAGCATGGGGATGCTTTCTACAAGAATACGCCTTACCGCTGCATCGTTTGACTTCAGACCTTTTATGGCACAGAAAAACGTTGCTACGATAAAAATCGCTGACAATAGGTTGACTGGAGATGCCCAACTTCCTAAATTCAACAGGTTATTGTACACGTCCAGCTTTAACAATAACAGAGCGGCAACGAGCAACGAAGGTATGGTCATCATGTCGCCGGCAGAGGTTATTATCGGCGAGGACATGTTGTCCAAATCCCAATTCCGATGGTAGCCAATGATAGAGACAAGAAGTGCGATACCGAGCAGGATGATTCCGGAGATTAAACCACTGATTACCGAAATGAGAATGAAGCCATGAAGAGAGAGATACTCGATGTTCGACATCCCAAACGCATGTGCTGCTATTTTTGCTAAGAAGCCTAAGATGACAGAAAGAACGAGCGTTAGTACCAAGGAAGTGTAGGCATTTTGGTACAACACGCCGCCTCGTTTCAGAGTTGTAGAGAAAAGCCCGAGGTGCATGGACGTTCCTAATCGCGAGACGAGCGCACTGTAAATATTACCACGCATGGCGATTGCAGGTGGAATAAGTATCATAAGACCAGGAAGCGCTTGTAGCATGCCGGTCATCAAACTCAATCCAATCCCAGCCAAAAGACCGGTGAATGAACAAAATAGTAGTGAGAAGGGGGCTTGCCTAAATAAGTCTGCGAAGTTGTGAAAAAAGGAAGAGAGATGACTGGGAGGAGCCCTCAAGACTTTCTTTCGTAATTCCTGGATTCGCATTCGCATACTTATCCCTTCTCCTATCTCTACCTCCTATCTTATGCCAGAAGGCATCTCCTTTACCCTTACTCATGCCGCTACGCAGGCTTTTTATTCTTATCACGCCTACGCTATGGCTATCCGGAGGCTTTTGTTCAGCTTCGCTTTCGTTATCTCTTTCTTGCATGGACATCATGCTCTTTTCTTACTTTATTTACCTCTTTCTTTATGATATAAAAGAATGAAAATGCCTTCAGGTGACGAGAAACTGGAAGAGATGCGGAAGAGGATAGATGAGATAGACGATACTATTGCAGATTTACTTTCAAAGAGGATGTACTATGCGAACAAGTCAAAGGCAGAGAAACTACGAATGAAAATGCCTATCGTTGACGAGCAACGCCAAAACGAGGTGATAGAGAAGTGGCGTAAGCGGGCGAGGAAGAACAGAAACAGAGGAAGCAGCGAGTATAATTTGAGCGAAGAGATGATGAGTAAGATAGCTGAACTCATAATTGAATACACGGTTAAGAAAGAGATGGAAGAATGAAAAATCCCAATGTCAAATACTACCAAATCCAAAGTAAATCACAACCACCAAATCACAATATTCATCAAAGAGCTGTACAAATAATAGGGCGGAGAGTGAGAATATGGACGTTGTGATGAGCACGGCAAAAGGAATAACGATAAAATTGAGGCATTTCGAAAAGCCGGATCTCAGAAGAGTGATGGAAATAGAGGATGATTCATTCTTAGATGGAGATGCCGCATTGTATCTGGAATTATATGAGGAATGGCCGGGAGGTTTTTTAGTTGCAGAGAACGAAGGTAAGGTGATAGGTTTCGTAGTTCTTGTATTAACGCCGGAAGGAGACGGACGAATATTTGCAATTGCCGTTGATTCAGGGTATAGGGGTATAGGTGTGGGGAAGGTTTTATTAAAAGTGGCTTTTAACACGCTGCGGAAAAGAAAAATAGGATTTGTGCGGCTGGAGGTACGGGTAAGTAATCATGTAGCACAGAGATTGTATAGAAGTAGGGGATTTATGGAGATTGGGTTCATTCCTTTTTATTACAAGGATGGTGAAGGCGCGATAATGATGAGAAAGGTCATGTAACAAACTTTCTTTAAAAAAGAAAGTTTTACCAAAGAAACTTTTTTGTTCTTTTGCGTGGCGAAAAGCGATCTTTTACATCTTGTTTGATGTTTTCATTTCATGCGAAAGGCATTCAGGAAGAAGTCTTTGTAATCATTATTTAAACCTTTTAGCCACCACGGTAATAAAAGCTGGACCACGTATATCAATCTTCTTCTTCGTCGAGGTGATATAACGCATCGCCACGTCATCTATCTTTATATTTATATCCGCGCCGCTTCTTACTATCTTCACCTTTACTTCAACATCTTTTTTGTCTATTTCTCCTGTTTTGATGGCTTCTTCTATTGTAGAAGCGGCAAGAGCCGCAAAAGCATCTAAGAACCGTATGTTTGTTGGCACACCCTCTTCGAACTCCTTCTCCCATTTATCTTTCCTCGGTAGGCCAACAATAGATCCTTCAAATACAACGAGTTCATTCAGAGTGGCGGGACCGCATAAAAGCGTGTTCTCCTCTGGCTCTATCACCCGAACTTCGATAGCCAAGAGATTACTGACATATGCAAGGAACTCGCACGGTGATTTCGCATTACCGTTATCCTCACATACGCGCACAATGTCTTTAGCTATTTCCTCACCTTCTGGCGTGCCTGGTGTCTTCTCCATGCTTATCATCCCGGCTAATTCCCTATCGCTCAATTCCAGAGGTGCATAAAACTGTGGAAATGCTAATGCTCTCACATCTGCCTCATCGTGCAATATCATCGCTAATCGCTCTACGCCCAATCCCAGGTTCATCACGGGATACGGAATGTCATAGTGCGCTAATGCAGTGGGCGAATAAATACCAAAAGTAGCTAATTCTAACCAGCCGATTTGTGGATGATAGCAGAAAACTTCTGTTTGCGTGTCAGGCATGTAATATTTCGAGCGCTTCTCGTCCTTTCTGAATCTCATCTTTTCGAAACCGAATTGCGAAAGTAGCCCGGTAGCAATCTCTTTACCATCGTCTATGCTCACTTCACCGTCTTCGTTGCATAAGACGCATGATGCGGAATGGTAACTACGAAGCCGTATTTCGTCCTCTCGCTGCTCTCTCCTGAAACAGCGATCCACCGAGAAGAGTTTTATTGGTAATGGCTTCTTATTCCAGATTCCAGCAAGCGTCAAGAACCAGCCAGAGGTCATGTGACTTCGTAACGTAGCACTTGAAGCGATCGGAGCGATATTTTTAAACTCCGGGAAAACAGTATCAAGCACTTTCGTTACGTCCATATCCGCTACACTCAGACTATGTGCCACTTCATATACCAGATCATCGCCACCGATTTCTCCTTTTTTATATCGGTGCAAGGTATTCCTGAGTTCTTCTATTTCCTCTTTCGATAAGTCTTTTCCAAAGTACGAGTTCATCTGCTTCACCCGTTCATCTGAGATGCCGATGTCCGGACGGGGCAAGCCAGCGAGATAATAACAGCGGTCCAAGACTGCAAGCGCTTCTTTACCAAATTGCTTCTTCACGTCCTCCGCTTCGATTATCACCGGATTCATAGCTTCCTCAAAGCCGAGCCGCAGATACGCCTCTCTTAGCTTCTGGATAGTTTCAAACACTGGATGGGGCTTTCCACACTGTAAACGCAGCAAAGACCGCGGATAGCCCTCATTAAATCCTCTCTCACTTGCGTATTTTGTTCCACTTATCCATGCAGCTTCAAAATCCTTGCTTGTATCTTCCCTTATCTGTTTTGGGTCGAATTTCATGGTTGTTTTACATCCTCTTTATTTTATACGTTATAACCGATGATTAGTTAGTTATATAGTTCAAAATAAAAATAATGGAAAAACCAAGCATAGCTGAAATCAAAACAGGCAAAATCGAATCCATCGTGCTCACGATATTTTGGTAGGGGAGCCGTAATGCACCTAACATTAAACCAATAAGAAAAGATATAATAATGTTTTCATGCTTTTTCAGTGCGTAATCTAAAATTCTGGAGAAACATAAAATTCCGATTAAAGCGCCGAAACAAAATGTAAAAATTTCTAAGAACCGCAAATTCTTCAGTACAAAGAGCATATATTCATACTGGTTCAAGACAAGCAATATGAATGCGCCAGAAATCCCTGGCAGTATCATTGCACACAGGGCTAAGGCACCGGAAATAAAAATAATAGGCAAGGAATGCCCAATTTGTAGTGCGCCAAATCCAACGAATAAAAAGGCAAATATAAATCCAATGAATGAGAACAAAATATTTTTGATGGATATACCATCTCCTTTTTTGTATAGCATAACTGCAGACGCAAAGATTAAACCAAAGAAGAAAGCATAAGTGAGAGCTGTTAAGTGTTGCAAGAGAAAATATATTATTTGAGACATAAGAAAAATCGCTAAACTAATACCTGAAATCAGCGGGATGAATAATTCAAAATCTATTTTACTGATATTTTTCTTTGCCCCATCAAAATCGCCTTTCAGAAAATAAGTAACAAATTTAAAATCTATTTCACTTATCGAATGAACCAACCTTTCATAAATACCGGTAATCAGCGCAATTGTTCCACCAGAAATACCGGGTATTATATCGGCTATCCCCATGAATATTCCTTTCAAAAATATAATCGGAGTTCCCATTGATTTCATTTATACTAAAGCACGTACTAATATACTTTTTCTTTTTCTCGACACGATTCCTCTGCCTGTAACAGGAGCATGTACTTTTATAGTAACGAGGGTATATTCCATATAAATCAACTTTAGAGAAATGGAGAAGCCCCGAAAAGGAATTACCTTAATGGATTTCCTGCATTCGCAAAAGGATGTAGTAGAAGAAGAAAAGTGCGGTGTTGAAAGCGAAAGCGGAATAGAGATAGCAAAAATCGAAGAAAAAGAAGAAAAGGGGATAGAAGAGAAAGAAACACCGCGCATATACAGCGTCCAGGAGGTTACGAGATACATAAGGCAGAGATTAGACGAGGATGAAGTGCTGAGAGACATTTATATTAAGGGGGAGCTTTCTAATCTCAGCCAGCCTACTTCCGGTCATTTATACTTCACGCTCAAGGATGAATCTTCAGAGTTGCCGTGCGTGATGTTCAGGGAACAGAACCGAGGACTGAAGTTCGTTCCTGAAGACGGGATGAGTGTGATAGTCCGGGGACATATAAGTGTGTATGAGCGGCGGGGAAAGTATCAGTTATACGTGGATGAGATACAAGAAGAGGGCATAGGTGCACTTTATCGTGCATTTGAGCAGTTAAAAAAGAAGTTGAAGGATGAAGGGTTGTTTGACGTGGTATATAAGAAGCTTATACCAAGTTTTCCACGCCGAATTGGTATTATCACTTCGCCCACCAGTGCGGCTATCAGAGATATGTTAAAGATTACGAAGAAACGATTCCCGCACGTCCATATTTTGCTGGCTCCAGTTGCAGTGCAGGGCGAAGGAGCGTCATCGCAAATTGTAAACGCTATTCAGCTTATGAATCGGTATAGCGCAGAACGGGAGAAGATAGACGTGCTTATACTGGGTAGAGGTGGTGGTTCGATAGAAGAACTGTGGGCGTTTAACGAAGAGTGCGTTGCGCGTGAGATTTTCTCATCGCCAATCCCCGTGATTTCGGCGGTGGGGCACGAAACGGACTTTACCATCGCGGATTTTGTGGCTGATAAGCGCGCCGCGACACCGTCAGAAGCTGCAGAACTCGTTGTGCCGGACAAACGAGAGATAGAGAAGAACCTGAGTTCTTTGGAGTTGAGGATGCGGCAGAATGTTTTTAAAGCGGTTGAATATTACAGGAAGCAGTTAAAGAGCATAGAAAAGAGCGTCTTATTTAGAAAGCCCACCGAGCGGATAAACCAATATCGGCAGACGGTAGATGAACTAAAGCGGAATATGGTTGCTGAGATTACGCATCTCGTGACGTTGCAGCGTAAAAGTGTGCAAGCCCTTACAGGTAAACTGGACGCTTTAAGTCCTTTAGCAATCCTTGAGCGTGGATATAGTATCTGTTCGAAACTGCCGGAAGGGAAGATTGTACGGAGTGTGAAGGAGATTTCGGTTGGTGATGCGCTTAAGGTGTTATTCACGGATGGAGATGCAATTTCAGAAGTGAAGGCGAAAAGTGCGAAGAAGCAATAATAAACTTCTGCCGAATACCAAGAATCAGAATTTAGGATTTCTACCCTTTGCAATTTTCAGTTTTCACTTCTTGTTTGATACAAGTTTCGTGCCGATAGTTTCTCTTCCTTCGATTACGTCAAGTATTCGCGCTGGAACGTTTCCATTCACAATCACGCAGCTCATTCTGTTCTGCAGTAAGAATCTCGGTAGTTCTGCGTCAACACACCCTTTATGCTCTTTCTCAATCAGTTCTTTCGCATTAATCCGGTTTATCAAAACCCCGTTCTCATCCAGTATGCCATCCACGTCTGTCACTTTTATGAACGTCTTCTCATCCAGCTTATGTGCAATAAATGCCGCGATCGTATCTGATGTAACGTCCCAGGTGTGTGGTAAGCAATCATCGTCTTTCAGAATTTTATAGGGTAATACGATGCAGATATAACCCGCATTTCTTAGTCCATCTATGCTTTCAACTAACGGTATCTCAAGTTCACCTTCAGCTAAGAAAAGCCCGTATTGGTGCATTGCGAGCACAGCCATCCAATGTGCAGTATCATCTGATATTCCATCTGAGAGTTCTTTTATCGGTTCTACAAAGGGGCCACCGCCTGGAATGATAACGAAGGAAAGAGCGTTCTTTACAGCATAATCGCTAAGTAAATGCACAATTTCTCGTCCTTTAGCCAGTAAGCTACCGCCTAATTTTAGTATCTCGGTCATGTCTTGCTATATGCAAAAATGTTTTTGTCTGGTTTCTTTTCACCTTCTCTCCACATTCTTCGCATTTTGGATCTTTTAAGATTAGTCCCCCCTGCACACAAAAAATGCTTACCAAACATCAATTTTACGAATTACGATTTTCTCGCCTTCTTCGTCCTGTATCGCTGAAATAATAATATAGGTCTCGTCATCCCATCCAAACAATTTCGCTTCCTTTGTTATAAAGACAGACAAGCCTTTCCCCCATTTGTTTACCTTTTTAACATTTCGAGCCAGTGTTTCTTCTTTCATGATTTCCACTGGCAATATAATATTAATCCGTGGATTATAAGTAGGGTATTTAGATTACTTAGAATATAAGTAACAAAATGGGAACAATAGAAGGGGAAAAAAACGAAAGCGAAAAATAGTGATATAAAAGCGAAGGGGGAAAGGGGGGGGGATATGCACATGAAGATCTGTTTAAATCAGGAATAGGCGTGTTTAATAGGTTGGCGTGCAGGCAACTCCAGAAACCCCGCATGTGAGCAAATGGACAGAATGCCAAGAAAAATCCTGTTTTTGACCCCTGTGCCATTGCCTATTATGAGGCTAATGCGATATGAGTGTCACTACCGTTACTACTACAACTGTTGTAGTAGTTGCTACCACTGCGTTAGAGATAGCAGCTGTATTGGGTGCTCTCGGAACATGCATATTGATTTCGGCGTTGATAGCCAAGGAACTGAGCTCCTCCTATGAAGATTCTGAACCCACCGTCAAGGAGAGGCTCAAATTATTGATGGTATGCCTAAATATCATAATCACGCCTATGCTAATGATTTTTGCATTAATCGTGGCGGTGAAGGTGATGGAGGTTCTCTCAACATGACGAGGGAGCTTATCATTTTTTACCCCCTCATCAGGAGAAAGTGAAGATGCTGAGAGCATTAGTGAAATTTTCCCCATTTATTTACATCCTGCTTATTACCGGAGCCGAAGTAATCACTTCCTTTCTCCACCCTTGTTTGGGGTTCTTTTGTCATGCCGTCATCATGTTTATGCTCGTGGGACATGCGGTATTTTTGTACCCCGCAGAAAAAAATAGCTCTTATCTTCTCATATCCATTGCCCTTGCACCCCTGATCAGGATCATTTCACTTTATGCTCCTCTTTCCGGTTTTAACGTTTTGCAATGGTTCTCGATATTAAGCATTCCAATTTTTTCCGCTGTACTCATTTTGATCCTCTTTCAGCATCTTAATGGAAAAGACATCGGGCTTGTACTCAAATTGAGACAAATTCCATTGCAACTTGCAATTTGCTTTACAGGCATACCCCTTGGATTTATCGAGTATTCCATCTTGAAGCCCGATTACCGGGTAGAAGAGTTTTCCTTCGGATCTTTTATGACCGCTGTCATAATCCTGCTGGTTTGCACCGGCTTCATGGAAGAACTTATTTTCAGGGGCATTATTCAACACAATGCAATTAAATATTTCAATCCAAATACAGGGATTTTCTTCGTCACACTCCTTTTCGCTGTAATGCACATTGGAAACATGTCTTTACTCGATGTGGTCTTTGTCTTCCTAATCGGCTACTTCTATGCTTATGCTGTGCGGTTCACCGGCTCTATCATCGGCGTCAGCATCTCACATGGTTTGACAAATGTCATCTTGCTCCTGTTTATGCCTCTTATCGGGACGATTTGAATATGTGAACAGCTAGCCCACGAATTTTTATTTTTCGCTGTTATAAAAACCCTTTATCCCCGCCGAAGTATTTTTCAAAACCATATATGCCAGTTCTTGACTGGGAAACGGACCTAAGCCGCAGTCAGGACCCACATATTCTCTTCTGTCGCTTCGAGCCCGATTCCATCCATTATTCGCCGCCAGTTTTCTGGCACTTTCTCCGGCTTCTTCGCATAGGAAATCTTCCAGAAGTTGTAGGCGCTTTTAAGAAATTTTGAACGCTCTAACTCAAAATCAAAGAGACCGATTGTCTTTTGAACCAAATTCACGAATACCGAGCCCTCTTTCAATTCGAAGCGGTCAAAGAAATACTGCTGCGCAATCTCTGTGGACAAATTCACCTTCTCCTCCGGGTTATCAAATCGCTCGAAATAGCCGAGTACTTCTTCAATTCTCGTTCTTTCGATCCTTGGCTTTTTTAACCAGTCATAAACCTCTTCACATTGAGATAAAGTAACCTCTCCAAGATTTACTCGCAGTTTCTGTTCCCAGTTAGAATTTATCCGCTCGTACAACAGAAGTTCTAACCCATCGGTAAGCAGTCCATATTTTGCTTTGAGCGGTTTCACATACCGCTCCCAAAGTTGAGCAAAATCTTGCTCCAACTCAATCTCATTCGGCCTTTTAAATTCAACCACAAACACAACATTCTGGTAGTCGTCAAAGGCAAGCAGGTCGCTTCTCTTGCCCTTTACCCCTTTCTCAAATCTTATATCTTTTAATTCACCCTCGTAACCGAGCGCTTCAAGGATGCCACTTTTAACAAATGCTACCCGTAAATCTTCTTCAGATATGTCCTTTCCACTTTTTATCTTCCCGTGAAGCTTTTTGAAGCTCGCCCTGATGTTCTTGGCAGTATCCATTTTATTTTAGTTTATACTTCCTTTATATCATTTACAAGGAAATTTCCACCGTTTAACTTTACGCCCCCTATCTCGATATTCTTACCGACTAAAGTATTTTTTATTCGTTCAAGCGTTGCTGCTTCTCCCAACTTTCTCGCTTCTTCCAGTGTAATCTTCGTGCTCTTTTCGGTCATCTCCTTTTTGAAAATCAAGGTGCAGCGTTCTTTTCCATCGTCAAATCGGGCTTTGATCCTTAGATCCCAGATTCCTTCAACATCGCTGTGAACCATGCAAAAGTCATCTATTATCCATCTGTTGCACTTTGGACAACGCTGAATAAGACCACTGCCATCGTAAACCTGTGTTATTCTTCCGTTAAGCTTGCTAAGCTTCGATCCAAACTCCTTCGTTCCCGGAGTTTTTTTGTCCTGAGTTTTTTCGAGAAGTTCCTCAACCTGCTTAACCTCAATGACAATTGCTTCTGAAAACTTCTCTGAGAATGATTCCAAAACCGCAAGGGCGTTTTCTTCACCTCGTGCCTCAAGAACTTTTAAAGCCTCTGGATGTATCTGGTATCCACGTTCAAGAATTTTTTTCAATATACCTTCTGAGGATGGTAGATAATCCATTTTCCGTATACTGTAATATCCCTTCTTCCTCTAATAAATATTCAATTTCCGTAAAAGCCAGCTTGACGAAGTACTACTTATTGACAATAAATTAGAGTGGAGCTATAAGTCAAGAAGGATAGGGGGAAAAAGATGCGAGAGATAACGAAGGATGAAATAAGACTGGCATTTGGCGAGAAAACATTCTCGAGAGGACTGGGCTATTTTGAGAATGGATATGTAGAAATAGGAGTGAAAAAAGGAAATAAACTCATTGGAACAGTGCTCGGTTCGGCACCTAATCATTACAAGGTGAGGGTTGAAATCACAGATGAAATAGATTCAGAATGCACGTGCCCGGTTAGAGGGATGTGCAAGCATGGGGTGTCGCTAATTTTGCAATGGGTCAAAGAAAGGAGTTCATTTTTAGATGCTGACAATCTTTTAGCTTCGCTGGAAAGAAGGGATAAAAGGGAGCTCATAAAAATAATAAGCATATTGATAGAAGAAGAGCCTGTTTTAGCATCGAAGTTGGCTTTTTCTGAAGAGGTTAGTGGGAAGAAAGTGAACATAGAAGCGATTTCAAGAAGGATTAGCCATATATTGAGTGGATTTTTGGATTATTATGCGGTGCCGGGAGTGGTTAGTGAGTTAGAAGAAGTGAAGAGGATAGGTGATAGGCTTGCAGAGGATGGGAGTTTCAAAGAAGCGGTTGATCTTTATCTTTTATTGGTAGAGAGAGGAGTGGATGCTTTTGAGAATGGTGTGGACGACTCCGATGGAACACTTGGTGATTTTGTGATAGAATGCGTGAAGGATTTTAAAGGGAATGTGGAGAAGTTGGGAGAGGAGCAAAAAAGAGCTTTGATATACAAAATAATGGACATAATAGAGGTTGAGGACTATGGTCTGGATACGGATGAGATGCTTTTTGGTGTGGCAACGAGGGAGAACATAGCGGTTATAGAGGAGGAATTACTAAGAAGGATACCAAAGAGCGGAGAGAGTTTTCATGTTGAATATCAGAGAAGAAGAATCCTTGACTTGCTGTCCTACTTGTATGAATATCGTGGTTTGCATGAGGATGCATTAAGGGTGATGATAAGGGCAGGGCTAAAGAACAAGGATGATTATTTGAGATTGGCGAGGGCTTTGATGGTGGAGGGCAAGGATAAGGAGGCTTTTGAGTATGTAAGTGAGGGAGTTTTGCTTAGAGAGGGGAGGAATCATGCGCTTGATGAACTGTACTTCAATCTTTTGAACCGGTTTTTAGTAGAAAAAAAGGAAGTGAAAGTGCAAGAGGAAGAAGCGATAAACACAGCCCTAAATCTACTATCTTCTCATTTCAACCCTGAGACATACAAGCTCATAAAGGGGATATTTGAGAAGATAGGGTGGTATGAGGAGCTTATATCGGCTATAAAAACGAGATGCGGAGAAAGTGTAGTAATATCAGTGCTATTACATGATGCCCGCATTGATGATGCGATAGAACGCGCTATTTCCTCTGCTACGTTGCGTCCAATGATGATAATAAAAGTTGCGGAAGCGGCAAATGCGAAAGGCAAGCAGGGAGAAGCAATGAAATTGACACTTAAGGCATTGAAGCAAGGGTTCATATCAGCAGATGAGTCGGTTAGCGAATTGATAAAGTTGCTCGTGAAGGATTCTGATGAGAGGGAGCTGGAAGAAGCGATGGGGTATGTTAGAACTATTTCGATAGCAAAGGTATTTGCAAATGCTCTTTTGGAACGGAGTCAGGAGTATGCGGTAAGGGTGCTGGAACGATTCATAACGGGGATGGATAAGGAGGAGATAAAGGGCTATGCGGAGAAATTGGAAGGCGAATATGCGCTGAGAATTTGCCAATCCTGGGTTACTGAAGCTGTAAATCGTTCACATGTTTACTACGATGATGCGATAGATATTTTGAAGACAATGAGGGAAATAGCAGGTGAAGAGGAATGGAATAGGCATATACGGGCGTTTATTGAGGCGAATAAAGGTAAGAAGAAATTAGTGGAGAAGATACGCGGAGTTGAGTTGGTGTGAAGTATTTGAGCAAGCCTGTGAAAATGCAGGAATCACAAAGGGAGTTTCTGTACAATCGTTAAGGCATAGTTTCGCAACGCATTCGTTAGGGTAGTAATTTGGGGTGGAATCAAGAATTACTGGGGCACAAAAGTTCAAAGACAACAGAGATATATACTCATGTGAGCATAAAGAATCTCGGTGCTATAAAAAATCCGTTGGATAATCTTTTCAAGGGAGGGGGAGTGAACCTTGATTGAAACTCGATACGGAAAGAGCGGTCAGCTAGAGGGATGTATATGCGACATCGTCACATATACTACCGAATTTGGAGGATATACGACGGTGTCGTATATGAACGAGTTATATGAAATCATGGCGGAAGAGCGTCTGGCGAGTTATGCAGAGAAGAATACCCCTCCATGGAGGAGAAAATAATGACACCAAAAGATACAGTTTCACAGCTCGTTCATGAAGCGACCCAACTCAGAAATCAAGCAAAACAAGCACTTTTAACAGGTATCCATGCGGACGAAGCTCCAATGGTGGGTGATTTGTTAGTCAAAGCATTTGCGCCTTATGGTACCAAAGGACTTGTTAGAAGGGTAGGA
>JAUWQN010000004.1 GCA_030611045.1 Methanosarcinales archaeon
AACGTATTTTCTATCTTTTTCTGATGCGGTAGGTGCAAGCCCGCCAGCAATAAAGAGATACACATCTTCGACTTCTTCCCGAATCTCCTTGAGCACCTCAAGCGAAACATCCGGCCCTTTAATCGGATTGAGAAAACCAAATACAGTAAGTATCTTGCCCTCTTCTGGTAATTGTAGCCTCCTCCTCGATTCTTTCTTATCTGCATCACTGAGCGCCGTACCATGTGTGATGATATGTATCTTCTCCAATGGTATCTTAAGCCGCTCCAATATCGCTTTCTGCGACTCAAGATGGACAATAACCTCGTCAGCAAGTTCAGCAAGCCGCTTAACGCAATTCTCGGCCCTCGTCATCACCCATCTTTGGGAGAATTGGAGTGGTCTTATAGAATGGATAGTTATTATCGTCCTTTTTCTCTCTGCCTTCAATCTCGTAAGCAGCGTCGGCAGTCTGTCATCAAGACCGTAAATGCCATACTCATGTTGAATATGAACGATCTCTGAATCCTCTATGTTGCTGATAATGGGTTCTACATAATCCTCATTCCTATCCCAACAGGGTACAACCTCAAACCGCTCCTGCTTGACTGGTGCCGCACCCTTCTCGGCAACTACCTTAATGTCCACTAAGGGACTCACCTTTTGGATGCCTTGAATGACATAATTTGTATAGGTGGCAATGCCACACTGCTGAGGGAGATAGGTTGATACGTATGTAATTTTCATCTTAAACATTATTAGATCCAGATATTTAAAGATTTTTAAATCCCGTCCTATCTTTTCTAAAATAAATGGAAATGGTGCGACGTAAGCGCTCTATTACCTTTCTTCGTTTTTTTCGTTTATGTCCTGCATCACCGTTTCATCTTTATGCGTGTATATGCGTGCGGCAGCGCTTTTCAGGATGTTTTCCAGCATCTCCGTATAGGACATTTCAGCAAAGGCAGCCATCTTTGCGAGATGCCCATCCCAGCACCAGCCCGGGTTAGGATTGACTTCTAAGAGTTTCGGATTGCCCTGTGCATCCAATCGCCAGTCGAACCGAGTATAATCTCTGCAATCCAGCCGCTCAAAGAGTTTCAAGCACCACTCTATGAGTTTCCGCTCCACTTCTTCAGGAAGTTCCGCGTGAATGGAGCGGATATTCCAATAGGGCGACTCGGGAAGCGACTTCGCTTCGTAGCCACAGATCTTCGGCAATCCTTCTGGAAGCGATGAGTAATCCTCTTCGATAATCGGGAGAACCGTGTACGATTCGGGTGGATTGCCAACGATGCCTACGCTCAAATCTTTACCGGTGAGAAACTCCTCCACCAGTATCGGTTTATCATAGCCGAATTTCTCCCGTATCTCTGAAATAGCATTCGTCAGTTCCTCTGGGTTGTATGTCACACTTCGCTGTGTTATCCCGAAGCTGGAATCACCGAAGTTTGGCTTTGCAAGTACCGGGAAGTTAAACTGCAATTCGAAGGTACTATCTTCAGGCTTGATGAATATCGCTTCGGGTATGGGGATCCCGATCTCTTTTGCGATCCCTCGCACGAGCGACTTATCGTAACAGAACGCGAGACATTGTGGACCTGAACCCGTGTATGGGATGCCGAGCATTTCAAGAATTGCAGGAACATGCAATTCCTTCTTCGCATCGTTTAAAAACCCTTCATCACAGAGATTGAGGGCGAAGTCTACCTTCGCTTCCTTCTTTACCAAATCCTGAATAAGCGTAGAGTGATTGTAGAGATACGTGAATCGGATAAGAGTTCACCATGGGACGTAATCTCGCTAAAGCCCGCAGTCTTCAAAAGCTCATAGAGGTTCTCATGGGTGTAAAGTCGCTCTGCATAAAGTTGGTCAACAATCACACCTTTTCCAACGTGTGTTACCACCTCACGAGAAATCAGACGTTGCTCATCCAGTGCGAGCGAACGCTCACGGCAGACGAATAGGTTCTTATCAATCCATTCCCACGAACGAGGTTGGAAGTGCTCGCGGAGATACGCACCGTCGGCAACGTCAATAAGAAAACGTCCCCATGGCTTCAAAACTCTAAAGATTTCCTTGAGCACTCTAAGGTCATCTTGAACCGTCTCGAAGTACCCGAAACTGTTGCCAAGGAGCATGACCGCATCGAAGGTATCGGGTGGATACGGTAGTCTTCTGGCATCCCCTTCTCGAAACTTCAGTGACACCCCTTCCTTCTTCGCTTGCGCTTTCGCTCGTTGAATAAGGTAATGTGAGCGATCTAATCCTTCTACATTTTTGAATCCCATTCTTGCCAGTTCTATGGCATGACGACCTTGCCAGATCAATAATCCTTGATGAAATAAACAAACATCCGGATGTGATGCATGAAGAGGATAGAGAAGCGAAGGTGCGGGTTACTGAGCTTGGAGATTTTGCAGTCAATCTAAGAGCAGTATTCTGGGCGCCTGACAGACCTACGGCGTGGCGAACAGGCGCGGAAATAAGAGAATCGGTAAAGAAAAGATTTGATAGAGAGGGCGTTGAGATACCTTTCCCATATCGAACTGTGGTGTTCAAAAAGGATATGAAGGCGGAGTGAGCGGGCTAAGTCTGCAAAGCACCGATTTGTTACTGAAATGGTCTGAAAATATCCTCCAAAAACATAAGGGAAATTAAAAAATAAAAAAGGAAAAGCTATAGAGAAACTATAGCTTAGCTTTGAAGATGTAGTATCTCATAAGTGCGATTATATCTCACTCAGTAACTACTTCTGCAAATGCAACCCTCCTTGATACCTTCGTTACCCGTATCTTCACCTCATCCCCTTTCTTCGTGTTGGGCACGAAACATACAAATCCCTCTACTCGAGCTATTCCATCGCCTTCTCTTCCTACGTCCTCTATCTTCGCGTCGTAGGTCTCACCAACGTTTATAGGGGAACTAAATCCCCTTCTTTCTCCACTATATTCCATACCTTACAAAACCTCCATTTATACTTTCTTTCGCTTTTTATTTCGTTTGTGATGCAAAATCGCTTTATCCATCCACACCACGTAATTACCTCTATATTCTTACCTTATATAAACACTTGCAGCTAAAATCTAAAAACAAGACCTCCAATATAATCTCTTTACCTTGCCGCTCGTGCTATCCTTTCCCGCTCCTCTTTCTTGCTTATCGTGTGGCACTTCGCATTTTTAGCCGCTGCTATGAGTTCATCAGCAAGGCACCGCTCTATGCTCCTCTTGCTCTTAAAAGCGCATTTCTGCGCTCCCTGTGTAATGTAGCGTAACGCTTGCTCTATCCTCCGTTGTGAACTCACGTCCACGGCTTTGGGAACTAATATGCCACCAAATCGCAACCTGATTGTCTCTTCTAACGGTCCTGCATTTTGGATTGCATCCACGAGCACCTGCAGTGGATTCATACTCGTAGACTCATATATCAGATCAAAAGCGTTTTTAACACTCTTGTAGGTCTTCAGTTTCTTCCCCGTGTTCTTCTCCGACCGCATCAGTTTGTTAATCAGTAGTTCAACAATGCAAACCTTCGATTCCTCAAACTGCTGTTTCGCATGTCTCCCTCCCGTATGCAGTGCGGACACAGGCTGGAGACTGATATGCTTCTCCAGGCCCATGTCTTTTATCTCCACCTCTGAAATGTCCCATTTGTCAAATATCTTATCGAAATGCATTTGTATCTGCATCAACATCACCTCAATGTCTTCTCTTTTCTTCCTCTCACTAATTCCTGTAATGAAATATCGTTTACCGCCACGACTTTAAACCGTACTCCTGAGAGGTCTCCATACGACCTGCCTTTTCTCCCCCCTATTCCTTCTATCAGCACCTCGTCATGCTCGTCTATAAACTTTATTGCACCATCACCAGGGCAAAAAGCGGTCACCTGCTTACCATTCTTAATCAACTGGACACGGACACATTTCCTTATTGCTGAATTCGGCTGCTTCGCCTCTATCCCTACCTTCTCTAAGACAATAGCCCTGGACATGTGTGCGCCCTCCAACGGATCCGCCTTCTTCGCGGATTTCAACACCCGTCGTGCATAGTCCGGGCTCTTCAGTCTGAACACCTTTCTTCTCTTTTTCACCTTCCTCGCTGCGTATATCCCTCTTCCCATCTCTTTTTCTCCACAAGAACTGACTGTACTAAACTAAACTTTACTTTTCTTGATAAAACGTTTTACAAGTTTTGTATTTTTCGATGTGCCTTGTGCATTATTTTATTATCACGGAGTCTACACCCAGATTTCTTTTAACCAGCAAGTTCACCTTCTTTATTCGCTCTCCATCCCGTCCTATTGCAATACCCTTATGCTTTGTGAGAACCTCGACGTATGCACACTGTTTGTCATTTTTGTCCAACAGTTCGACACTCTTCACAAGAGCAGGGCAAAGCAAATTCTCTATGAATTCCTTTAGATCCGGTGAATGTTCCACGACCTCTATATCCTTTCGGAGCATTTTTTTAACCTTGTTTATGTTTGTGCCACTTTTACCAATAGCCAAGCCCATGTCCCCTTTTTTAACCACTATTATTACCTTATTCGCTTCGGTATCCACTATGCAATCCTTGACTCCCGCACCAGTAGAACTCTCAAAGATCCCTATGCACCTTATTCCCTCAGTGTCTAACTTTACCGTCAGTTTTACTCACCTGCACTTTTCTCTTACTTATCTCAGATTGATATTCAATGTTTTCTCTTTAGAGTGAACGTTAGGGGTCAGAAGCCGTAAAATCTCTGAATCACCCGTATCGGTAATACATAAGGAAGCAATAGGATACGGTTTTCCACATGCAAGTCCAAGTTCAAGGCTATTCGCCGGGTATTCATAAATGGTTCGTTCCCCGTTTTCCTCCGTTTCTGCATCTTCAAACACCCTTTTTGTCTTCTCAGGGCAATTGGAAGCGTGGATGATAATCTTTGCTTCATTTCTCATAAATGCTTTTATCGTCTCCTTAGACCCTATTAGTACCTTACCGTTGTTTAAAACCTTTTGTAATTCTCTATTCACATCTGAAAGCGCAACTGAGCTCTTTTTCGCCTTTGCCATCCTGTTTCTCCTATTTTATCTTGGCTCCATGCCTTTTTGTTTTTTGTTTTACTTCCCGACCACTAATTCTACAGCGCCAGTTCCTAATTTTATGGGTTGGCCAACAATCACATTCTCTGTAACTCCCTTCAACGCATCCGTTTCCCCGTGTACCGCCGCCTCCAAGAGGTTATCCACGGTGACTTCAAAAGCGGCTCTTGATAGAACTGATGCTTTCTCCCCTGCTATTCCATGCCTTCCTATTTGCTTCACCTCGCCATCCATCGTCATTGCATCAGCAATTAGGGTTATATGCCGAGCATCCACATCTAACCCTTGCTCATTTAGCGTGTTTATCATCTCCTCTATTATCGCATTACGAGCTGCTTCTATGCCCAATACCTCTGCTATCTCGGCTATGTTATTCGTTGTGGTTCTCTTGAAATCTACACCCTCAATCTTCTGGTTCTTCAGCCTTTTCAATTCTGAACCCACGGTATAAAGCACATATTCTCCACCGGGTTCTCTTCGCGCTAAAACCCTTTTTATCCCTTCTATTCCTTCTATCAACTTCTTCGATACATCCCTCTCAAGTTTTGACAACTCATGAAAGGACTCAATACCCTCTTTATGTATTCTTAATTGTCCATCTCCCATTTCGTCTACCTGCACATCCGTGCCCATGTCCTTCATCTTTGCTTTTACTTCTTCTCTCTTTATATATCTCCTCTCCAATTCCTTCTCATTTAGTGACAGCCACACGGACTTATCCTCTGTGGATGCTTTTATGTTGCATATATCGCTTATGTGCGTCTCTTGTATCTTCATTGCTAACTCTTCTGCCTTATTCCGTTCCGATGCATACTCTTCTAATAGCTTTATCGTCATTGTCGGAGTAGAAAGCTTCTTCCTCGCATCCACTATCTCTATTATTCTTGGTAAACCGAGTGTAATATATATGGCACCAACACCAGCGTAATGGAAAGTACGCATCGTCATCTGAGTTCCAGGCTCGCCGATGGACTGTGCAGCAACTATTCCAACAGCTTCCCGTGGATCCACTTTCGCTTTTTCATATTCAGCCACAACCTTACTCAAAATATCATCCAGTTTCTCCCAGCTTAGCTCTGTCCTAACCGCTTTTAATTTCTTCTTCAATTCAACTTTTATTTTCTCTGGTAGCCCGCTTTTATTTACTTTTCGCTCTATGTCCCCCTGCTTAATCTCTCCTTCCTCTGCCCTGCCCAGCATCATTGCTATATCTTCCGCATATGCCTCCTCTGTAAACAGTTCGGACATTTCTTCGGAAGTAACAGTTAGCTCAAGAGGCAAAAAATCTTCTTTTATTTGCTCTGTTATTTCTTCTTCTAACTCTAACTCAACATCCCTAAGTTTTTCCATTACTTCTTCCTTTCCTCTCGCCACGAGCCTCCGCCCCATATTATCTCCGCTACGCTATTACCAAATATAAGTTTCTTTGGTAAATGTTTGAATATATCAAGTTTCCACTTTTATCGATTCTCTTATTACTTCATCTATATCTACAAATTTTCCCGAATCGCTTTTTGATGGATCTACGCCGTCATCGCCATATTTAAATTGCACAACGGTCCCTCTTGTTTCTCTTACCGTTCCGTCATTCTTCACTTCGAGGTCTTGTAAAGCATTTATAAGCCTTCTCTGGAAATACCCACTCTGAGAAGTACGAACTGCTGTGTCAACTAATGCTTCTCTGCCCCCAACAGCATGGAAAAAGTATTCGGTTGGTGACAAGCCATCCTTAAAGGACGCCCTTACGAAGCCATGGGCATCTGCACTGCGGTCGCCAGGTTTAAAGTGGGGCAGCGTTCTCCCTCGGTAGCCCCGCTTTATCCGTTCCCCCCTAACCGATTGTTGACCTACACATGCTGCCATCTGCGTTAAATTAAGCATGGATCCTCTCGCACCTGATTTTGCCATAAGTACTCCAGGATTTTCTATTCCTAGATACCTCTCTGCAATGTCACCGGAATAATCTCTTGCACGACCAAGTTCCTGCATGATCAATAGTTCCAGCGTCTCATCTACTGTCCTCCCAGGCAAAGTTTCCAGTTCTTCTCCTTCATACGCTCTTATCAATCTCTCGACTTTCTCCTCAGCTTCATGCACTGCCTCTTCCCTTATTTGCTCCTTCCCTTCCTCTGGAATATCCTCATCGCTTATACCAAAACTGAAACCCACCTGCTTGATATAATTGATGGCAAGTCTGGCAACATTTTTTATAAACACTTTTGTAATTTCTTCCCCATACTGCCTGAAAATCCGCGCAATTATTATCCCTTTAAACGAGCCCAACGCATTTTCATCTATTATACCGCATACTAAATTCCCGTCTTGTATCCTAACGTATGCATCGCGTGAGCATTTTTCCTTCTTACATTCCTCTCCACTTTCAACGCATTTCGCACACGTTTTTCCTTGGAATTCTAAGTTCAATCCTCTCGGTAATATCATGCTGAATACCTGCTTCTCAGTCCAATATGGGATAGGGCGTACCTCATCACCTTTCGTACCTGATACTTCATATCCATCAGGTGGCTCAAAGGTTCCCGCAGGCACTCCTAAATCATCAATATCTATTTTATGCAATATATCCAGCACTTTCTCCTTTTCAAACCTCTTCTCTCCCCTCGTGAGTAAAAACAAACCGGTGATATAATCATGGATACTGCCAATAATAGGTCTGCCAAATCGGGGTGATATTATGTTTCGCTGCACAGCCATCAGTATCTTCGCCTCTGCCCGTGCTTCTTCCGTTTGCAGCACATGCATGTTCATCTCGTCGCCATCGTAATCCGCATTATATGGGGGACATACCGTAGGATTTAACCTGAACGTCCTACCGGGCATTATCATTACATAGTGCGCCATTATACTCAATCTATGCAACGAGGGTTGTCTGTTGAACAGCACAATGTCGCCATCCCGGATATGCCGTTCTACCTTCCATCCGATGTCTAACTCCTCTGCCAACGTCTCATAATTGCTCTCGGTTACTTTCACTTTCCTACCGTCGGATCGTCTCACGTAATTCACACCCGGATGAGTTCTCCCCCTTCTTACGGTCTCCCGCATCACATCAAAGTTCCTTTCAGTCACATTAACCGTGATTGTCAACTCCTTTGCGATCGCTTCAGGCACACCAACTTCATCTATATCAATATCGGGATCGGGGGATATAACCGTTCGAGCGGAGAAATTCACTCTCTTTCCGGATAAAGAACCCCTAAACCTGCCTTCCTTTCCTTTTAATCGCTGTGAGATTGTCTTAAGGGGTCTACCACTCCTGTGTCTTGCTGGAGGTACCCCCGCAATATCGTTATCAAAATAGGTGTTTATATGATACTGAAGCAGCTCCCACAGGTCTTCTATTATTAACTGAGGTGCACCAGCATCTCTATTCTCCATAAATCGTTGATTGATTCTTATTATATCCACCAATTTATGGGTAAGGTCATCTTCGCTGCGCTGTCCGCTTTCTAACGTAATAGAAGGTCTGGCTGTTACTGGAGGAACGGGCAATACAGTAAGGACCATCCACTCGGGTCTCGCGTTTTTTGGAGCCATACCGAAAAGAGCTACATCTTCCCCTGGTATTCGTTCAAGTCGTTCTCGTACATCGGTAGGCATTAATCTGCGCTCTTTCTCTTCTTCGTCTATTTCTTTATAAGCAGTGGGTTTATCATATTTTATGCGCTGTTGGAGTTCACCGCAATACATGCAGACGCTACACTTCGCTGCTTCCTTGAATAAAAGCTTCACTACATCGCCTACGTCCGCTTGCCTCTCCCTCTGCCGTTCTATATCTTCTAAAAACCTATTCCTGTCTTCTTCCCCTAGCAAGACTTTACCACATTTCCTGCATGTTGCAGTTAGTATGCGGTATATTAACTTAGCATATCCTATATGGATAACCGCAGCTTCAAGATCAATGTGCCCAAAATGCCCTGGACATTCACCCATCCGACCACCACAGGTCTTACATCTTAACCCAGGATCAATAACTCCAATATGCTGATTCACCAACCCACGCTCGATTGGGAAACCATCTTCACCATAGGTATCAGGGGTTATTATCCTCGAAGCACTCATCTTTCTTATCTCTTTCGCGGATAACAAGCCAAATTTTATCCCTTTTATCTTTTTCGTTCTCATTTCAGACCGCCTCTTCCAATTCTAATCGTGGAGCAATACACATCGCTTTCATCTCATCAAGAAGTAGTTTAAACGCATAGCTCATCTCTACAGGGTATATGTCGGTATCAGCACCACAATTTGGGCAATATACAGACCCGGTTTTTATATCAGGACTCGCAATCATACCACAATTCCCACATACCAGCTCAACAACTTTGTCGGACTCGTCCAATAACCTATCCTTTAGCGATATCGCAGCCCCATACCCAATGAGGACATCTCTTTCCATCTCACCAAAACGAAGCCCACCTTCCCTTGCTTTTCCTTCCGTCGGTTGTCTCGTTAATATTTGCACTGGCCCCCTCGCACGTGCATGCATCTTAGCTGATACCAAATGATATAACTTCTGATAATACGCCACGCCTACAAACACATCAGCCTCTATTTTCTTACCACCCATCCCGTCCCACATCGTTTCTCTACCTGTGTCGGGGAACCCAGCACGCACAAGCGCTGCTCTTAAGTCTTCCTCGGGTTCGCCGAAAAAAGCCGTCCCATCTATGTATCTACCCTCTAATGCACCCGCTTTCCCACCTATCATCTCCAGCACGTGTCCCACAGTCATCCGTGAGGGGATGGCATGGGGGTTTATAATCATATCCGGGATGATTCCATCTCCGGTAAAAGGCATATCTTCTGGAGGTACAATCAATCCAACAATTCCTTTCTGACCATGCCTCGATGCAAACTTATCACCTATCTCAGGAACCTTCTGCTCTCGAACAGTTACTTTAATTAATCGCCTATTGTTACTTGACTCCATGAGCGCTACTGAATCTACCACCCCCTGTTCATTGGGGCGAGTGCAAACAGAAGTATCTCTTCGTTCTAAAGGGCTTAAAAGCTCTGTAGTTTCTTCTAAAAACCGTGGTGGACTTGTTTTCCCGATCAGCACATCATTTGGTGCTACTTCTATCTCGGAATTTATTATACCGTCCTCATCAAGTTGGTTATACGCTTCGTGGTTTCTCACACCCACAATCTCCATATCGGGTATCTCAAATCTATCCTCTTCCCCACCAGGATACCTTGTTTCCATTCCTTCATACGTTCTGAAGAAATAGCTCTTACCTAACCCACGTTCTATTGCAGCGCGATTCAAAATTAAGGCATCTTCCATATTGTAGCCTTCGTAGCTTAAAACCGCAATGACAAAGTTCTGCCCCGCAGGTCTCTTATCGTGGAGAATAATGTCAGCAGTTCTCGTCTTCACCAAGGGCTTCTGCGGACTTTGCAAAAGATGCGTTCTGGTGTCGGTGCGCGTTTTATAATTCGCGGTTGGGAGTCCTAAAGATTGCTTCAGCATTGCACAGCCCATGGTATTACGGGGTGAGGAATTGTGGTCTGGATAAGGTATCAACCCAGCTACTATGCCCAAGATCAAAGAAGGGTCTATCTCCATATGTGTGTAGTCCTCCCCATCTGTTTTTGCTAAATCTGCTTCGTCCAGCGCTATCAGCGCATTCTCCTCCTCTTCTGCGTCCAGGTACTCTATATCCCCTTCGTTCACCAGGTCATCAAAGTCCATATCGCCGTCTATCAGTTTCCCGATATGTGATTCGGTAACCATAGGCTTTCCCTTCTCCACCACTATAACCGGTCTTCTTGCCCGCCCACGATCGGAGTGTATCATTATATCGCTTCTATACGCATAATGGACGACATTTACCTGGGTGGAAATCTCTCCTCCCCTTCTCTTCATTCTCAGCTCTTTCACGAATCTCTCAGGATCGGTGTGGAACCCGATGAAATCGCCATTCATGAACACACGAGTCCTGTTTTTGGCGCTTACCTCCAAAGAGCGGGCAGGGGGGATAACACCAAGTTCGTACAAAATGTTCTTACAGCCCTCCTCGTCTTCTCCCACAGATATTTCAACCAGTTGTGAAAAGTTCTTTACCAATCCACAATTTGGACCTTCCGGTGTCTCACTGGGGCAGATTTTTCCCCATTGCGTAGGATGCAAATCACGAGCTGCAAAGTGGGGTTGAGACCTTGATAGCGGAGAGCTTATCCGCCGGAGATGGCTCGCTGTAGCTACATAATTGCTCCGCTCTAACAATTGCGAGACACCAGCTCTACCACCCACCCAGTTTCCGGTTGCAAGGGCGTGCGTTATCCGTTCTGTAAGCACATCGGAACGGATCGCGGTAGTGATCTTTAGCTCTCTGTTTCGCATATGTGCACGTTCTAGCTGATACCTCATATCACGTATAAGTTTTGTAAATGAGACACGGAAAAGGTCTTCCATCAGGTCGCCCGCAAGCTTCAATCTTTTATTCGCGTAATGATCTTTATCATCCTCGCTTCTCTTATCTAAAAGCAGTTCATAACATGATTCCGCCATTCTGCCAAGGAAATGTGCCTTAGCTATCTTGTCGTCAAGGTGTGGGAGGAAATAGCGGTCTAAGATGTAATTAACGCGCTTTTCTCGATACTCCTTTGCCTGCGTTGATGCGATTTTACGACCTAATAGTTCTATTGCCTCTTCCGGTGTATGCACCTTACTCTCTTCTATATTCCCCTTAATGTGCTTTTTTATCTCAGGATTATCGGAGACGGTTTTTAGTATTTCTTCGTCATTTTCGAGTCCCAACGCTCGCATAAGTGTCACAAACTCTATTTTTCGCCCTACAGCAGGGAAGGATACCTCCAGTATATCCTTTTTACTTATCTCTACCCTTATCGGGACTCGGAATCCCTGCTTAAGGGAAAAGACCTTTGAAACCACATTTTTACTTCCGTATTTCTCCTCAAAATTCACAAAAATACTATTTGGCGCGAGGTCTTCCAGCGTGATTATTACATGTTCTGAACCATTTATAATGAAATAGCCACCAGGGTCGAGAGGATCTTCTCCTGCTACTTTCTTCAACCATTCTTCATATTCCTCTTCAGAAAGTTTTCTCCCTATTTTTCCCTCGCGAACCTCTTTAGATAGATTACATCTTTTTGACTCTAGCATGATTGGGAGTTCGCCGATTTCAACTTCTTTCTCATCCCTCTCAACTTCTATCACGTCGTTTTCGTACTTCCTCACGATCTGCATGTCCAAATATACAGGTGCAGCATATTTTAAATTCCTTAATCTTGCTTGTGACGGGAAAATTTCTTCAGAAGACCCATCTGCTTCCCTTGATTTTGGTATGCCCATGCGTATTTTGCCAAACTTCACTCCCAGTTTATATTTTCTCCCCTCTTCGTCTTCGTTGCTGATAGAAGTATCTATAAGTGACTGTTCGTCTATTACTTTCTGCATGCCCACCTCGAGGAAGTAATTGAATGAATCAAGCTGATGCTGCGCTATTTTTCTCCCTTTTAAATACGCCTCTGAAATAACACTCAGGTCTAACATATTGTACTCGTCCTTTTATTCTATAACCAGCCGGTAAGATAAAGCTTTACCAGCCGTTCTACTTTCCCTCCGTATCCGTACGACATCGCCCACGTCTGCTTTTATCTCTTTCTCTTTTATGACCGGATCAGACAATTTTATCTTAGGCAGTTGCTCCTTTTTTATTTTATACGTATCCAAGAGCTCTGCTACTGCCTCCTCGCCCAGTACCTCGTGCTTGGGCACCAACTCATGTTCAAGTATTGGAACTTTTTCCTTTTTCATTTATTTCTTTATCTCTTTCGGCTTTGTTACGGGCTCGACGGGATTTGAACCCGCGGCCGACGGGTTAAAAGCCCGCTGCTCTACCTTTCTGAGCTACGAGCCCAATATTTTACTTTACCTTCCAAAATATACCTTTTTAGCATTTCAAGGGCAGCATCAGCCGCCTCACGCTTGTTCCCCTCTCTATCTTTATGGAAGATATGCTTCTCGTAATCTGCGTTATCTTTTGTTGCCAATGCTATATAAACTAATCCAACAGGCTTGTCAGGTGTTCCCCCGGTGGGTCCTGCAATGCCCGTAGTTGAAATGCCGAAATCGCTACTCAAAAGCGTTCTAACGCCGCTTGCCATCTCCCCCGCACATTCTGCACTTACCGCACCTTTCTCTTCCAATGTTTCCCGCGCTACGTGCAAATGTTTCTCTTTCACTTCATTCGCATACGCGATTACACCGCCTTTATAATAGTCAGAACTACCTGAGACATTTGTTATCCTATGGCCTACCAGTCCACCCGTGCACGACTCTGCGGTAGCTAACGTTAGCCCTCTCTTTCGTAATGCATCGCCGACCTCTTCCTCAATCATCTCTTATGTTATTCTCTCCTTTATCCATAACAAGAAATAAAGTAAAATGAGAGATTTCGCATGTCATAAGAAACCATGATTTTTTATTTCTCTACGCCATGACGTATCTTTACTGCTACGCCGAGGTTAAAGATTTTCATCTCTTCGCTGGCTAACATAGCTTTTCCAGTTGCAAGCAGGCTATCATTTTCATCCACTACGATAACTTCGTCATAGGCCCGTATCGCTGGATCAACGTCGAGTGCGTGTTTACAAAATGCCGTCTCGCCTTTTCTTACAAATTCGCTGCTCTCTTCATTCATAACCACCCGTAGCCGTGGATATTTGAGGAACTGATGCAGCCTTTCCGCTCCTTCTATGCCCAGTGTGAACAGCCCATCATAACTTCTGAGCGTGGCTATCCTCTTTTCCTGCTCTTTTATCTGTGATATTCTTCTCGTCCGTGATAGGACAAAGTCTACGTTATCAGGGAACAAGATTTCGCCTGCTCCTTTGCCAAACTGAAACTCTGCGATGATTCTCGCCTTTTTGAGCAGAATTTTCCTATCCTTTTCTTCCATCTTATTCATTCATCACGGTTGCACCATAAGGAATAACTAACGGTTAATGTTTTCTCAAGCTCTCAATCGAGAGGTGTGGTTTTCCTTTGGGCAACAGTTCCAACATTATTGCTATTTAAGATTTCCTTTTCTATTTAAGAACGTTTTTATGAAGCGAAGGAGACGAATAGAAGATCTCGCAGTACAGCGTATAGAACGGCTATTCGAGCTTGCAGAAGCAGAAGCACGGGATGAGCGCGAGCAGAGAAGTAAACGATATATCGAGCTTGCGCGTGCGATTGGGATGCGGTACCGGGCGCGAATACCAAAGCATCTGAAAATGCGGCTATGCAAGCGATGTTACGCTCTTCTCATTCCTGGAAGAAACGCACGAGTCCGACTCAGGGGGGATTATATGACAACAACGTGTTTACGATGTGGAGAGCACATTAGACGGCCGTATAAAGCATCACAGGCTCCTTCGCCGAGGAGGAGAGGGGAAAATGAAAAGTGAGGTTTTGTTCATTTTCATTGTGTATAAAGTATAACATCCTCCCATTTTTTTCCTTTCCTAACTAAGGACAATATGGGAGAAGTGGAGAAGATGATGAGCTGCAAAGGCCCAGATAGTGGTTGTTACGTTTACTACTGTCCAAAGTGCGGCGAGTACCATAGCATCTCCTTTGGCTGCAATACAACAGCAGATTATGCTCGGATTGCGGCAAGCGGTACACAGATCAATGGGCAGGCAAAGAGGCTCAGCAGTGGGATGTTCGATGTGCCTGCCGCATAGGCATGCAGTATTGACCCTTCCCGACAGATTAATTACGCCCTGTGCTAACTAAAAGGGAAAAGAGACCAGAGGAAGGTTATTAAGCTGTTGCTCGCTTTCTGCTTGAGTTTCGTCGTACTCGCTTTTATCTCTTTATAGGTAACAGGCCTTCGCTTTCTCTTTCAGTATCCGCTCTACCTCTTGCTTGAATTTCTCGTAGACTATCTACCATCAGAATATTATTAGCAATAGGATTTAAAAATCGCGACACAGGTTTACACTTCTGAATTTTCACATCACCTGCGTTTGGTGCTGTGGAAACGTAGAAATTTGAGAGTGTGGAAGGATACGAACTTCTTCCATTACTGCTGATGGTTTCAGTTAAATCAAGAATATTGGACTTTATTTATCCGAATACACGGTGAATTGCCTTAGCGCCGCTGGTCTTTGGGTAAAATGTTCTAGTTCTAATGCGAACGCCACTTGTTCAGCTCAATAGAAAGCTGGTAGTGCATATCTTTGTGTATTTCTTCCACTTCATGCTTACCTATTCCATCTTCCGCCATCTTTTCTTCTCTGTTCATCGCTTTCACCTCCTTCTTCTTTAGAAGAATATCTATTTGAACCGGCACCTATAAAAAGGTATGTGTTGGTGCACATTATATGCTGTCATACCATGCTCATGGATTCACAGCCTCCAATAATGGTTTACACGTGAGAATTTTCACTATTACCTTTGTTTTATGGCAGTGTGGAGGCGTTGAAATTTTAGGGAGTGGAAGGAAGGTCTTTTTTAGATGAGAGACCCTCTACGACCTGATATAGTTAGTAAATGCCTTCTTTTTCGCTAAATTCTATTCATTCTCTACTGAACTTGGAGGGATATATGCAACGCTTACATTTCCAACATTTCCACCATGGAGCCAATACTTCCATTCGTAAAAGAAGGATACCACCAGTAGCGCGAAAATACCGCTAATTTGCTTTCGAACGGTCAATAAGGCAGGCCACTCAAATTTAGATTAGATGAGATATTTTTTGAACCATTCCAAACTCAGATCAATCACTTTCTTTAGATGTTCACTGTGGGAAAAGACATGATCTGCCCCTTCTATTATCTCCAGTCTTTTTGGTTCCGGTGCAGCCTCATAGAGTTTTTGCGCATGCGTGGGTGGGACCACTTCATCCGAGCTACCGTGCAGAATGAGAATTGGAGGCGCGGTTCTTACCGCTTGTAACAACTCATAGTTACGGAGATCTTCATAGAACCCTTTTTTGAATCTTCTGCCGCCGGATGGCAGCTCGTCATAGTTGCCTGCTTCTTTTGTAATGTGAGGTAGATAATACGGCGTTGATAGACAGACCATGGCTTTAATTCTTTTATCTTGCGCCGCTATCGCAACCATGCCACCAAAACTGGAGCCAATAACGCCCAATCTGCGCATATCAACCGTGTCCTTGTTTGTATCTTGTAGAAACTGTAACGCAGCTTTGTAATCCCTGATTCTTTCGGTGAGGCTTACATCCTCAAACTTTCCCTCACTCTTTTCTGGCCCGCGCCCACAGCCCCGGAAATTAAATCGCAAGCATGCGTAGCCTTCATCAGTAAGTCTCGCTGCTATAGTTGGCCATTTACCGCTATCCTTACTGCTCTCTAAGCCATGCAAGGTAATAACGCAGGGTGCGTTTTGGTAAGGTAGATGCAAGTTTCCTAACAATTTCTGATTTCCGGAGTGAAATGTGCTTAAAAATTCTTCCATTTCTGTGCTCATCCAAGGTAAGTAAGGTTAAACCTCCCGGATTTCTTTTTCACCCCTTTTTCACTTCCTTCCGCTGCGCCATCCGATAATCGCATACAACGCTCATGTGCCCACTCAAAAGCTCGTCCAGCTCATCGCTGCCTGTATCAACCAGAAGAAATGGAGTTTCACTCAACTTGTGCGGCGTAGCAAGCACAATCACATTCTCAACTCCGACCTTATCTAACACTTTTGCACTGAGCTGCTGATTGCCCCGCCCAAATACAAACCCCTGCGCGCCAATAGGACTCACGAGTATCTTCGCTTTTTTCCCCTTCTCGTTCTCCAGCAACTGCAACAATCCCTGCTCGTTCAAATCTTTCGCCAACAATTTACCATCTTTCACCGCATCCACGCCAAGCAATGTCTTTTCCTCGCCCAAGTCCAGCAACTCTGCTATTTTGTGTATCGTAGTCCCAGCACCTAAGATATAAAGGGACCCGTCCCGCATGAACTCGCATGCGAACCTTGCAATCTCCTCCTTCGCGCTCTCTTCACTTACGCTTTGAAAAAGACTCTTGCCCTGCTGAACCAGAACTGGCTCGTACGGTGTGCGTGCGTATCCAAAAACCTTCATTTGCAGTTCGTTTCGCCTGTATGCGTCCTCATCCGTATCCATTACCTCTGCATCCCGCACTTCCGCCTTACCTTCAACAAAATGTTCGACTATTTTCGCCGCGCCCTTCGGACTTATAGCAAACACCGCCGAGTGCATCTTCACGCCAGCAGGAATACCTATAATCGGGATCTCTCGTTTTACAGCACTGTACACATCCCGCGCCGTGCCATCACCACCGCAGAATACCAAAAGCTCGACGCCTTCTTCTAAAAATCGCTTGCATGCGTTCTTTGTATCCTCACTCGTGCTTATCCCCTCAAATGAATACACAACTTTGTATCTTAACGAGTTCGGAAGTGCATCTTCGCCCATCGCCCCGGAGCAGGTAAGAATAAGAGAGTCTATATTCCACTCCTCCATGCATTTCTTTGCTCGCTCTCCTGCTATCGGGTTTGCACCTAACCTCAGTGCTTCGTCTACCAGGTCGTCCGTTCCTTTTAGTCCTACCGACCCGCCCATGCCTGCTATCGGGTTGATGAGGAAACCGATTTTCATTTTTTCCTCGTTGCCGCCTTCAACTCAGCGCAGAACTCTTCAAGTGCTGAAATCATCTTTTCTGGCTCATCCTTATGTTCCGCTATGAGTCTTACGATCGCACTTCCAACTATTACCCCTTTCGCACCATCTGCTATTATTTCCCGCACGTGCTCTGGCTTTGATATGCCAAATCCAACTGCCGGCGGTATATCCGGTCTCTTCTCAACTACGCTCCTTATCAGAGTTTTCGCAACACCCGAAATCGCTTCACGCGCACCCGTAACACCAAGCAACGAGACAAGATAAACAAATCCTGAAGAACAGGCACAGATCTTCTCTATTCTATCCTCTGGCGTCGTCGGTGCAATCAAAAAAATCGTATTTATACCGTTCTCCTTCGCATATCGTACCACCTCATCTGCCTCTTCCATGGGCAAATCTGGAATAATTATCCCATCTCCTCCACATTCTGCAAGTTTCTTCATGAACCGCTCTACCCCGAAGTGCAAGATCGGATTGTAGTAACCCATTACGACGATCGGAGTGTCCGTTTCTTTTCTAATCTCTGAGATGATCTCAAATGTTTGCTGAGGAGTCATTCCCGCACGAAGAGCTCTCTCTGCTGCTGCTTGTATTGTCTTACCGTCTGCTATCGGGTCTGAGAACGGTATACCAAGTTCTATGATGTCTGCATACTGCGCTATTGCTTTTGCGATTGATGGCGTTAGTGACGGGTCAGGATCACCAGCCATGATGTAGGCTATAAAAGCACACTCACCGCTTCTTTCAAGGTCAGAAAATGTGTCACTTATTCTGCTCATGTAGTTAATGCCCTCTCTATTATCTCTACATCCTTATCTCCCCTTCCCGATAGGCATACTACAACACAATCTTTCTTGCCTATTCTATTCTCATCCGCTAATCGCTTCACGTATGCTAATGCGTGTGCCGACTCGAGTGCCGGCAATATCCCTTCGTACTTACATAAAAGTTCGAATGCGTGCAGAGTCTCCACATCGGTCACAATATCATAGGTTACACGACCCATATCCTTCAAAAATGCATGCTCAGGTCCGACTCCAGAATAATCAAGTCCTGGCGCGACGCTGTGTGTTGGGAGTATCTGGCCATCTTCGTCTTGTAACAGATAACTGTAAGTACCATGTAAGACGCCCTTGCTACCGGCACAAAGAGTTGCGGAATGTCTATTGGACGCAATGCCTTCGCCTCCTGCCTCCACACCGTATAACGCCACGTCTTCGTCGTCAAGGAAATCGTAGAACATCCCTATACTGTTGCTCCCGCCTCCGACACATGCAACGAGTGCATCCGGTAGCCTCCCTTCAGCTTCCAATACCTGTCTCTTCGTTTCAAGCCCAACAACCCGCTGGAAATCTCGTACCATCATTGGATATGGATGTGGACCTACAACAGAGCCTAAAAGATAATGCGTATCCTGCACATTTGTTACCCAGTCTCTGATAGCTTCATTTATCGCGTCCTTCAACGTTCTCGAGCCACTGCCAACAGGATGAACCTCCGCACCCATTAGTTCCATCCGGAAAACGTTCAACCGCTGCCGTTCTATGTCCTCATCACCCATGTAAATCTCCGTTTGCAAGTCGAACAAAGCACCTACAATCGCAGTCGCCAATCCGTGCTGTCCTGCCCCTGTCTCCGCGATTAGCCTGCTCTTGCCCATCCTCTTCGCTAACAACGCTTGACCAATCGCATTATTCAACTTATGGGCACCGCCATGAACGAGGTCCTCACGCTTAAGGTATAACTTGGTGCCCAGTAGATCAGAAAGCCGGGAGCAGAAGTAAAGAGGAGTTGGTCTACCGGCAAAAGTCCTCAAATAATAGTCCAATTCTTCTTTGAATTTCTCATCGCCCTTATACCGAAGATAAGCCTCTTCAAGCTCCTTCAACGCGTGCATTAAAACCTCAGGGACATATTGCCCGCCGTACTCACCGAATTTTCCCGCTTTTGGATATTTCCCTATATACATTGTGCATTCCTCACAAATTGAAAAACCTTCTCCTTACTCTTCATCCCACCTGAAGATTCCACGCCACTTGCAACGTCCACACCATAAGGCTGAACCTCTTTTATCGCTTCTTCTACATTCTCGGGTTTTAAACCTCCCGATAGAATCACTGGGATAGCGCTATGTTTTACAATCTCCCTGCTTTTAGCCCAACTGTGCTTTTTACCAGTTCCCCCAATCCGAGCAGAAAACGTATCAAGAAGTATGAAATCTACAAAACCCTCTTCTGGCATTACACCATGAATCGTGCCACGTTCATCCACATGCACGGTTTTTATCAATTTCACATCAGGAAGTGCTTCACGGACTGACTTTAAAAACTCTTCTGATTCGAATCCATGCAATTGGACACCAAACGGGTCAATCCTCCTGACCACTGTTTCCACTTCTCCCACAGAACCCGGGCAGAGAACAACCACGATATTTATATCATCATCTATCTCTTTTGAGATCTCTTCCGCTTCGTCTATGCCTATTTTCCGCGGCGTTTCCACCGGCACGTCAACTATCATACCCAGCATATCCGCACCGCTATCCCTCACAAGGTGTGCGTCGTCCGTATTCGTAATTCCGCAGATCTTTACCTTCACTACGTCAGACATGCCAGTATAAACTCCTTTGGATTCTCCGACCTCATCAATGCAGTCCCGATGAGTAGCGCATCCGCGCCGCATTCAAATAAATAGCCCGCATCTGCCGCCGTCTTTACCCCGGACTCGCTTATCAGTATCCTATCCTTCGGCACATACTCCGCAAGTCGTGCAGTTGTCTCGAGGTCCACGGTAAGCGTCCTCAGGTTCCGATTATTAATTCCAATGAGTTCAGCTCCGGCATTTAACGCTGCTTCTATCTCTTCCACCGAATGGCATTCAACCACTGCTTCAAGACCTAAATCCGCTACAACATCCAGCAGCTTTTCCACTGGCGATACGCCTTCAATGAGCAGTATCGCATCTGCACCGTATCCAAAACCCTCCCACACTTGGTATTCATCCACAACAAAATCCTTGTAAAGCACTGGAATTCCTGCTCGCTCTTTTACTATTGACACATTTTCAACGTTGCCGCCGAAATAAGGCGAAGTAAGAACAGATAGTGCCGCTGCACCTCCTTCCTCATAGTCACTCGCTAACGGTAAAACATCTCTGTTTCCTATAAGGTTGCCATCCTTTGGCGACTTCGGCTTTATCTCTGCTATTATTGACTTATAAGGTATTTTAATTGCTCTTGATAAACAGAGAATACTACTTGTTCTTTCTGGGATTTTATCCTTTCTCCTTCTATCAACTCCCATCTTCGTGTCCTTGACTATCTTATCTATCAAATCGTTCAAGTCTTGATTGACCTCCTGTAAATCGCACTAAATCCTCAAGTTTTCTGTATGCCTCTCCCGAATCTATTGAAAGAGAAGCGAGCTCAAAACCGTCCTTTAAGTTTTCTGCACGCCCCCCAACGACCAGTGCTGCTGCAGCATTCATCAAAACAGCATTCCGCCTCGCTCCTTTTCGCCCCTTCAAAATATCAATGCCAATTTTCGCATTCTCTTCTGCATTTCCTCCTTCTATCTCTTCTACTCTCGCCCTTTCCAGCCCAAAATCCCCTGGAGATATGCTGTACGTTGTTATCACTCCGTCTTTGAGTTCTGCGATTTTAGTCTCACCAATTGGCGAGATTTCATCTAAGCCATCCAATCCATGAGCAACTATTGCATGCCGCACTCCAAGACCTGCTAACACGTTCGCAATTTTTTCTACGAGCGAGACATCATAGACACCTATCACTTGCGCTTGCACCTTCGCCGGATTTGCCAGCGGGCCAAGGATGTTGAATACCGTTCGTATCCCTATCTCCCTTCTCGGTCCTATCGCATATTTCATTGCTGGATGGAACACTGGAGCGAACATAAAACCCATTCCTACTTCTTCTATACACTCGCACACCCTCTCTGGCGCAAGCATTATATCAAGACCAAGTGCTTCCAGAACATCTGCAGAACCTGCCTTTGACGAAACCGCTCTGTTCCCATGCTTTGCAACTACAATACCAGCACCAGCAGAGACAAAAGCTGAAACTGTGCTTATATTAAAAGTTTTTATCCTATCACCACCAGTTCCACAGGTGTCTACCATTACTCTATCAACTTTCGGAGAAATGATGGATGCATACTGGAGCATCGCATGAACAAACGAAACAATCTCTTCAACGGTCTCACCTTTCATCCTCAGTGCGGTTAAGAAGGAGGCTATTTGTGCACTCGTCGCACTTCCACTCATTATTTCTTCCATCACAAGCCTTGCTTCCCCCGGTTCGAGGTCTTTTCTCTCCACTACTTTCGAGATCGCTTCTTTTATCATTTCCCCATAAAGTTCTCTATTATCTTTCTCCCTTCTCCGGTCAGTATGGATTCTGGATGAAACTGAACTCCTTCTATTGGCAACGTTCTATGCCGTATTCCCATTATTTCGGCATCTTCTGCTCGTGCGGAAATTTGTAAGCAAGATGGGAGATCCGCTTCACAAACCACAAGTGAGTGATACCGCGTTGCGTGAAAGGGATTCTTCACTCCTTTTAATAGCCCTTTGGAATCGTGATGTATATCTGAAACTTTTCCGTGCATTAATCTCCGTGCGTAGCCTATCCTGGCACCGAAAACATGTCCTATTACTTGATGTCCTAAACAAACCCCGAGAATAGGACACCTAAGCTCTTTCACTACTTCTTCAGAAACTCCAGCGCTCTCCGGTCTTCCGGGTCCTGGAGAAATGATGACCCTGTCTGCTTCTATCTTCTTGAGTTCCTCTATCCCTACATCATTCCTCCGCACTACTACCTCCGCACCAAGTTCTCTAACATATTGCACGAGGTTGTATACGAAGGAATCGTAGTTATCTATCACAAGCACTTTCATTTTCCGCAGTAGTTACTAAAGCACGCAATTTGTTCTCAGTCTCTATAAATTCCATCTCAGGAACCGAATCTGCTACTATGCCCGCACCTGCCTGGAAATACGCCTTCTTACCAACCGTGAACATTGTTCTAATCGTGATTGCAAAATCGAGATTGCCCGAGAAGTCGAAATAACCAACGCCCCCTGCATATATGCCTCTTCTGCTCTTCTCCGTTCCTTCTATTATCTCCATCGCGCGTATCTTCGGTGCTCCCGTGACCGTGCCCGCGGGAAAAGAGCTACGAAAAACATCAAAAGCATCCTTGCCTTCGTCCAATTCTGCGCTTATATTTGAGACAATGTGTTGGACGTGGGAATACCTCTCTACATTCATCAGTTCTGTTACTTCAACGCTTCCTGACTGAGCAACCCGCCCAAGGTCGTTCCTACCAAGGTCTACAAGCATTATATGCTCAGCCCGCTCTTTTTCATCGAGGAACATATTCACCTTTAGTAGTTCATCCTCTTCTCTTGTTCTCCCCCTCTTCCTCGTCCCGGCAAGCGGTCTCAGCGTTAATCTACCATTTCTTAGCCTTACAAGCATCTCCGGAGACGACCCTACAACTATGTTGTCAAAATCCAGATAGAACATGTACGGAGAAGGATTTATTAATCGCAGAGTCTTGTAAAAACATAACGGGTCGCCACTATAGCTCGATTCAAGCCTTCTTGAAAGAACCACCTGGAATATATCCCCTTCTCTGATATGCTCTTTTGCTTTTACCACTCCTTCTTCAAATTCCTCTTTTCCTATTTCTGCATGAAGGGAAGACACGGAAAATTCATCAACCTCATTCCATCCACCTTTCCCCACCAGGTCTTCTATCATCTTAGTCTCCTTTTTGTACGATACGAGAGTCACTTCCTTCTTGAGATGATCGAAACAGAGCAGGTATGCGGGTATGATGAAGTGCGCGTCTGGACATCCTAAGGTATCAGGGAGTGAAGAAGGGAGATTTTCAAAGAATCTGACAATGTCATAAGAGAAGAACCCTACAAGACCACCTGAGAATGGCAATGTCTCTACTCCATCGCACTCGAAGGAATTAAGTACGCTCGCCATCTCCTCATAAGGGTCTTCCACCCTATAGCTTTCGCCATTAATCTCCACTTCCCGCCCTTTGGATTTGAATTCCAATAGCGGATCGAAACCGATGAACGAATATCTCGCAATCTTCTCCCTGCCCTCTACCGATTCGAGTAGGAAACTCTTGTCAAAGATGCTTCTTATCTGTGAAAAAATTTCAAGAGGGGTGAAAGGTATATTCACCCTTCTTACGCTGTTCGTTAATGTTCTCTTTTCCATCTACTTGTTCATTCTATTTTCGGCAAGTTCTCCAGCGCCTGTTTCACCAACTCCACGGGATACTCATAGTCTACGAGTTTCCCACTCAGAAATGCATCATATGCCCCTAAGTCGAAATGCCCGTGACCACTGTTATTGAAGAAGATCACTTCTTCTTTACCTTCTTCCTTGCATCGCAACGCTTCGTCTATAACCGCTTTCACTTCGTGCGCTGATTCTGGTGCTATTATATGCCCTTCCGTCTCGGCAAACAATTTCGCAGCCTTGAAAACCTCGGTTTGATGATATGCCGCCGCATCGATGTATCCGTCCTTCACTAACTTGCACAGTAAAGGAGCGTCTCCGTGGTACCTCAGCCCACCTGCATGAATCGGTGGCGGAATAAACGTATGCCCTAAGGTGTACATCTTCAATATGGGTGCCATCCCAGCGGTGTCTCCATAATCATAGAGATAAAGCCCCTTGGTAAGCGTGGGACATGACATCGGCTCACAAGCGAGTATTTTCAGGTCAGGTCTCTTGCCGGTGAGCTTATCAGCGACAAATGGGAAAGTAGCTCCACTGAAGTTACTGCCTCCTCCTACGTTTCCGCAGATGAAATCGGGATATTCGTCTATCATCTCAAAAGCCTTCTTCGCTTCCAATCCCACGACCGTTTGATGGAGGCACACGTGATTCAGAACCGACCCGATAGCGTAGTTCGAATTATCGTGCGTGGCTGCATCTTCTACCGCTTCCGAAATGGCCATCCCTAAACTACCCGGTGTATTCGGATCCTCTGCTAAAACTTTCCTCCCAAATTCCGTATTCTTGCTTGGGCTTCTGTAAACTTCCCCGTCCCAGGTCTCCATCATTATCCTTCGGTATGGTTTCTGGTCGTAACTTGCACCAACCATGTAGACCGTAGCCTTCAACCCGAACAGCATAGCGCCAAATGAAAGTGCTGAGCCCCACTGGCCCGCTCCCGTTTCTGTTGCTAACCGCTCTACCCCTGCCTTCATATTGTAATATGCCTGCGCAACTGCTGTGTTTGGCTTATGGCTTCCAGGCGGGCTAACGCCCTCCCACTTGTAATAAATCCTCGCGGGCGTCTTCAGTTTCTCCTCCAATCGCTTCGCTCTATACAACGGCGTTGGTCTCCAGAGCCTGTAAATCTCCCTCACTTCCTCCGGTATCGGAATCCATCGCTCTGTAGTCATTTCTTGCCGTACTATCTCCATCGGAAAGATGGGTGCAAAATCCTCGGGCTTTGCGGGCTCCTTCGTCATCGGATTGAGCGGTGGCTCTGGTAGCGAAGGCATGTCTGCCTGTATGTTGTACCATTCCTTCGGGATTTCTTCTTCATCCAGCATTATCTTCGCTTTTATGTTCATCTTCTCACCTCAATGTGCATTTATGCACTTAGAAGTATAAAAATGTACGTATATAAAGCCCACTATGTTGCAGCCTCATCGCGGGTGCTTGGTGAAGTGGTGCAAATCAAGAATCAAAATAAGTCAACTAATGACCACCAATCTTAAAAGGCTAAACCAATACCTCTTTTATCTCCGCTATCGGAACACGAACCTGCTTCATCGTGTCTCTTTCCCGTATCGTCACCGTATCGTCTTCCAACGTTTCGTAATCTATGGTAATGCAATAAGGCGTGCCGATCTCATCCTGGCGGCGATACCGCTTACCAATACTGCCTGAGGTATCGTATTCCACGGGTATTGATGCATCTCTTAGTTTCTGAAACACCTCACTCGCCTTGCTCTTCAGCTCATCCCGGTTAAGTAAGGGAAACACCGCCGCTTGTATCGGTGCAATCTCACTTTTAAACTGCAGTACTCGCCTGCTTTCCTTGCCTACCTGCTCTTCATAAAAAGCACTTTCCAGTAACGCATAAATTATCCGATCTATTCCAAACGAAGGCTCAATCACATGCGGGATGATCTTTCCCGATTCAGTATGCACACGCATATCAACATTCAAAGACGATGCATGCGCTGAAAGGTCATAATCCCCTCGATCCGCTACACCCACTATCTCCATCCAGCCATACCTATCACTAAGGAACTCTGCATCCCAGCAATCTGTAGCATAATGCGCCATCTCATCCTGTCGATGCTGCCGGAATTGTAATTTAGCACGTGGAAGTCCTATGCTCTCCAGGAACTCATCCACTCTTGCTATATGATAGCCCAGATACTCATTTGCAATTATCCCACGACCAACCGTTTCCTCTACACTCTTCTCCTCCGCTTCACCGTCACTTGGAACGATCCGTAGCTTACGATCCTTTACATCCTCAAATCGCGGATGGTTGTTCTTCTCAGCAGGGTCTACAAAAAGTTCCACCTCAGCCAGCGTAAATTCCCGTAGTCGAATAAGGCTTTGCCTCGGTGAGATCTCATTCCGGTACGCCTTCCCGATTTGTATTATACCGAAAGGCAGTTTATCGCGGTTGAACTTCAACAATCGCTGAAAATTGATGAATATGCCCTGTGCAGTCTCAGGTCTCAGATAACCTTCGCTTTTCCTAACTGCCTGTTCGTCACTTTCACCTTTAGCCACACCTATTCTCGTCTGGAACATCAGATTTAACTCACCAGATGCTTCGAGCTCTCCACCACATTCCGGGCATTTCACATTTACATTCACATTTTCGTCCACACGGAAAACACTTTTGCAGCTCTTGCATACCACTGTGGGATCTGTAAAGCTCTCCAAGTGCCCTGACGACTCAAATATGTCCCTCGGTGCAATGGTCGTCGTCTCTATCTCGTAAAAGCCCTCACGCCTGTAAAAATCTCGCCATTTTCCCTCCACTCGTCTTTTTAACAATGCGCCTAAAGGCCCGTAATCATAAAAACCCGCTGCGCCACCGTAGATCTCAAACGCCTGCCATATAAAGCCCCTTCTACGAGCGAGTTCTGCGGTTTCATCCTTCCTTCCTTCTTTACCTGCTCCAACCATCCCTTATTGTCCCATTCGTCCCTCTTATTTTAGAACATTAGCACCGGTTTTCTCTTCCAAAGGAAAAACATTTTTTGATTTGCACTTCTGGTTGAGCTACTACTCTATCCTCGTAGCGTGTTCCGCGCTGCTTAATAATCCTTACTAAAAGGCCTATTTTCCCTTCCAAACTACTGAAGTAAAACCCGCAAAAGATCTCTATCAATGAGCATACCTATCAACTTCCCGCGCGCAGAAATAACGGGAAGCTGGTCGAACCGACCTTCGATCATCATCTTTGCACATGCACCCACCTCAAAATTGCGAGTCACTGTAACTACTTCCTTCACCATTACATCCTTTACAAGCTTATCTGGCAATCTTATCTTTGATACACTATAGTACAGTTTCATTGTATCCCTCATCCCATCTAATGACCAGTGGTCTCCGTCAGAGCCCAAAGATAAGTCCGAATGTCCCATCCCTTCTTCTATTACCGCAGCATTTATCAAATCCTGATCGGTTATCAATCCCACTATTTCGAACTCTGAATTGAGAACTGGAACTGCTTTTACCCTCGCAAGTTCCATTAGTCGACCTGCAACTGATAACGGCATCTCAGCCCACAGAGCGATGGTCTTATTTCTTATGTAACCGTTTATGGGTGTCTTATCTCCCCCTCTCGCTATTTCTCTAATGAAATCAGTAACTGTTACCAACCCTACGAGTTTCTCGCCATCCACTACCGGTAAACGGCGTATCGCAGACGAACGGATAACTTTAGCTGCTTCTGCAATGGTCGCTTCTGGACTGATTACAAGGGGGTCCCTGCTCATTAGCAATGCTACCTGTTCCTCATCAGGGTTTCTCAACAGATCTTGTCTCGTAACGACGCCCACTACTTTTCCATCTTTAACAACCAGAACGCCTGAGATGTGTTTTCCCTTAAAAATATCCATTACATCCTCTCTTGTCCCTGGCACTGTCACGTAGGCGACATCTTTTACCATGATTTCACTTACGGTTATCCTCTCGCGTTCTTTCTGCTTTTTCGTCATTCCGCTTCCATTACTTTGTAAACACTATCGTGTAACCTTACCCGCTCTTTCACCTTCAGCCCGATTGACTGCCCCGCAGTAGCAGTCTCCACCTTTTTATTTTCTATCTCCATTGAATCTATAACCTGCTCAAATGAGGTTGTTGCCCCTTCCACTCTTATTTTCGCCCCTACCGTTATATCGTCACTCAACTCGACCACTGCTACACCTATCTTCGAGAAGTAATGCGTAATTTTTCCTATTAGCTTCTTCTCTACCATTTTATCCACCTTCTCTAATTTTATTTTATGTCTATCTTGTATTTTCCCTCATAATGTAAAAAAGGTATCTCATTGGCAGGCTCAATCCGCCCCTTCGCCTTCAATTCTTCCGGTATTTTAAGTTCAATAGTTGAATAGTCCTCAAGGTCCATAATCTGCGCTGTATCTTCCAAAACTGAGAGCACCTGACCACTCCTTCGCTCTATTATTGGCACATACACCTTCGCAGTAACCGGTTGAACTGATGATCTTTTTTGCGAATCAAATACACCAATCACATCCATTCTCGCTTTTGCCGCTCCATGCTTTCCTGGCTTTGAAGTGGTTATGCTCATTATCGTGCACGGCGCATCGTCTATAATAACGTATCTGCCTTCTTTTAACATCCTTACTTCTGTCTGTTCCTTCATATTTTATCTTACGCCTCCACCTATCCCTCCTTTTCTCTCTTTTCCTTGCGTCCCCATTTCTTTATGTTGCCTGCGATAAATTTATAAGTACCTAAAACATAAATATAACCGGAGGGAATAAGAACTAAGGTGTCGTGGCTCATAGCAAAAATTATCGTTCTATTTGTGCTACTACTACTGTCTGGATTCTTCGCTGGTTCCGAAACCGCTCTTATCAGGATGGGTAGGGTAAAAGCCAGGTCTCTGCTAAAAAGTGGTGTGAAAGGCGCTGATACCGTCCAGAAACTGGTGAACGAGCCAGACGCTTTGCTCACAACCGTGCTTATCGGTAACAATGTGGTAAACATCGCAGCGTCTGCATTGGCTACCTCTATAGCCATAGAGTATTTCGGCGTTTGGGGCGTAGGCATCGCAATAGGTGTGATGACTTTTTTGATCCTCACTTTTGGTGAGATCATACCAAAGACCCTTGCCGTATACCATGCAGAACGATTTTCTATCGCTGTTTCTAAGCCGTTGGCGATTTTGATTTTCGTATTGCGTCCTGTTACAAAAGTTCTTTCGGTTATGACAAACGCTTTTGGTAAGATGTTAGGTTTGGAGATGAAGCAGAGAAGATTGCTCTCCGAGGAAGAGGTAAAGACGTTTCTTGATATAGGAGAAGAGGACGGAGCAATAGAAGAGGATGAGAAAGAGATGATAAACGGCGTGCTCAAGCTGGACTATATCATCGTAAAGAACGTGATGATCTCAAAGGAGGATATGGTTTGCCTCGAAGCTCATCAAAGTGTGGATTCCGCTGTAGAACTAATAAAAAAGTATGGATATTCAAGGATTCCTGTATTCGAGGGGACTGAGGACAACATTGTGGGGATTTTATATGCGAAGGATTTGCTGATAAGCGCGAATGATAGTACTTCTTCACTAAAAAAGCTGATGAAGCCTGCTCATTTTGTACCGGAAACAGCACGAGTAGATGACCTTCTTAACAAATTTCGTGAGGGCAAATTTCACATCGCAATTGTCGTGGATGAAGAAGGAAGAACAAAGGGATTGGTTAGCTTAGAGGACCTTTTAGAGGAGATAGTGGGGAGTATATATGATGAGTACGACGTGAAAAAAAATAAAAGGCCAAAAAATTGCAGGGAATAAGATAGAATCAATACAACAGCACAGCAGCGTACAGACTTACTTCTTATATCTCATCTTCTTGCGTCTCTTCTTCAACTTGTGCTTCCGCATCTTTGCCAGCTTTCGCTTCTTTCCACAGGGAATTTGAAATCACCACCTATCATATCCGTTATTTATTACTCAGTTATAATTAATTAATATATAAATATTTTATTAGTGTGAGAAAGACATTGGGATGGAGATGAGATGGGGAGGATAGAGAGGCCACCAAGTTGGATATTGAAATACCGTGAAAGGATAGAGCAGGGAAAGATAACCGTGGATGCGATTCTGGGGGAGGAGAACAAGATACGAGAGGTGCCAATAAAGATCTCATCAGTGACGAGAGCGATAAATGCCCTAGGACATCCTATTACAGGGATGCGAAGAGGAAAGATGGCTGAAGTGAAAGAGGGGGAAGCGAAGGGAAGCGTTGAATCCGGCGAAAAAACAGAAAAGATAGAAAGAGGTCCGGAATGGCTACAGAAATACCGTGAAAGGATAGAGCAGGGAAAGATAACCGTGGATGCGATTCTGGAGGAGGAGAACAAGATACGAGAGGTGCCGATAAAACGGTCTTCAGTGACGAGAGCGGTAAATTCTATGGGGTACCCCATTACAGGGATGCGAAAGGAGAGAAGGAAAGAAGCAAAAGAAGTAGAAAAAACAAAAAAAACAGGCGGGGCAGAAGCGGTTGTTTATTCTTCCAGCATTGGTAAACTATCGGCAGCGACGGCGAAGAGATTTAATGAGATAAAGAAGAGCTGGGAGGAAGACTTAGATAAATCCCTGCATAATGACTATTTTGTTAACATACTCCTTGCGTTAGCAAAGCTCGCTGAACACGGGAAATCACTTGCGCCAGTGACAGTGAATAGATAAGATAAAATAGAATGCGGATACTGGTAGCTGAGTATGCAGTAGGTGGGGGCGAGGGGAATAGCGTCTCGTTATTAAGAGAAGGAAAAGCGATGCTTTCAACGCTAAAAGAGGGATTTGAGCGGATGGGACATGAAGTTGTCTATCCAGAGGCGGAAACTGATTTTGAAGCAGCGGTGGATAAGCTATCAAAGGAGAGCGATGCAGGCATTGTTATCGCTCCTGATGATAAGTTATGCGCGCTTACAGAGCTTATTGAGTCGAATACAGTCAATTTGGGCAGTCCTTCAGATTCTATAAAAATATGCGCTGATAAGATGCTGACATCAAAAATTTTAAGAGGAGAAGGAATACCTGTGCCTAGAATTGTATCAGTGGAAGAAGTAGAAAGAAATGAAGAGCGGAGGTACGTGAGTAAGCCGCGGTATGGGTGTGCATCTGAAGACATTTTTATACTGAATGCAGAGAAATATCAAAAAGTTCTATCCCACTACAATAATGCTGATCATATTATCACCGAATTCGCAATCGGGGATGATATAAGCAGCAGCATCATTGTGGGGAAATCCTCGGTATTGCCACTAACAATAAACAAGCAATTTATAAGAACAGAGGGAGAACGCCTGCGCTACGAAGGGGGATTCGTTCCTTATTTTATAGGGCGTGAAGCCGAGAGCGAGATAATGCGCATAAGTAAGAGGGTGGTAACCATACTTCACTGCAGAGGCTATGTGGGGATAGATTTCGTATTGGGTGAAGATGGAACGGCATACGTTGTGGACGTGAATCCTAGACCTACAACGTCAATCGTAGGAATAGCAAAGGTGTTGAATTATGAGGTGCCGGATTTGATATTACGAGCAAAGTTTGGAACGTTACCTATGGCGGGGGGCGTAAAAACCGAAGGACGTTTCGTTTTCAATCTCTCGTAGAGAGTTATGGCACTTTCTCAAAGAGATTTATCTTTTAAAAATAATGCTTTCTTTTAGTTAGCGAGTAAAGAGTGAAAAGATGCGCAAAGTCAAGAAAATTGAGGGAATAGCAAAGGATACCTTGGATTTCATTCTGGAAGTGTGCAAATCTAATCATCCACGGGAATTCATAGGGATGCTGTGCACTGATGGGGATCTTATAACCGACGTTTTTTTTCTCCCTGGCACGATTTCATCCGATGAAAATGCAATTATACGAATGGACATGATGCCGATGGGGCTTCACTATGTCGGGTCTGTTCACAGTCATCCCCATCCAGCAGCGACTATACCTTCAGAGCAAGATTTGTTGATGTTCTCCAAAACAGGGAATTATCATATCATCGTATGTTATCCTTATGAAGAGCGCAACTGGAAATGTTATAATCCTAAAGGAGAAGAGAGGGCGCTAAAAATAGCGGAAAGGGAGTTAGAGATGTTGAAAGTAGGGGGCGAGCAGCAATGGTAAGGGTTTTGGCAACAGGGACATTTGAAATACTTCATCCGGGGCATTTACTTTTCTTGGAGGAAGCGAAGAAACTGGGTGATGAGCTCTTCGTTATTATTGGAAGAGAAGTAAACGTGAGGAAGCGAAAAAGAACGCCGATTATACCAGAGGAGCAGAGGTTGCAGATGGTCTCAGCTTTGAAAATGGTGGACAAAGCGATGTTGGGTAGCGAAAAAGATATATATGCACCTTTATATAGTATAAATCCGGATATAATAGCATTAGGTTATGATCAGGCTTTCGATGAAGAGAAGCTGGAGCGGGAGCTTAGAGAAAGAGGCTTTCATTCAAAGGTTATCCGTATAAAAAAGCATAATTCAAATGCCTTTTGTAAGGCTGAAGAGATTATAAAAAGAATATTGGGATCCGTGGAGTGAGGAAAATGGGAGAAGAGCGTGGATTGACTCGAATAGGGGTGTCTCTACCCTCAAATCTGTTGAACAAGTTTGACACGATAATAAGAGGGCGGGGGTACTCATCGAGGTCTGAAGGAATACGAGATGCGATTAGAGCCTATATCGTAGAGTATGAATGGATGGAGCGTGAATCCGGTGAGGAGATAGGGACAGTGACCTATCTCTATGACCACGACCAAAGGGGATTGGGCGATGAACTAACTGAAGTGCAACACCATTTTATAGGCATGATAAAGTCGTCAACACACATTCATTTAGACAAGGAGAATTGTTTTGAGATAATAGTGACACAGGGAGATGCGAAGAAGATAAAGGAGTTGGCGGAAAATATAATGAGTTTGAAAGGGGTTAAACATGTGAAGTTGACAACAACTCATGGAGGAATATAAACAATGGAAATAATGGATCAAGTAAAGAAGGGAACGACTACCGTTGGTTTAATCTGTGATGGTGGTGTGGTGCTGGCGAGCGAGAAGAGAGCGACAATGGGCTCTTTTATTGCTTCTAAAGCAGCGAAGAAGATCTATCAGGTGGACGACCGTCTGGGAATAACAACGGCTGGGATAGTAGGAGATGCGCAGGCACTGATTAGAATGATGTCAGTAGAGGGGAAACTTTACAAGCTACGAAGAGACGAGCCTATGACGATAAAAGCAATGGCAACGTTGATGTCTAATGTGCTGAACGGGCAGCGGTTCTACCCATATATCGTGCAACTCCTGCTCGGAGGCATTGACAGGAATGGGGCACATGTATTCTCGATAGATCCTCTTGGAGGCAATACCGAGGAGAAGGAAGCAGCATCCACGGGTTCTGGTTCTCCTATTGCCTATGGTGTGCTGGAGGATAGATATTCAAAAGGCATGTCGCTGGAAGATGGGACAGCGCTCGCGATAAAGGCATTGTATTCTGCGATAAGGAGGGACAGCGCCTCAGGCGGGGATATGGAAGTGGTTGTGATAACTGAGGATAAGTATGAGACGTTAAGCGAGGAGAAGATAAAAAAGATAATGAATTCTCTTAACTGATTCTTTATTCTGGTATTTGTTAGGATTTACGAAGAGGAACAAGAAGAAAGTAGGGCACTCGTGCCGTTAACGGGTAAAAGTAAGGATTGAAATATATGGCCCTATAAAGTAAATGGACGCAGCAGTGGACTAAACAAAAAAACGATTGAGGAGATAATGGACAATGCCAGCGGAAGAAACGCTTTTGGAATTAAAGAGGAGAATAGCAGAGTTATTACCGGATACTGTGAGCATTACCGGTGTGGAATTTGAAGGATCAGAACTCGTTATATACACAGAAGACACGCAGACCTTCGTTGACGATGGTGCTATAGTTCGAACATTAGCGAAGGAATTGAAGAAGAGGATATCGGTTCGGCCAAGTAGCGATATACTGATGGATCCGGAAAAGGCCTCTAAGGTTATTCATGATATTATACCTGAGGAGGGCGGCATAAAAGATATTTATTTTGATATGGACAAGGCAGAGGTAATAATAGAAGCCGAAAAGCCTGGATTGGTGATAGGCACGCATGGAACAACACTGAGAGAAGTCGCAAAGGTGATAGGATGGCGACCTAACGTTATCAGAGCACCACCAATAGAATCGTCAATAATAAAAAGCATAAGGCGATATCTACGGGAGGAGAGCGAATTCAGGAAGGACTTTCTGAAAAAAGTCGGAAGGAAGATATACAGAGATAAGACAAAAGAAGATGAATGGCTGCGTGTAACAGCCTTAGGTGGATGCAGAGAGGTAGGGAGAAATTCATTCATGCTTTCTACGCCGGAGACGAAGATTTTAATAGATTGTGGAGTGAGTGTGGGCTCAGAGGGAACGCCGTACCTGTATGCTCCTGAAGTATTACCGATAAGTGATATAGATGCTGTAGTAATAACGCATGCACATCTTGATCACTCTGGCTTAGTGCCTCTTTTATTCTTATACGGGTATGACGGCCCCGTTTACATGACACAACCAACGAGAGACCTTACGGCACTCCTGCTGCTTGACTATATAGAGGTTTCAGCACGGGAGGGAAAGAAGATACCGTATAAGTCATCCTTTATACGAGATACGATAAGACATACGATTCCGTTGAAGTATGGAGATGTAACAGATATAGCACCTGATGTGAAGCTCACCCTTTACAATGCAGGGCACATACTGGGTTCTTCGGTTGCGTATTTCCATGCAGGTAGGGGGCTTTATAATATCGCATTTACTGGTGACATCAAGTATGAGCGCACGTTTCTTTTCGACCCGGCATTCAATGGTTTTTCAAGGCTTGAAGCATTGGTTATGGAATCTACGTACGGCGGTATGAATGACTTACAGCCGTCGAGACGAGAAGCGGAGACGAATTTAAAAGAGGAGATAGAGCGGACGATAAAGAAAGGGGGAAAAGTTATAATACCTGCTTTTGCGGTCGGTCGTTCGCAAGAGGTGATGATAGCATTGGAAGTGATGCAATTGGAGGTGCCGGTGTATTTAGACGGTATGATATGGGAGGCGACAGCAGTTCATACTGCATATCCTGAGTATCTCAACAAGAGTCTAAAGAATTCTATATTTCAGGGAAAGAACCCATTCTTATCTGATATTTTTGTTCAAGTGAACGATGCAGAAAAGAGGAAGGAGGTGATAGATGAGAAGGAACCCTCTATTATACTTTCTACTTCGGGCATGCTAAACGGCGGTCCTGTGCTTGAATATCTGAAAGGACTTGCCGGAGATGAAAAAAATACTCTTGTCTTTGTTGGTTACCAAGCGGAAGGAACGCTTGGTAGGAGGATACAGAAGGGGTGGACTGAGATGCAGTTTTCAAATGAGGGCAGGGTGGTTAATATAAAAGTAGAGATGGATATAGCGACGATAGATGGTTTTTCTGGACATTCTGACCGTAATCAATTGGTTGAATACGTGAGGCGGATACGACCTCTACCGTCCAAGGTGATGTGCATGCATGGGGAGAATAGCAAATGTATTGCATTGGCAAGTGGAATACACAAGAAGCTCAATATAGAAACGGTAGCGCCTATGAACTTGGAGACTATACGATTAGTATAAGGATAAATGCGAATTGCAAACTAAATGGTGGGGTATAAAAGTAAAGACATAGGATAGGAAAGAGGTAGGAGGGAAGAGAAAGTGACAAGTATAAGAGAGAGAATGGAGGGGATGGGCATAGGGAAGAGTATACGGATGGAAAGGATCGTAGACCGGAAGAGCGGGAGAAGTGTTGTTGTTCCAATGGATCATGGGGTAACATCAGGTCCAATATACGGATTGACGGACATGAGGAGCGCAGTGAATGCAGTAGCAGAAGGAGGAGCAAATGCGGTTCTCTTGCATAAGGGTATTGTAATAGCCGGCCATCGGAGATATGGTAAAGATATAGGGCTCATAATACACCTATCTGCGAGCACTTCGTTGGGACCAGACCCCTTAAACAAAGTTATCGTTGCGACGGTAGAAGAAGCGATAAAGTTAGGCGCGGATGCAGTCTCAATGCACGTGAATGTAGGTGCGAAGAACGAGCCGGATATGCTTGAGGCACTTGGGATGATCACACTGGTATGTGAGGAGTGGGGCATGCCCCTTTTGGCGATGATGTATCCGCGTGGTAAAAAGGTAAAGAATGAGCATGATCCAGAGCTGGTGATGCATGCGGCTCGTGTTGGTGCTGAACTTGGCGCTGATGTGATAAAGACAAATTATACTGGTGACCCTGATTCCTTCAAGGATGTAATACGCAGTTGTCCAGTGCCCGTGATCATAGCAGGAGGGCCCAAGGCGAATACGGATGCGGAAGTGATGAAGATGGTAGAAGATGCTATTTCCGCGGGTGCCTCTGGTGTGTCGATAGGTAGAAATGTGTTTCAGCATAAGAACCCGGCAGATATGACGAAAGCAATGTGTAAGATAGTGCATGAAGGCATTTCAGCAGAAGAGGCAATGGGAATGCTATAAAAAGGTGCGGAAATGAATGAAAAGAAGAAAGAGATCTGGATAAAAGCTGACGCTGATGCGGGAACATGGGAGGAGCGGAAGGCACGAATTACAGCGGGTTTGGAATCAGGGGTTGATGGCGTGCTTGTAGAAACAGAGGACGCAGCAAAGGTGAAGGAGTTAGGTCGTATAACTATAGCTGCATTTGCGGCAGACTCAGATTTGAAAGAAGAAGGTGGTGGTGGAGAAGTTGACATTGTAGTTTATGGTAAAAGAAGCGAAGGTGACGGCACAACGCCGATTCCATCTGAAATAAACGAATCACACGTTTTAGGTGCGTTGAAACGCACTTTTGGTATTAAGCTCAATGCGGGCTATATTGAGCTAACTGGCAAGGATTATGAGCGTTTTGCCGTAAATATTGCGGATTACAGTAATTACGTGATTGTTATCGGAAAGGATTGGAAGATAATACCGTTGGAGAATATCATTGCGGAATTGCAGCACAAGGAAGCGAAGGTAATAGCAGGTGTGCAAAGTGCAGAAGAGGCGAGGACGGCACTGGAAACGCTCGAATATGGTGCTGACGGAGTTCTTATTGATACTGACGATGTGTCAGAGATAAAACGAGCGGTGGAGATGCGGGATGCGAGCACAATGGGCACTATTCCGTTAGTTACCGCGCGGATAACAAAGGTCGAGGAACTTGAAATGGGTGACCGGGTCTGCGTGGATACCTGCTCGTTGATGGTACGGGGCGAGGGGATGCTCGTGGGTTCGCAATCTTTTGGGTTGTTCCTTGTGCATTCGGAATCAGAAGAGAGCCCTTATGTGGCGGCAAGACCGTTCAGAGTGAATGCCGGTGCGGTGTATGCATATGTGCTGGTAGGCGAGAAGACGAGGTATTTGTCGGAGTTGAAGTCCGGCGAGGAGGTATTAATCGTGAATGCAGAAGGAAGTGCACGAAAAGCAGTGATTGGCAGGGTGAAGATAGAGAAGCGGCCGCTAATGCTTGTGGAAGCGGTGGTTGATGTAGGAGTCGGTGAGACGCGGACGTGCAGTATCATTCTCCAGAATGCAGAGACGATAAAGTTGATGGGTAAGGATAAGCCGATTTCAGTGGTTGATTTGAAGGAGGGTGATGAGGTTCTGGTTCATGTAACGGAAGCCGCGCGGCATTTCGGAATAGCAGTGGAGGAGATGGTGATCGAGCGGTAGGGTAGTTGCAGAAACATCAAACTTTACTTCTACGAGAAAGAACCTATACTAAGAAAGGAATAGAAAGTTTCTTTGGCAAAGCTGGTTTTAAAGAAACTAATTTGGTTAGGAGGGTTGATAAGTCAAACCTTTTAGAAAAAGCTTCAATCCAAAATAAGTTCTTTCGGTAAAGCTTTTCTTTTGAAGAAAAGGTTTGTTAGTGTGTGAAATATGCCACTACTTCCGTTTCCGTTCCCGTTTCTTTTTCTGCCACAGAATCAATCCTGACGAACCCGTATCGTTCGAACTGAACCACATTCCCGAGTTCTGTAGCAATCAACGGCTCACCTATGCCTTCATCAATCCCGTCAGGTCGCTTCACTATAACTTTTATCCCATTTGTGGGTGCCCATTGGATAACCGGCATCTCTGTTGTTGGTTCTGTAGCTATATCAACAACCCGTGCCACTAATGGCTCAGTGCTCTCAATTTTTACCGTGCAGAGATATTTCAGTCTTAATTTTTGTCCCACTTTCAGTTCCCCAAAATCAGTATCACTGAGGTAAACGGTATTGCCGGTTGTTATCTCCCGATACTCCTCGCGTGACGGATGCTTCAATGCCTTAGCCACGAAAGAATCCACTTCTGGCAATCGCATTTCAACTGGATTACGCACAAAGAAGTATCTCCGTGCCACATCGTCCACCATCTTCCGGTTCTCTGCATACAAATTCTTCATGCTCACCGCGATGTCATTTCGCGTGACGCCCATAGAGATGAAGAATTTACGAATCGCCTCTGGCAGAAACCCTCTTCTACGCAGTGCTCTGAGCGTTGGCAGTTTCGGGTCGTCCCAGCCTTCGTATTCGCCGCGTTCTATCGCTTTCCTGAGTTCGGACGTGCTGAATTTACCGAATTCGTGTATCTTTATCTTGCCCCAAAGCATAGTCCGGGGATACTCCCAGCCAAGATGGTCGTATAAAAACCGCTGCCGCCTCTCCGATTTCATAAGGTCCTTTCCCCGTATTATGTGCGTCAAGCCAAGCAGGTGGTCCTCGATTGCGGACTCGAAATCCAGCATTGGCCACACCACGTACTTCTCGCCAATCCTAGGATGATCTTTTTTTAAAACTCTGAATGCAACCCAATCTCGTAAAGCAGGATCAGGACTGGCAATGTCTGTTTTTATCCGCAGCACTGCTTCTTTTTCTTCGTAAACGCCGCCTAACATCTTCTCCCAATACTCTATATTTTCTTCAACGCTCGCAGTTCTATGAGGACATGGTTGTTTGTGATCTTTATACTCTTTAAACGTCTCCGCAGGGCAGAAACAGACATAAGCCGCTCCCTTTTTTAGCAACTCCTCCGCATACTTATAATACAAATCTATACGCTCCGATGCCACTATCACTTCATCTGGTTCGGCATCCAGCCAGGCGCAATCCTCGAGATACCAATCATAAGCGTCTAATAACGGGCGTTTCAGTACCGGATCGGTATCGTCAAATCTCAGAATGAATTTTCCATCATACATCCTGGCGTATTCCGAGTTGATAATAATGCCACGAGCACTGCCAAGCGTTGCAGCACCGTTTGGATTAGGCGCGAATCGCATCACCACGTTTTCGCCTTTTACATGTGGCAGTTCGGGCAATTCTCTTTCAACACTCTTCGCTTCTCTTTCCTTCGCTGTTAATTCCTCCATTAATTCAGGAGCAATTGTAGCCAATTCTTCTTCTTGCTTTTCCTTGCTCCATGACGCTATAATATCTATCTCATGTTGCACAACTGTTGAGATAGTTTTAGCATCTTTTCTCAACTCTGGATGTTCTGCAAGTATTCTCTTCAGCACTACATCCTTTTTAGGCGATTTACCATATCTCACTGCGTTCTGCAGCGCATATTTCCTTATCTGTGTCTTTAGCTCTTCCATTGTTTCTTACAGAGTCACCACATGTTAAAAATTAGCTGTGCTAAGAATAAACTTCTGATTTTGTCCTTGTTGTTGACTTTTGAAAAGCGACTTATTAAGAGGACAAGTAATATAAAAAAGTGGAGACTTATTAATATTAAACAACAAATCTCGGCATTGTGACAACAAAAGGCGGAGGAGGCACGTAAATTGCGAGTGGGCGGAAAAACTATTCTCTTAATTGGGATAATAATTGTAAGCATGGTGCCACTGGTGGAGAAGAAAGAGGAAGAAGGTGAAGAATCGATACCGCAAAACGAATCGCTGGCAGAACCAGAGGCTATGGCAGAAGTGAATGAAAGTGTGGGTGGAGGAAATGAGAGCCAGGAAGAACAGAAAGAACAAGAAATACCGGTGAACGTGTGGGATGTGCTTATCGCCCTCGCCGTGACAACTTTTGTGTCGGTCGATATGAAGCGGCGCAGGTGCCGCTAATTTGGACTTATAAAGATGAATGAGCATGAAAGATTTTGAGGATTGCAAATTATGCGAATGGAACTGTGGGATTAATAGAAAAGAAGAAGTGGGCGTGTGCAATGTAAAGATGCCTGAGATCGCATACACCTGCCTGGCTCAATCACTTGAAAGTTACTCAGTAACCTTGCTCGGCTGCAATTTTAGATGCCTTTATTGTAACGCGTACCGCTTATCTCAATATCCAGATACTAATTGGTTTTATCGCGGGTATGTTGATCCGAAAGAGTTGGCAAAAGAAGCGGTAGATAAACTAATGGAAGCGGGTCTCGAGAAGCTGGGTTTTACCGGTGGAGAGCCGACTATACATCTCCCGTATATCGAAGAAGTGGTAAAGGAGGCGAAGAAATTGATGCCAGAACTAAAGATAGGAGTAACAACAAATGGTTTTGCAACCAAAGAGAGTATGGAGCGGCTTGTAGATATGTGCTCTTACATTACACTGGAGATAAATGCATTCAACGATGATACGCATCTGGCTTTAAGTGGTGCTCCGGTTGAGCCGGTCTTAAGAAATGCAGAATATCTTATCAAAAATAAAAGTAAGGTGAGGGCGTTCAAGACCGTTGTGGTACCAAAGATAAACGATAACGAGATAGAAGCGATAGCACAATTTATTGCCTCGTTTGATGCTTCAATACCCTACCACTTAGTTGGATTCAGGCCAAGTTTTATGCTATATTACCATCCGGGGCCTTCGACAAGCGAGCTGGAAGCGATAGCGAGTAAATGTAAGAGATATTTGGAAAACGTTGAGTGGGGCGGGGAATCACCAAAGGAAACAGGATTTGATGAATCCGGTGCAGCGTTGGCAATGAGATATGCTGAATTAGCTGGTTGCGTAAGAAAAGACAGGAACTGTGGACTGTGTAACATGAATAAAGGATGCCCTGCGATATTAAGAGAGCCCTGGCTGTGTAATCCAAAGGAGGGTAGTAAAAGGATAGCAAAACATAATGTCACGTAGCGAAGCAATACATGGGAATGGAACAAAGAGCGCAGAAATAAGAGCGCAGTATAAAAAATTCGAAGAAAATCTCTCAGGTTATTTCAAGTGATACCGCACGGAACATTTTAGAGGCTATTGCATCCACACCACGTTCGGCATCGGAGATTGCGGAGAAACTTGATATTCCTTTAACTATAACTACCGTTCAGTACAAGATAGTGTGGCTTTAGGTAGGAGTCGATATTTTTGCTCATCCCGGGCTATGGCTCCTCTTTGGTGCTCTGTTTGTAATACTGGTTGTGTTTCTCATAGAGTAGAGTATCTCTGGACGGCAAAGGAAAGAAAAGATTAGTAAAAATCAGGATGATGATGCGGGATACATTATTTCAACAGTCACGATGTCGCTGCGAGCAATTATTTCATCGGTCTCTACCGATTTGATATATGCCTGAATTTCGCATTCACCTCTAAACGGACGTTCCCTTCTATTTATCGCTGTGAATGTGTGCCGTGACTTTCCCCCGGGACCCAAATCTACCCCGATAAATTGGTCAGGAGGTAATCGCCAGTACTCGCTTCCTTCCTTGGTGATTACCGCTATACCAACACAATAAGCGTCTCCAGAGGTGATATTTTCGCCTTTGTTCTTCACGGTAACGTTTAGTGTAACTGATTCGCCGTAGTCAATGGTGATGGATCTATCGCTTATTATAGATGGTTTCGGCTCTGTGATTTTAATATCCACGACCTCAAGTCCGGTGGTTTCTTCGCTATCTCGCGAAAGAGCGATATATGCGATAGCAGCGCTAATAAGGGCGAGCACGACTATTATTGCTACAATTTTCACTAAGGTTTTGTTTTCTACAATGTCCACCAAGTTTTTGTTCTTCATTCCCTTTCGTTTTTATCGGTTCGGTACGTATTATTACAGTACATCTAACCCCAACCTATAAAAATGTTACGAGCGACCAACACCGTTCGCAAAGCGTAGCTGGTTTCGCCTTCGCTTCATATAACGAATTGGAGAATTGCATCACACACTCGTTGTTGCAGTGTTGTAGCCCAAGAACATGTCCTGTTTCGTGAATCGCTTCCTTATTTATCAAATCGAGCGAATCAAGCCGGTGCGTAGAGAGCACAGCCGCTTTACCTGGATGAGCAACACCAAATACAAAGTTCATGCCCGGCACGTATAAGTCATCGCTTATTATCCATAATGATACAGAATCTTCATTTGACCGTAATTTAGATGCGCTCCTGATTATTAAGATATTTCAGGAGCTTTGAAGCATTGTATTGCATCCTATTTACGTTGTACGCACCTTTTACCTCGGTTGCATCCAGGTGAAGTTCTTCACCGGTCTCTACCCCGAAAATATCGTTAAGTGCTTCTTTTACCGGTGGCACAACCGCCGCACTCTTATTATCATAAAATATCTGGAACTTATCCATATTTCTTTGATCAAACATTCTTCTAAACCCTTTTAGAAAAAAGCGTTCACAAACCTTTTTGCACGCAAAAAGCTTTACCAAAAATACCATGCATTCCAAAAGATATTTTCGTTTCTTTGATGGGGCAGCCCAGATTCGAACTGGGGTCCATGGCTCCCAAAGCCACGAGGATAACCTGGCTACCCTACTGCCCCTCCTCTTTTATAACTTAGGATACATTGATAAAAAGCTACTTAAATACCTGACACTCTTTTTGCCACGATATGATTTAGTTTACGACACAAAATCAGCATGCGGGAACGGTAGAGGCCTGAAAAGGCAAATGAGCAGTTTTTCAGGTCAAGCGACTTATAGACTGGGGATATCTTCATATCCTCTGAAACGAATTATAAAATTATGAAAATAGCAACAGCCATAGTTGTGGTTTTAATTCTGATTACCGGAATGGTTTCTGCAGTGGCTGCTGCTCCGAGTGGCATTCATGAACCGGGAACCGGACTACAGGGTGCTGAATTAAATGAAACGGGCCAAGGCCAGCAATCAGGACTAAATGAATCCGGACAAGGCGTTAATCAAAGTCAACAAGCAGGATTAAATGAAACTGGGCAAGGCATCGGTCAAACTCAGCAGGAACAGGTGGAGCAAGAAACACAGAATGTAGGAGAAAATGCAACGCTCCAGATTCAACAAAGGGAGGAAGTGAGAGTTCAAAATTCCAGTGAATTGCATGAGATGATAGAACAAAGAGAGCGAGAGATGAACCAAGAAATCCAATCATTAGAAGAGCATCGGCAATTGGTATATCGAAATCAAAATAAAGTACGGTTAGCCGTTCAATCTTTGCTTGCTGCGGAGGAGTTAGTAGGTGGTTTTGGCACTCAAGTTCCCCAAATTGCGGAAGAAATTAATACTTCGGTTCAAGCAACTATACGTGCAGAAGAGCGGATAAACTCAAGAAATAGTTTCTTACGATTCTTCGCCGGGGGCGATGAGGAGGCTGCACAGGAGATAGAAGAGCAGGTGATACAAAATCAAGAGAGAATTCAGCAGCTTCAACAATTAGTAGAAGAATGTGATTGCGACGACGAGGTAAGAGCCATGCTGCAAGAACAGCTACAGAATATGGAGCAGGAACAGACGAGATTACAACAGTTAGCCCTGAATGAACTGAATGATAAAGGCTTATTCGGGGGGTTGTGGAAATAATGGTTATAAAAGGATAGGCGTTATATGTACTAACTCTATGTATGGTATGAACAAAAAAACTCGTGTTGTTAGGGGGCGTGGTTATTGTTCGGGTAGTAGTGCAACGTTTCCAAAATAATACGACACCATTTATATGGGGGCGGTCCCATACCTGATTTTATGATCGTCGAGCCATGCTTAAATTCATTCCCATCTGCATGCAACATCTAAGGATTTTGGTAGTTCGTTGAGCTTATCCAGGAAATAAGAGGCACGCCCCGCTTGGCTCTTGTTTATTTTCTCCTCTGGATGCTTTATGTACGCGATCGATCTTGCCTTCGTATACCTATACCTCTGGCTCTTCGGGATCGTAATGGTCGTAATGGTAATGCGTAACTATGAGGACATCGCTTCGAGCTGCATGTTCCTTTATATCCTCCCAGTGCTCGTTCATCCGTTGCTCCTCTATCGGATGTGGTGGTAACCCGTATCTACGTGGCGCTAACGATACGCCAGGATCTATTAGCACTGCTATGTCATCGGTCTCCACGAACGTAGCCATAGACCGCACAGACCGCACACCGAAGCTGTCAAACGCCAGGGGCTTTACGTTGAGCATTTCATTATAAAGAGAGTGGGGTTGGGTTAGCCATTCATAAATTTTTTCTTGGCGTGGTATGATAAGAGGGATGCTCCTTCGAAAGGGAGTAATTCCTGAACTAAACAATAACTTCAAATCAACTTGTAGCTTTCGACAGTTTTAAAAACACCTAAACTTTAAGGATAAATATGAACAAGAACATTGTCCTAATTGGACTGATCTTAGGAATCATTTTAACCGCTGGTTGTGTTGAGCAACCAGCACCGCTTCCTCCAGAAGAGGGGTTAGCCACATTACAAACAGAACCCATTGATTTATCCGGGGTTCAACCAGAGGAGGAGCTGAGGTTCATCGGACATTATTCATTAGATGCTCTGAATATCACGTTACAGACGTCGCAATATAGTTTGCCCTTGCAAACCGACGAAATATACAATTTCGACGATTTCGGTACCAAAATTCCGTTAACTGAGGATGCTTCACAACTGCTGGAAACGAACGGTTTTGTCGTTATCAGCAATCCGCTCAACCCGCAAGAGGAGGATATTACAGAGCCTTATAAAACGCTGAAGGAACGCGATATACCGATATTTATCACTTCGGACTCGCTCTTACATCTGTACCATATCCAATTTGACGAAACGCTCAGACAAATTGAGGAACGCGAATTTTACGATACAATCTGGGAAATCAGTCTGGAGCTGCTGAACGATTCGATAGAAGATTATAACAGTTATAGTGGTGACGTAAAAGAAGCATCGAGAAGAAATGCCGCTTATTTCGCGGTTGGACTGAGCTTGTTACAGCCAAAGGAGGAACAGGTCTGTCAAAGTCAATACGAATGGGAATGCACTGACGCGTATTTCGAACCTGAGGATTTGGGAAAGTATAAGTTTGAGGTACCTGATTTTGTTAACTCAGACGTCGAGAGGGAACTGGCTTTGATAGAAGAACATGCAGGCTTTGCAGAATCCCCTATCTTCAGATACAGCGAGGATTACTCACAATACGTGCCACGAGGTCATTATACACGCAGCGAAAAGCTGAAGAATTATTTTAAGGCGTTTATGTGGTACGGGCGGATGAGCTTTTTGCTGAAAGGCGGTCCTGAAGGTTTAGTTTCCACTGAAGACGCTAAAATACAGACCATGGGCGCGGTGCTCATAGCCTCGGAATTTAGCGGAAATCAAGAACTGCAAGACAAGTGGGATAGAATCTACTCCGTAACGGCCTTCTACGTTGGTCTTTCAGATGATTTAGGGCCTTATGAGTACAGAGAAGCGATGAATTCTGTGTTTACGGGAACGTTCGAGCAGACTGCGTTAACCGAAGAGAATGTGGGAGATTTAAAGGCGAAGTTGGCTGAGTATAGATCGCCACAGATATACGGCGGAACGGGAGATTGTGTTATTCTCCCGCCTTTCACACCTGAACAGGCAGACCAATGTTTGGAAGACACAAAGGGATTCAGATTGATGGGGCAGCGGTTCATTCCTGATTCCTACATGTTTTCTAATTTGGTCGGTGCGTATACGGATGTTTACGTAGGGGATAAAGACCCGAAGCCATTTACGTATGTTGTTTCCGGTGCTGGACGACCTATAAGAGGATTCCCGAGGGGATTGGATGTCATGGCACTTTTAGGTTCTGATCGTGCGAAAGAGTTACTGGACGAGCTGGACGATTCCAACTATAAGCGGTATGACGAGGCGTATAAAGAATTGGACGATGAATTTAACTCTTTTAGCGATGCTGATTGGAATAGAAATCTGTATTGGAGCTGGTTGTTTACGCTACAGCCGTTGTTAAAAGAATACGGAACCGGGTACCCGACATTCATGCAGACCACAGCATGGCAGGATAAAGAGCTTACTACTGCTCTGGCTTCGTGGACTGAGTTACGGCATGATACTATACTGTATGCGAAACAGAGCTATACGATGGCGGAAACCGGGATGCCGATGCCTACACCCGAGAAAAAAGTGGTTGGCTATGTCGAGCCAGTGCCTGAGTTTTACAACAGATTGCTGGCATTAACACAGATGACCACTGACGGGTTGGAGAGCATGAACGTTTTGGACGATGCATCAGCATATCGGTTAGAGCGTTTAGAAACGATTTTAGAGCGATTGGTTCTCCTGTCGGAGAAGGAATTGAAAAACGAAGAATTGACAGCGGAGGATTACGAGTTCATCGAGAACTTTGGTGATGAGTTGAACGCGGTTATAAGCGAGGTGGATGACAAAGCGAAGAAGACGACCATAGTTGCGGATGTACATACCGAGGGGAATACACGACAGGTTCTGGAAGAAGGTGTCGGGTATGTTGATATGATTGTCGTCGCGTATAAGGTTCCTGACGGCAGGATTTTAATTGGTGCGGGGCCGGTAATGAGTTATTACGAATTTAAGCAGCCGATGCAAGAGCGACTCACCGACGAGAAATGGCGGGAGATGCTGAGCACGGAACCGCCAGAAAGACCGGAATGGTATGCTAATTTCGCGGCATGAGCTGTTGCAAAACGATGAATTTCGGGAGACAGAATAAATAGAATGATAAAATATAAAAAGGCAGAACTATAACTTAAGTAACTGAGGTGAAAATTATGAAAAAAACAATTGAAAATTTAACTAAGGCATTTATTGGTGAGAGCCAGGCAAGAAACCGCTATACGTTCTATGCTAAAATCGCCAAGAAAGAAGGATTTGAACAGATTGCAGAGATTTTACTGATTACCGCGGAGAATGAAAAAGCGCATGCCAAGAGACTGTTTGAACATATACAGGAACTGAAGAAGAAGTTGGGTGGGGATTTAGAGGAGATAACAGTTGAGGCTGCAGCGCCAACAACTTACAGTGATACAGCCCAGAACTTGAAAGCGGCAATTGCGGGGGAGAATTATGAATACACAGAGATGTATCCGGAATTTGCCAGGGTGGCGGAAGAAGAGGGTTTGCCTGAGATAGCCGCGAGATTAAAGGCATTTGCCAGTGCCGAAGAGCATCATGAGGAGCGGTACAAGAAATTATTGAAAGAAGTAGAAGCTGGCACGGTCTTCAAAAAAGACGAAGAAGTTTGGTGGGTTTGCCGTGAATGTGGTTATCTCCATTTTGGAAGAGAACCGCCGGAGAAATGCCCTTCTTGCGATCACGCGAGAAGCTATTATCAAATCAAATGCGAGGAGTTCTGAATTTAGGATGGGTATAGGTATAATATGACGGAACGAAGGCAAATTTATAGATGCAATTCTTGCGGGAACATAGTTGAGGTCTTACACGCAGGAGACGGTGAGCTTGTATGCTGCGGGCAGCCAATGGAGTTGCTTAAAGAAAAGACTGAAGATGCCGGGCTGGAGAAGCATGTACCAGTGATTGAAAAGACAGAAACAGGGCTAAAGGTGAAAGTTGGCTCTGTTTCTCATCCGATGGAAGAGAAGCATTACATCGAATGGATAGAGGTAATCGCAGATGGTCGTGTTTACAGGAAGTTCTTGAAGCCCGGCGATAAACCGGAAGCGGAGTTTGAACTAAAATCGGAGGAAATTGGGGCACGCGAGTACTGCACTATACATGGCTTGTGGAAATCCGAATGAATATTTTATAGCGCACGGCCAGCCGTTCGTACTAAAGCGAGACTAAGGAAAGTTTTATTCTTCCTTGCCTCGCTATCGCTGCTCTTGTCTATAGCCCGAAAACGTTGGTGACTGTAGTATTCGGTATAGTGTGAGCTGCAAAACGGTCGATCCGATGGGGTGAGGTGTAAAGAGATGAAAAGAAGGAAAAGCATGGAGAGGGGAGGTACATCCACAGGGAGTATATACGCAATACTGCGGATATACTGGAGTTATATGAAATTGCCCGAACTTTTATATTATTTCATCACACGGCCCTTTGTATTGGATTTACATGTTAAATATTCCGTTTTCATGGGACTTA